>DASVCR010000075.1:0-33651 GCA_036381515.1 Gammaproteobacteria bacterium | reverse complement strand
CGTCGCCGCGGATCGCCGCCAGCGCTACCTTTGCCTTAAACTCCGGGGAAAAGTTTCTTCTTTTAGCCATTGTTCGTAAGGGTTCCTGATCAAGGCAGATCCCACCTTACAACACTGTCCGAAAATCGGGGGCCACTTCTGAGCCCGTTTTTCCTTCCGCCGGGATTCGGACCTGCCGTGAGAGGGAAAAAGGGGCTCCTGCATATCCGTGGGTCAGGTCTGATCCGTAGGTCAGGTCTGATCCGTGGGTCAGGTCTGAGGAGACGCCATGCCCGTCATCATGGCCTTCGGTTCTCCCAGCGCCATCCATTGGCTTGGCACTGTTGAAGCTAGGAGGGTTGCCTCCGCCATTGCCCGGACGGAGTCAGCCTACGGTTTACGGCATGAGAGCCGAAAACGGGCTCTGACCCGCAATTTTTCAGGAGCAAAAGGGCGCTATTAACCCCAGCCATTTTACGGAAAAGGGGTCCGACCCCGAGTTTTTCACTTTCCGACGGAAAAAGGGCTCCGACCCCGATTTTCTTCGGAAGGAAAAAGGACTGTGACTCCAAATTTTCTTCGGGAGGAATGAAGGACCGTGACCCTAGTGTTCTTCGGACCCAATCCACGTGTCCGACGCGAGGCCGCGACCCCGCTTCCCCGGAGCGCGAAAAGGGCTCTGACCCCGATTTCGAAAACGGGCTCTGACCCCGATTTCGTCAGTCGAGGCTGAACGTCTCCGCCGGACTCCCGAAGCTGCGCTCGAGCACGCGCTCGGCGTCCTCGGCGAGGTCGTCCATGCCGAGGCGCCGGTAGGCCTCGATCATGATCTGGAGGCTCTCCTCGAGCTCCGGCGCGCCGGGATAGGTCTCGAGCGCGTACTTCGCGCGATTGATAGCCGCGACGTACGCTTCACGCTGCAGCCAGTAGCGCGCGACGTGGTTCTCGTACTTCGCGAGGCGGTTGCGCAGAAAGACCATCCGCTGATACGCGTCCTCGGCGTACTCGCTGTCGGGAAAGCGCCGCAACAGCTCCTGGAACATCTCGAACGCGCGCTCGGAGTCCGCTGGCGGGCGCGCCGTCACGTCGATCCTGAAGAGCCGCTCGAGAACGTTCGGCCCTTCATCGAAGTAGATCAGGCCGCGCATGTAGAGCGTGTAGTCGACGCGCGGATGCGTGGGATTCTCGCGCTCGAACTCCTCCGCGGCGGCGATCGCCTCCTCGCGAAGGCCAGCCTTATAATAGGCGTAAATGATGTCGAGCTGCGCTTGCCGAGTGTAGTTGCTGAACGGGTAAGTCGCCTCGAGCTGCTGAAAGTACGCTACGGCACCTTGATAGTTGCCGCCCTGCATCATGTCCTGGCCGCGCTCGTACAGCAGCTCCGGACCCGCATTCTGCACGACGTCGCCGCGCCCGCAGGCCGCGAGTGCCGCCGTGGCGAGAGCGAGCAGGCCGATTCTCTTCATCGAACGCATGGGGCTTACCAATGGTCGTACACCGCGCATCGCGGCCCCTGTCGGAAACGGCGGATTGTACCGTTTGACGAGCACCCGTGGCCGAAAGTTTCGAGGGCGGCGCTGACGTGGAGCGCGAGGCCGTCCGCCGCCGCGTCGTCGTCCCGCCAGAGATGGCGGGCCGCCGGCTCGATCAGGCCGCGGCCGCGCTGCTGCCCGAGTATTCCCGAAGCCGGCTCAAGGCTTGGATCGACTCCGGCGAGATGACGCTCGGCGGCCAGCGGGCCGAGCCGAAGCGCAAGGTCCGGGGCGGCGACGAGATCGTCCTCGACGCGGAGCTCGAGCCCGCCGTGCCGCTGGAGTCGGAGCCGATCCCCGTTACCGTCCGATACTCCGACGATGCGCTGCTGATCGTCGACAAGCCCGCCGGGCTCGTCGTGCATCCGGGCGCCGGGAATCCGTCCGGGACGCTGCAGAACGCGCTCCTGCACCTCGATCCCGCGCTCGCCGCGCTGCCGCGCGCCGGGCTCATCCATCGGCTCGACAAGGATACGAGCGGTCTCCTGATCGTCGCCCGCACGCTCGAGGCGCAGCACCGGCTCGCGGCCATGCTCGAGCGGCGCGAGATCCATCGGACCTACCGCGCCGTCTGCCAGGGCGTGCTGACGGGCGGCGGGACGGTCGACGCGCCGATCGGCCGCCACCCGCGGGACCGCGTCCGCATGGCGATCGTCGACGGCGGCCGGCCAGCGGTCACGCGCTATCGCGTCGTCGAGCGCTTCCGCGCCCACACCTACATCGAGGTCGAGCTCGAGACCGGCCGCACGCATCAGATCCGAGTGCACATGGCGAGTATGCGGGCGCCGATCGTCGGCGATCCGCTGTACGGCGGGCGGCCGCGCTTCCCGCGGCAGCCGACCGAGCGCCTCCGCACGACGCTCGAGCGCTTCCCGCGGCAGGCGCTGCACGCGCTGCGTCTCGAGCTCGAGCATCCGCTGAACGGCGAGCGAATCAGGATTGAGAGCCCGCTGCCGGACGACATCGAAGCGCTGCTTGCGGCGCTGCGGGAGGACGCCGCCGTCGCGGCGGGGAACGGATGAGGCTGCGAGAAGGGATGAGGCCGCGCAGAAGCGATCAGGCGCTGCGGAAGCGATGGCGCCGCGCAGCAGCGGCGGGGGCGGGACCGCAATACGCGTCGGAGGCGCGCGGATGACGTCACACGTCGCCGGCCGCGATCACGACATCGCGATCGTCCCGTCGTGGCCCGCGCCGGCCCGCGTACGTGCGTATTCGACGCTGCGGACGGGCGGCGTCAGCGACGGCGGATACGCGAGCCTGAACCTCGGCGCACACGTCGGCGACGACCCCGTGAGGGTCGCGGAGAACCGGCGCCGCGTCGTCGAGCGGCTCGGGCTGCCGTCGGAGCCCTGCTGGCTCGAGCAGGTGCACGGCAAGCACGTGCTCGACCTCGCGCCGGAGCCTTGGGCGGACGGAGTCGGCGCGGACCCGGGGCCCCGGCCCGGTCTCGGCCCGGCCGACGCAGCCGTCACGTCGCGCCCCGGCGTCGTCTGCGTCGTGTTAACCGCAGACTGCGTGCCTGTGCTCTTGACCGATCGCGCTGGACGCCGCGTCGGCGCCGCGCACGCAGGTTGGCGCGGGCTCGCGGGGGGCGTGCTGCCCGCGGCCGTCGACGCGCTCGGCGTGCCGCCCGACGACGTCCTCGCGTGGCTCGGCCCGGCGATCGGCCCGCGCGCGTTCGAGGTCGGCGACGAGGTTCGCGCGGCATTCGCGGAGCAGGGGTTCGCGGTCGATCGCGCGTTTGACCGCAACGCGCGGGGCCGCTGGCAGGCCGATCTCTACGCGCTCGCGGCGGAGAGCCTCCGCCGCGCCGGAGTCTCCGCGATCTACGGCGGAGACCGCTGCACGTTCACCGAGGCCGACCGCTTCTTCTCGCATCGACGCGCCGCGCCGTGCGGGCGGATGGCGTCGCTGATCTGGATCGAGTGACGCGCGGCGCGGCCGGCGCTAAGCGCGGCGGCGGCTCGCCGGCGCATCCGGTGCATCGGCCGCATGCGTCGCATCGGGCGCGTCCGGCGCGTCTCGGCGCATCCAGCGTGATCGGCGCATTCAGCGTAACCGGCGCATCCAGCGTGGCGGGCGCATCCGGCGTAACCGGCGCGTCTCGGCGCATCCGGCGTGACAGGCGATCCGGCGTATTCGGCACATCCGTCCCTTCCGCCCGGCCCTCCGCGCCGCTCCGGTTGATATCCCCGACTCAAGCCCCATGTCAGGGGCATCGATTATGCAAGGGCCCGAGAAAGCGGGCGGATCAGGAGCGCCTCCTCATGCGGATGGACAAACTCACGAGCAAATTCCAACTCGCGCTCGCCGACGCGCAGTCGATGGCGGTCGGCCGCGATCACCAGTTCATCGAGCCGGCACACGTCATGGCGGCGCTGCTCGAGCAGGAGGGCGGCACGGTCCGCGGCGTGCTGACGAAGGCGGGCGTGAACCTGAACCGCCTGCGCTCGGCGCTCGGCAACGCGCTCGACCGGCTGCCGTCCGTGCAGGGCGCGGCCGCGGGCGAGGTGCACATCTCGAACGATCTCGCGAAGCACCTCAACGTCATGGACAAGCTCGCGCAGCAGCGCGGCGACGCGTACATTTCTAGCGAGCTCTTCATCCTCGCCGCGCTCGAGGTCCGCAGCGACCTCGGCCGCATGCTCGAGGAGGCGGGTGCCGTGAAGGGCGCGATCAACCGCGCGATCGAGGAGGTTCGCGGCGGCGCGAAGGTCGACGACCCGAACGCGGAGGAGACGCGGCAGGCGCTCGACAAGTACACGATCGACCTTACGGAGCGGGCCGAGCAGGGCAAGCTCGACCCGGTGATCGGCCGCGACGACGAGATCCGGCGAACGATCCAGGTGCTGCAGCGACGCACGAAGAACAACCCGGTGCTGATCGGCGAGCCGGGCGTCGGCAAGACCGCGATCGTCGAGGGGCTCGCGCAGCGCATCGTGAACGGCGAGGTCCCCGAGGGGCTCAAGGGCAAGAGGCTCCTCGCGCTCGACCTCGGCGCGCTGATCGCCGGCGCGAAGTTTCGCGGCGAGTTCGAGGAGCGGCTGAAGGCGGTGCTGAACGAGCTCGCGAAGCAGGAAGGCCAGGTGATCCTGTTCATCGACGAGCTGCACACCGTCGTCGGCGCCGGCAAGGCCGAGGGCGCGATGGACGCGGGCAACATGCTGAAGCCGGCGCTCGCGCGCGGCGAGCTGCACTGCGTCGGCGCGACGACGCTCGACGAGTACCGCAAGTACATCGAGAAGGACGCGGCGCTCGAGCGGCGCTTCCAGAAGGTGCTCGTCGACGAGCCGACCGTCGAGGACACGATCGCGATCCTGCGCGGCTTGAAGGAGCGCTACGAGGTGCACCACGGCGTCGAGATCACGGACCCCGCGATCGTCGCCGCGGCGACGCTGTCGCACCGCTACATCACGGACCGCAATCTCCCGGACAAAGCGATCGACCTCGTCGACGAGGCCGCGTCCCGCATCCGAATGGAGATCGACTCGAAGCCCGAGGAGCTCGATCGCCTCGACCGGCGCCTGATCCAGCTCAAGATCGAGCGCGAGGCGCTGAAGAAGGAGACGGACGACGCGTCGAAGCGGCGGCTCGCGGACGTCGAGGCGCAGATCGCGCGGCTCGAGCGCGAGTACTCCGACCTCGAGGAGGTGTGGAAGGCGGAGAAGGCGGCGACGCAGGGCACGACGCACATCAAGGAGGAGCTCGAGCGGGCAAAGGTCGAGCTCGAGAAGGCGCGCCGTGCGAGCGATCTGACGCGGATGGCCGAGCTCCAGTATGGCCGGATCCCCGAGCTCGAGCGCCAGCTCGAGCAGGCGGTCGCGAGCGAGCAGGACCCCAAGGCGAAGAAGCTCGTGCGCACGCGTGTGACCGAGGAGGAGATCGCGGAGGTCGTGTCGAAGTGGACCGGCATCCCGGTCTCGAAGATGCTCGAGAGCGAGCGCGAGAAGCTGCTCCGGATGGAGGAGTTCCTCGGCCGGCGCGTCGTCGGGCAGCGCGAGGCGGTTCAGGCCGTGTCGAACGCGATCCGGCGGTCGCGCGCGGGGCTCGCGGACCCGAACCGGCCGAACGGCTCGTTCCTGTTCCTCGGGCCGACCGGCGTCGGCAAGACCGAGCTCTCGAAGGCGCTCGCCGCGTTCCTGTTCGACACCGAGGACGCGATGGTCCGGATCGACATGTCCGAGTTCATGGAGAAGCACTCGGTTGCGCGGCTAATCGGCGCGCCGCCCGGCTACGTCGGCTACGAGGAGGGCGGCTATCTGACGGAGGCCGTGCGCCGCAAGCCGTACTCCGTGGTCTTGCTCGACGAGGTCGAGAAGGCGCATCCGGACGTCTTTAACGTGCTGCTGCAGGTGCTCGACGACGGGCGCCTCACGGACGGCCACGGCCGCACGGTGGACTTCCGCAACACGGTCGTGATCATGACGTCGAACTTGGGCAGCCAGCGGATCCAGGAGCTCGCGGGCGCGGAGAATTACGCGCGGATGAAGGCCGAGGTCATGGAGATCGTCGGCCGGCATTTCCGGCCGGAGTTCATCAACCGGATCGACGACGTCGTCGTGTTCCATCCGCTCGAGGCGGAGCACATCCGGCGGATCGTCGACATCCAGCTCGAGTACCTGCGCCGCAGGCTCGCGGACCGCGACATCGGCCTCGAGCTCGACGCGTCGGCGCTCGACCGGCTCGCGGAGGCGGGGTACGACCCGGTCTACGGCGCGCGGCCGCTGAAGCGCGCGATCCAGCAGCAGGTCGAGAACCCGCTCGCGGAGCGGATCCTGCGCGGCGACTTTGGTCCGGGCGACACGGTCCGGGTCGTCGCGTCGGCCGACGGCCTCGAGTTCGAGAAGGCGAGGGCCGCCGCCGCGTAGCCAAAAATCGGGGTCAGAGCCCTTTTATCGGGGTCAGAGCCCCTACTCGTCTAAGGGCTCTGACCCCACCTGACCCTGGCGCGAAAAGGAGATTTTCCGGGAGGCGTGCCCGAAATCGGGCTCTGACCCCGTTTCCCAGCGAAAATTGGGGTCAGAGCCCTTTTTTCGGAAAATGGCGTCTTTCGGAAAATGGCGTCGGGCACCTTCCTCGACCGGCGGTGACCGCCTCCGGGAAAAGCTGGTCAGCGGGAAATCGGGGTCAGAGCCCTTTTCGACGGACGCCGGTCCGGAAACACCAGACTCGATCGGATCGAAAAAGGGACTGTGCGGAAAAGAGCTCTGACCCCAATACCGAATGAGGGGCTCCGCGAAAAAGGGCTCTGACCCCAATATCCCTGACCCCAATATCCGCGGATCCCAATAATCCGCGGAAAAGGGCTCTGACCCCGATTCCCGCGCTGACCCCGATTTCCGCGTCTGACACTATCGGGAAGCGGCGCTCCCGGGCGCGAAAAGGGGATCTTCCGGTAGGCGCGGCGGAAATCGGGCTCTGACCCCATTTTCCGGACCCGTTTTCCGGTGCGCGCCCTTCCTTCGCGGGATGGTCCGGCCGATAATCCGCCCGGACCCGGCGGGGCTTTCGCCTCCCCGCCCTTGAAATCACGTGGGGCCGTCCAAATTACCGGGCCGGCTCCGGCTTTTTTCGAGAGAGACCTGTAGTCATGCCAATTTACGAATACCGTTGCGAGGACTGCGGGCACACGCTCGACGCTTTGCAGAAGCTGTCGGACGAGCCGCTGAAGGACTGCCCCGAGTGCGAGCAACCGTCCCTGAAGCGGCTGATGTCCGCGCCCGCGTTTCGCCTGAAGGGCGGCGGCTGGTACGAGACCGACTTCAAGTCCGACAAGGAAAAGAAGCGCAACCTCGCCGACAGCGGCGACAAGGGCGGCGAGAAGGCAAGCTCCGACTCCGCGAGCGACAAGAAGAGCGACAAGAAGGAAGCGAAGAAGGATACGGGCAGCACCAGCGCCGCCGTCGCGTGAGCTGACCCCCGTGGCACGTCTTCGCCGCTACGTCGTTGCCGGCCTGCTCGTCTGGGCACCGGTCGGCGCGACGATATTCGTCTTCCGGCTGCTGCTCGGGCTGATGGAGCGGCTCCTGTTCTGGCTGCCCGCGAACTATCGGCCCGAGGCGCTGTTCCCGGCACTCTTCGAGTTCAACGTGCCGGCGTTGAACGCGATCGTCTCCGGCGTGCTTGCGTTCGTCGTGCTGGTCGCGACCGGCATGCTCGCCGCGAACCTGATCGGCAAGCGCCTCGTGGGTTTATACGAGTCGTGGCTCGCCCGGATCCCGCTCGTGCGCACCGTGTACGGCTCGGTCAAGCACTTCGTCGAGGTGGTGTTCAGCGACACGAGCGAGTCCTTCAAGAAGGTGCTGATGATCGAGTACCCGCGCAAGGGCGTGTACTCCCTCGCGTTCCAGACGTCTGAGCCGGTCGGCGAGGTCCAGGAGAAGACGGGCGAGGTCGTGCTCACGGTGTTCGTGCCGACGACGCCGAACCCGACCTCGGGCTTTATCCTGTTCGTGCCGCGCGACGAGGTCGTCGAGCTCGACATGTCGATCGAGGACGCGTTGAAGATGATCGTCTCGCTCGGGGTCGTCGTGCCGAGGTGGCGGGAGGAGCCGGGCGCTCTTCCGAATGCGGCACCGTTGCGCCCGGCCGGCCCCGCGCCTTAACATTCGCGCCCTTTTGGGCCGCTTTTCGGGCGCAAGCCATCATTCCCTGAGGACGAAAACGCCGAGGTCAGCCCCATGCGGAGCCACTACTGCGGTCAGGTCAATCGGGAGACGATCGGGCAACGCGTCGCCGTTGCCGGATGGGTGCACTCGCGGCGCGATCACGGCGGCGTGATCTTCGTCGACCTGCGCGACCGCGAGGGCCTGCTGCAGATCGTCTTCGACCCGAGCGCGGCCGACGTCTTCGCCGAGGCCGAGCGGCTTCGCAGCGAGTACGTCGTCGCCGTCGAAGGTCTCGTCCGTGCGCGCCCGGAAGGCACCGTGAACCCGGCGCTCGCGACCGGCGAGGTCGAGCTCGTCGCGGACAAGCTGACCGTGCTCAACAAGTCGCTGACGCCGCCGTTTCATCACGACGAGCACGCGAGCGAGGAGCTCAGGCTCCGCTACCGCTACCTCGATCTGCGCCGCGAGCGGATGCTCAAGAACCTGCGTCTCCGTCACTCCGTGACGCGCGCGATGCGCGCGTTCCTCGACGAGCACGGCTTCATCGACGTCGAGACGCCGATCCTCACGAAGACGACGCCCGAGGGCGCGCGCGACTACCTCGTGCCGAGCCGCACGCAGCCCGGCAACTTCTTCGCGCTGCCGCAGTCGCCGCAGCTGATGAAGCAGATCCTGATGATTGCGGGCTTCGATCGCTACTACCAGATCGTGAAGTGCTTCCGCGACGAGGACCTGCGCGCGGATCGCCAGCCCGAGTTCACACAGCTCGACATCGAGACGAGCTTCATGAACGAGGACGAGATCATGGCGGTCAACGAGGAGCTCGTCCGCTACGTGTTCAAGCGCGTGCTCGACGTCGATCTGCCGAATCCGTTCCCGCGGCTGACGTACGCGGAGGCGATGTCGCGCTTCGGTAGCGACAAGCCGGATCTCCGCAACCCGCTCGAGCTCGTCGAGGTCGCGGATCTCGTCAAGAGCGTCGACTTCAAGGTCTTCGCCGGCCCCGCGTCCGATCCCGGCAGCCGCGTCGCCGCGCTGCGCGTGCCGCGCGGCGGCGAGCTGACGCGCAAGGAGATCGACGACTACACCGCGCTCGTCGCACGGCACGGTGCGAAGGGGCTCGCATACATCAAGGTCAACGACCGGGCGGCCGGCCGCGACGGGCTGCAGTCGCCGATCCTGAAGTTCCTGCCGGACGAGGCGATCGAAGGCATCCTCGCGCGCGTCGGCGCCGGGACCGGCGACCTCGTGTTCTTCGGTGCCGACAAGGCGAAGGTCGTGAACGACTCGCTCAGCGTGCTGCGCGACGCGGTTGCCCGCGACCGCGGGCTCGTGGCCGACGGCTTCGCGCCGCTCTGGGTCGTCGAGTTCCCGATGTTCGAGCGCGACGACAAGGGCGAGATCAGTGCGCTGCACCATCCGTTCACCGCGCCGAAGTGGCCGGCGAACGAAGACGGCACCGTGCCCGAAATGACGCCGGAGTCGCTGAAGGCGTCGCCGGACCGCGCGCTCTCGCGCGCCTACGACATCGTGATGAACGGCTACGAGGTCGGCGGCGGCTCCGTTCGTATCCACACGCCGGAGATGCAGTCGGCCGTCTTCGACGTGCTCGGTATCTCCGAGGAGGAGGCGCAGGCGAAGTTCGGCTTCCTGCTGACGGCACTGCAATACGGCTGCCCGCCGCTCGGCGGCATCGCCTACGGCCTCGACCGTCTCGTGATGTTGATGGCCGGCGCTGACAACATCCGCGAGGTCATCGCGTTCCCGAAGACGCAGAACGCCAGCTGCCTGCTGACCGGCGCGCCGAGCCCCGCGGATCCGCAGCAGCTGCGCGAGGTCGGGATCCGGCTGCGCTCGTCGTCGTAGCGGGAAAATGTGTCAGACACCTTTTGTCGAAAATGGGGTCAGAGCCCTTTTTCGTCGAGCCCTTTTTCGTCTGACAGGGAAAAGTGGGGTCAGAGCCCTTCTTAGCCGAGCCCGTTTTCGTCTGACGGTGGTTCCGCTTTCGTCTCACGGCGGTTCCGCTTTTGTCTGACGCCGGTTCAGCTATCGTCTGAAAGCGGCTCCCCTTTCGTCTGACAGCGGTTCAGCTTTCGTCTGACAGCGGTTCAGCTTTCGTCTGACAGCGGTTCAGCTTTCGTCTGACGGCGGTTCCCCATTCGTCTGACGGCGGTTCGGCGGCAAGGTAGCCTACGGAAAAAGGGCTCTGACCCCCATTTACCCGGAATCGGCGTCACGTCCGAAAAAGGTGTCTGACACCAATCTCCACACGAGCCGCAAAGTCGACGCCCCCGTCGACGCCGAGCCCGCCGTTCGCGTTGCCGCCGACGACGCGCGCGACACCGTCGTCGTCGTGCACGGGCTCTGGATGCCGGGGTGGGAGACGCTGCTCCTGCGTCGCCGGCTCGAGGCCGCGGGCTACGCGACGGTCCAGTTCGCCTACCCGACGATCAGGTGCGGCCTCGACGAGAACGTGGACAGGCTTGCGGCGTTCGTCGCAGAGGTGCCTGGTCGCCGGATCCATTTCGTCGGCCACAGCCTGGGCGGCGTGCTCGTCCTCAAGCTATTCGAGCGCGCGCCGCTCGTGCGAGCCGGGCGCGTCGTCTGTCTGGGCTCTCCGCTGACCGGCACGCACGCGGGACGCGTGCTCGAATCGTGGCCCCTCGGCCGCCGCATCGCCGGCCGCTGCATCCACGATCTGATCGAATGCGGCGGATGCGAAGCGTGGAGCGGCGCGACGGAGCTCGGGATCATCGCCGGCGACGTGCCGCTCGGGGGCGGCCGGCTGCTGGGCGGCCTCGAGAAACCGCACGACGGCACCGTGTCGGTCAGCGAGACGCGGTTGCCCGGCGCGACGGAGCACATCGTGCTGCACTGCACGCACATGTCGATGCTGTGGTCACCCGTCGTCGCGAAGCACGTCGTGCACTTTCTGCGCGACGGCCGCTTCGCGCATTCGTGAACGCCTGGCGCCACAGCGACTCGAACGTGCTCGCCGAGCTGCGGCGAGTCACGTCCGGATCGTGACGATGTCGTGGCGTGCGAGGTCGAGCACGGCGCGGCGCACCGCGTCCGCCGGAACGTGCTCGAGCCTCGCGCACAATGCGTCGAGCCGCAGCGAAGCGTGCTCACGCAGCGCCGCGACGACGGCCAGGCCGACGCCCTCGAGACGAAGCTCTGCGCCATTGACGAGCAGCACACCGCCGTCGAGCGGGGGCGCACCGAACGACGTGAGGCTGACCCACGCCGTGCCTGCGAGCGGGGGCGACGCGGAGTCGAGCGACGCGAGATGGAACTCGGCGTCGAGCCGCTCGCGGGCGAGCCGGTCGCGCTCGAATGCCGCCGCGCTCGCGCCATCGAGCAGCGCGGGCTCGAGCTGCCGCAGCGCCTCGGCGACGACCTCGCGACAATCCTCCGTCGAGAACGCGCGGCGCACGTCGGCCAGCCGCTCGAGGCAGCGCGCCGACGTTTGCATGATGTAGTCGAAGAACGTCGGCGAGTACGAGCCGACCGACACGTGAAAGCTGCCGACGCGAAGCGGAATCACGTGGTGCCACCAGCCGCGCGGGACGTACAGCACGTCGCCTTCCTCCAGCGTCAGCTCGAACGTCGGCTCTGCAGGACGGGCCTGACCGCTGCGGTCGTGCGTCTGATAGGTCAGCGGCAGCGGAAAGGTCGGCGCGAAGATGCGCCAGCGCTTGCGGCCGATCAGCTGAATCGCGAAGACGTCGTGCGTATCCCAGTGCTGGCCGAACGTGCCGTCGCCGGCGAAGCTCAGATAAGCGTTGCTCGAGGTCTGCGTGCCGACGAAACGTCCGACCTCGAGGCAGAGCCGCTGCGCCGCGACGGAGTGCCGCTCGAGCCAATTGAGCTGCAGCGTCGCGCCTCTCTGCATGTACTCGAAGAACTTCGGCTTGTGCAGCCTCCGCCTCGTTCTGCCGAGCTCGACGAACTCCTCAACATAGGCATGCTCGGGCACCGTGCCGTGATGGAACATGCGCATCGTCGGCGCGCGCGGGTCGAGTGCGTGCAGCAGCTGATCGACGTCGGACCACGTGAAGGGGCGCTCCGAAAGCGCGCCGCGAAAGTGATGCGGCTTTCGTTCGAAGAGCTCCGAGCGAAAGTCGCCGGGCGTCAGACCGAAATCCAGCATCGTCTTCCCGACGCGGGCCGTGCATGGCACGCGCATCGTCCGGCGTGTCGCATACAAGCCCCCTGCGTCCTGCCCCGTATCGAGTGAGTGGACTCATTCTCGGGCGGCTAGGGCGATCCCGCAAGCCGACGGAATTTTCCGCGAACCGAGCGCAGCGCGGGATCGCAGGGCGTGCGCCGAGCGTCCCCGGAGAAGTGCGCCGTCGACCGTTTTTGCATGCAGGTGTTCCGCAGTAGCGAGAAAGAGACGGTGAATAATGGGAGAACGTCGTGATTGTGGTATTGATGCTAAGTGTGTTAGCGTCGGCAGCACGCTCGGCCCGGGTTGCGCGGTTGCCGCGCAGCGACGCCCGCTTCGGCCGACCGCACCTCGGCATTTGTTGCTTTCCAACAGGGGGGAACGCAATGAAGACGGCCAAGCATTTTCCGCGTCCGCGGGAACTCTCGAGATCGATCGCCGAAGCGCTCAACGACGCACGCGCACGACGCGCCGGTGCGGCGCAGCGCGGGCTGACGCTCGCCCTGCTGTCCGTCTCCGGAGGCGCGCTCGCGGGCGCGGCGCTTGCGCTCGTGCCGGCGTCCGACGCGCGTGCGCAGGACGACAGACCCATCGAGGAGGTCACGGTCACCGGCTCACGGATTCGCCGGCAGGACTTCACGGCCAACGCGCCGATTACGACGATCGACGAGTCGGTGTTCGAGGAGACGACGTCGATCGGCGTCGAAACGATCCTGAATCAGCTGCCGCAGTTCGTTCCGGCCGTCACGCAGTTCACGACGTTCGACGTCGAGAACACGGCCACGAACACGGTCGGCGCATCGACGATCAGCCTGCGCGGCCTCGGCCCCAATCGCAACCTCGTGCTGATCGACGGCCGTCGGCCGATGCCGATCAATCCGTCGATGGTCGTCGACACGAATTCGATCCCCGCTTCGGCGATCGAGCGGGTCGAGGTGATCTCGGGAGGCGCGTCGGCCGTGTACGGCGCGGACGCCGTCGGCGGCGTCGTCAATTTCATCCTGAAGGACGACTTCGAGGGCGCGTCCGTCGACCTTCGCTTCGGCGACACGCAGCACGGCGGCAATCAGGAGGTCTCGATCTCCGGCCTCATCGGCGCGAACGTGGCCGACGACCGCGGCAACGTGATGATCGGCGTCGAGCGCGCGACGCGCTCGCCGGTCTATCTGTGGGAGCGCGATTGGCGCGTCGAGGACTACGCGAACCCGCGCACCCCCGGAACGGAGTTCTTCCCGACCGAGACCTGGTTCAGCAATCCGCAAGGCGTGTTCGGCAACCTGCCCGATCAGAACGTCGTCAACGCGCTGTTCGACCGCGCGCAGCCCTGCACGCCGAACCCGGTTCCAGGGCTCGCGGGCACGTGCCCCGTCGACGCGAACGGCTCGACGCTCGGCGTCGCGAACTCGCAGCGGTTCTACATCAATCGGACGCCGGACGGCACCGGAACGGTCTTCACGGGCCTGCAGCTCCCGACCGGCGCGGCCGGCGGCTATCGGTACGACGGCCCGTTCGACGTCGACCCGTACGGCGCATTTCCGGGCCTGCCGTTTCGCGTCGTGCAGCCGGACGGCGCGATCAAGGAGAACACCTGGTACAACCTTGCGTCGATTCCGCTCGAGCGGCTGTCAGGGTTCGCGAAGGGCGAATTCGAGCTTAGCGAGAACGTCCGGATCACGGCGCAGGCGATGGTCACGCGCACCGAGAACCACACGACGATGGGCCAGACGTCCGACACGATCGGCGTCTGGGGAGCCGAAGTCCCGTTCGGCTCGGAGATCTATGCGCCGTCGGTGACGAACCTCGGCGAGGACGGCCTGCCGAACACCGGCGACGCGGGCGAGGACATGACGACGCTGCCCGCTTATCGCTCCGGCGGCATCTATCAGCTCGACTGTCCGCCCGTCGGCGGCTGCACGGAGACCCAGGCCTGGCCGGTGCCGCCCGAGATCCAGATGCTGTACGAGTCGCGGCCCGATCCCGACATGAACATCTGGATCAACCGCACGCAGGACGCCCTCCGGTACCTGCTGAGCGACGGGCGCGGCAGCACGAACAAGACGACGACGATGCAGTTCTCGCTCGGTCTCGAGGGCGAGCTGCCGAGCGGCGACGACTACTGGGACGTCACGGTCTCGACCGGACGCACCGATGCGTTGAACGTGCTGACCGGCTCGATCCGGCTCACGTCGTATCGGCAGCTGCTCGCGTCACCGAACTACGGCGTCGCGTTCGTCGGCGATCCGAATCCGGCGAGCGTCGGTTTCGCCGAGGGCATTCCGACGTGCACGACCGGGATGCCGATCGTGCGCGATTTCCTGCCGTCCGAGGACTGCGTCAAGATGCTGCACGCGCCTCTGCAGAATCAGACCGACGTGACGCAGACGGTCGTCGAGGCCAATCTCGTCGGCGACCTGATCGAGATGGCGGCGGGCCCGCTCGGCTACGCGCTCGGCGTGAGTTACCGCGAGAACAGCTACTCGTACGTGCCGGACAACCTGCTTCAGAACAACTCACTGGCGGACACGATCGCAGGCACGTTCCCGAACACGGACAGCAGAGGCGAATTCGACGTCTCGGAGATCTACGGCGAGCTCCTGATTCCGATCGTCTCGAACGGGCCGACGGGCGTCTCCCACTTCAACGTCGAGCTCGGCGGACGGCTCTCGCACTGGAGCATGCCGCAGGTCGACAACCTCGAATCGTACAAGGCGCTGCTCGACTGGGGCATTACGCCGCGGTACCGGCTGCGCGGCGGCTTCAACCGCGCGCACCGCGCGCCGAACCTCGGCGAGCTCTTCATCGGCCGCTCGCAGGTTTTCGCGTCGCTCCCGTACGTGTTCGGCGATCAGTGCTCGCAGAACCATCAGCAGGGGCCGTTCAGCGCGAATCCGGCCGTCGCGGGTCCCGAGCAGGCCGCGCAGACGGAGGCGATATGCCGCGCGTTGATGGGCCCGACGGGCGCGTTCGAGTACTACGACAACCGGCCGTTGTCGGACCAGCCGGACGGCGTCCCAGCCGGAGACTTCTTCACGAACCCGGGCACGCAGAACACGTTCGGCAATCCGAACGTGCACGAGGAGCGGGCCGATACGTTCACGCTCGGCGTCGTGATGAACTTCCTCGAGAACTGGACGATGTCGGTCGACTACTACTCGATCGAGATCGAGGACATGATTGCGCTGTCGAGCCCGGACAGCATCTACGAGAGCTGCCTCAGCATCGAGAAGAACCCGACCGGCGACCCGACGGTTCCGGCCTGTCGGCAGATCATTCGAGATCCGTTCAACGGCAACGCCGCGAACATCGATCTGACGTTCACGAATCAGGGCCGGGCGCAGGTCTCCGGCGTCGACCTGCAGCTCGACTGGTCGAAGATGTTCGCCAGCGGCGGTCTCAACGTGAACGTCGTCGCGAACTACAACATCGAGTCGAAGACGCAGGATAGATCCGATCTCGACACGATCGACTGGGCCGGGACACGAGGCTGCGGGCTGCAGATCCAGTGCCAGGGGTACGACTACCGGCTGTTCAGCACGGTGAACTACTTCCGCGGACCGTGGACCGTGACGCTGAGACACCAGTACTGGCCGTCGATCAAGGACGCGAGCTACGCCGAAGGCGCGGGCGCGATTCCGAATCCGCTCGGCAACATCGAGAGCTACCAGCTCTTCTACCTCGGCGCGAGCTACGCGTTCGGCGAGCGGTACACGTTGCGGATCGGCATCGAGAACCTGCTCGACGAGGAGCCGCCGCGCACCGGCGGCGACCCGAACGCGAACCGGTTCCCGACGCCGCCGACGCACATCACGTCGAGCGGCCGCCTGGGATTCGGCGAAGGCGGCAGCTCCGTCTACGAGCCGTTGGGGCGGCGCGGCTTCGTGAGCCTGACGATGAACTTCTGACGACGCCGCGGAGGTCTCGTCGAGCCGGTCGCCGTTCCGGCGCGATCAGCGCTTGACCGACTCGACGAGCTCGTACAGCAGATCGAGCGCCGCGCGAGGCGACAGCGCATCGACGTCGAGGCTGCGGAGCCGCTCGACGACGCCGCGGGCCGCGGCCGCGCCGTCGTCATCCCGCGAGCGGTCCGCGTCGTCATCGTGCGAGGCACCCGCGCCGTCACGAACGATCTCAGCCGCGTCGTCCGAAGCGCGCGACGACCCTCCCGCGGGCCCGAAGTCGAGCAGCCGCTGCGGTCCCGGCGGCACGAGCGCCTGCTGGTGCTGCTCGAGCCGCGCGAGATACTCGCGCGCCTCGTCGATCACGGCACGCGGCACGCCCGCGAGCTCGGCGACGTGGAGCCCGTAGCTCTGATTCGCCGGACCCTCCTTCACGCGATGCAGGAAGATCAGCTCGCGGCCGTGCTCCGTCGCGTCGAGGTGCACGTTCGCGCACGACGGCAGCTCCTCGGGCAGGCTCGTGAGCTCGAAGTAGTGCGTCGCGAACAGCGTGAACGCCCCGATGCGCTTCGCGATGTGCCGCGCCGCGGCCCATGCGAGCGACAGCCCGTCGAACGTGCTCGTGCCGCGGCCGACCTCGTCCATCAGCACGAGGCTCGACGGCGTCGCGTTGTTCAGGATGTTTGCCGTCTCGATCATCTCGACCATGAACGTCGAGCGGCCGCCCGTCAGGTCGTCGGCCGCGCCGATGCGCGTGAAGATCCGGTCGATCGGACCGATCGTAGCTATCTCGGCCGGCACGAAGCTGCCGACGTGCGCGAGGATCACGATCAGCGCGGTCTGCCGCATGAACGTCGACTTACCGCCCATGTTCGGCCCCGTGACGATCAGCATGCGCCGCCGATCGTCGAGATCGAGGTCGTTCGGCACGAACGGCGCGTCGCTCGACTGCTCGACGCCGACATGCCGTCCCGCGCGGTAGCACAGCCTCGGCGCATCGACGAGTCGCGGCCGGACGAGGTCGAGCGAGCGCGCGCGCTCCGCGAGGTTCGCGAGCGCATCGATCTCGGCGACCGCCGCCGCCGTCGCCTGGAGCGTATCGAGATCCTCCGCAAGCTTCGCGAGCAGCGCCTCGTAGAGGTGCTTCTCGCGCGCGAGCGCGCGCTCGCGGGCGGAGAGCACCTTGTCCTCGAACGACTTCAGCTCCGGCGTGATGTAGCGCTCCGCGCCCTTCAGGGTCTGCCTGCGCTGATAGTCGGCCGGCACGCGCTCGGCATGCGTCCTGCCGAGCTCGATGTAGAAGCCGTGCACGCGGTTGTAGCCGACCTTGAGGCTCGCGATGCCGGTGCGCTCGCGCTCCTTCGCCTCGAGCTCGTTCAGGTAGCGGCTCGCGTTCTCGCTGATCGAGCGAAGCTCGTCGAGCTCGGCATCGTACCCCTCCGCGATGACGCCGCCGTCGCGGATCAGCACCGGCGGCGATTCGACGATCGCGCGCGCGAGGAGCTCGCGCTCGGCCTCGTGCTCGCCGCACTGCGCGGCGAGCTGCGCGAGCCGCGACTCGCCGTCCGTCGGGCGCGCGATCGCCTGCAGCACGGCCTTGAGGTCCGGGACGCGCCCGAGGCCGTCGCGAAGCTGCGCGAGGTCGCGCGGCCGCGCCGAGCCGAGCGCGACGCGCGTCAGGATCCGCTCGAGGTCCGGGATCTCGCCGAGGACGTCGCGAAGGCCGTCCGTCGCACCCGCTTCGAGCAGCGTCGCGACCGCGTGCTGGCGAGCGGCGAGCTCGCGCCGGTCCCGGATCGGCCGGTTCAGCCAGCGCCTGAGCAGCCGGCTCCCCATCGGCGTCGCGCACCGGTCCATGATGCCGGCGAGCGTGAACTCCGGGCGGCCGCCGAGGCTCGTCTCGATCTCGAGGTTGCGGCGCGTCGCGACGTCCATGATCAGCGCGTCGTCGCGCCGCTCGCGCCTCAAGCCTCTGAGATGCGGCACCTGCGAGCGCTGCGTGTCGTTCACGTACTGCAAGAGGCACCCCGCCGCGCCGATCGCGTCCGGGATGTCCTCCGCGTCGAAGCCCGCGAGGTCGCGCACGCGGAACTGCGTGCACAGGAGCCGCCGCGCCGATTCCTCGTCGAAATGCCACGGCGGGCGCGTCTTGACCGCCGGCATCTTCAGGAGCCAGCCGGGCTCCGTGACGTCCTCCGAGACGAGCAGCTCCGCGGGCTTCAGGCGCTCGAGCTCGCTCGCGAGCGCGTCGAGATCGGCGAGCTCGTCGACGCTGAAGCGCCCGCCCGCGAGGTCGAGCCACGCGAGGCCGATCTTCGCGCCGAGCCTGACGGCGGCAAGGTGCCGCGTCTCCTTGTCGTCGAGGAGCGCGGCGTCCGTCAGCGTGCCCGGCGTCACGATCCGCACGACCTCGCGCGCGACCGGGCCCTTGCTCGTCGCGGGATCGCCGATCTGCTCACAGATCGCGACGGACTCGCCGAGGCGGATCAGCCGCGCGAGATACGTCTCGACCGATTGCACGGGCACGCCCGCCATCGGGATCGGTGCGCCATTCGACATGCCGCGCTTCGTGAGGGCGATGTCGATCAGCTTCGCCGCACGCCGCGCGTCGTCGTAAAAGAGCTCGTAGAAGTCGCCCATGCGGTAGAAGAGCAGCATGTCGGGGTACTGGGCCTTGATGGCCAAGTACTGCTGCATCATCGGGGTGTGGTTCGAAGCCGCTTCGGGCCTTGTGGTCGAGGTCACGTATGTCCGGATCTGATGCGTCAAACGTTTATCCGAAGTCTTTCGATGGCGTTGCTCCGAAGCCCGGGCCTTTGCGACGCCTCCGGGGATCGGCAACCGCTCAGCGAAAAACCATGGTCGGCTCTCCGCGCCACGGGCGCGCTCGGGCACCTATCTTAACCCTCACTCGGGCCGCGCTCGGCGGCGGGCGCGCCCCGGCGCGTCTGGCGGGCGTTCGCGACGCGGAATCTTGCCGCGACGCGGAAGAGCAGCGCCGTCGCAGCAGCAGGGCATCGACGACGGTGACGATCGATCGCGGGTATTCGCGTCGAGCGCGCGCCGGTGTCGCGACCCTCGTTCGCGGTTGCAACTCGGGCATAGGTACGAGCCCCGAGCTGCCACTTTCGTGCGGCGAAGCGCAACGCTACATAATGCGACGCCGCGCATGTCGCAGTTCGGCGACGCACACTCGCTTTCCCTTCCTCCGCGATGAATGCGCGATCTCGAGACCGGGCTTTCTCTCGTTAGCGACTGAAGAAAGAGAGGATTTCGCTCGCTCGTAACGCTCGATCTCGCGTCTCCTCAGTCGGTGACGGCGGCATTGCGGCGATGGCGGCGACCGTCGCCGATGCCGTCTTCGGATCGAGAGCGTCTCTCGACTCGTCGTGCTTCGGAAAGTGTTCAATTCGAGAAACATAGTTGCATCCTGAACATACTTTACTTTGCAGCACGCGTTTGATACCAAGTAGCTCGACACACCTAGTGGCCTTCGATCCGCCACGGACAGAGCGCGACTTGAAATGGCCAGCACACGAACAGGTCCGGGGCGGCGGGGATCGTCGTCCGACAGCTATGTATCCACTCGATACCGCGAGCCGATGGCCGCGGAGGAGGGGTGCGACACGACTCTTCCCGAGCACGAACGAAACGTGGTTTGGGTAACGTCAGGCGCTGACGCGAAAGACTGGTCGCGAGCGCTTCACGGTAAATGGCGCCTGCACCGAATCAGGCTTGCATCCGAGCAGCAGATTCCGGATCTGCATGCGTTCCGCGTCGGCGTCATCGATATCGACGGCCCGATACCAAAGCGCGTGATCGATTGGCTCCGCGCCAATCAGCACATCAAGTGGATCGCGCTGATTCCGGAGGGCACGCCGTCGCACGACGAGCTGCGCTATCTCGTGGAAGGGTTCTGTTTCGACGTCCACGGCGCGCCGATGGACGATACGCGGCTGAAGGTCACGCTGGATCGCGCGTTCCGAGCGGCACGCCTGGAGGCGCACAGCCGCCGCATGGAGCTCGAGCGGCAATGCATCGACGGCGTGCCGATGATCGGGGCGAGCGCGGCGATGTTGGAGCTGCGGCGGCTGCTGATACGCGCCGCTGCATCCGACGCGCCTGTCGTTCTTCAGGGCGAGAACGGGACCGGCAAGGAGCTGGCCGCTCGAATGCTGCATCGTCACTCGGCGCGTTCGGCGAGGCCGTTCGTCGTCATCCACTGCGGAGCGCTGCCGTCACAGCTGATCCAGTCCGAGCTTTTCGGCTATGAAGCGGGGGCGTTCCCCGCTGCAAACGCGCGCAAGCTCGGCAGGCTCGAGCTCGCGAACGGAGGCACGGTCGTGCTCGACGACGTCGACAAGCTGGGCTTCGAGATGCAGGTCGATCTGCTCGCCTTTTTGCGCAACGGCACGTTCTGGCGAGTCGGCGGCCTCGAGCCGATCAGCGCCGACGTGCGCGTGATCGCGACGACCACGGTCGACTTGAGCTCGGCGATCGCAGAGAGACGATTCCGCGAGGACCTCTACTACCGGTTGAACGTCATCCACGTGAACGTGCCGCCGCTCCGCGAGCGCGGCGCGGACGTGATGCGCCTGGCGCGTCACTTCTTGAAGCGTCACTGCAGCCCGTGCCGCTTCACGCGCGCATCGGTCGAAGCGATGCTGCGGTATGACTGGCCGGGTAACGTACGGGAGCTGATCAACTGTGTGCAGCGCGCCGCGACGGTCACGGACGGGCTCCTGATACAGCCGAAGCACCTCGGTCTGACGCACGCGGCGGGCGCGCAGAAGCGTCAGCCGACGCTCGCGGAAGCGCGCGCTCGCGCCGAGCGGGAAGCGATACAGGAAGCGCTGCGTCAATCCGCTCACAACGTCGCACGCGCGGCCCGGCAGCTCGGGATAGGTCGCGTGACACTCTATCGGCTGATGGGCAAGCACGGAATCTCGTTGCAGCGGCAGTATTAGGAAGCGCCCGCCGGGTTCGCGCACGGCGCCGAGGTGAGCGGCCGGCAGCACCGCATCGCCGACGCGCCACCCGTCGAGCACGAGCGAGTCGCACACGTCTCTTACTCGTACCGAAGCGATCTCACCGGGCTCGTGGTTGCGGCCCTCAGCGTGCTTCCGGCTACGGTCAGCCACGCGACGGCGAGGGCCGCGAGGCCTGCGGCGAGACAGATCGGCACGAGCGTCCACGTCTCGATCCGGTAGGGAAAGCGCTCGAGCCAGCGCGACAGCACCAAGAGCGCAAGCGGCCAGGCCAGGAGATTCGCGATCATCACCGGACGCGAGAACTGCCAGAGAAACAGGCCCACGATCTGCGGCACCTCGGCGCCGAGCACCTTGCGCACGCCGATCTCCTTCGTACGCCGCTCGACGGTGAACGCTGCGGACCCGAAGAGGCCGAGACAGGCCACGACGACCGCGAGCAGCGCGAAGCTCGTGAGCAGCCGCCCTTCCATTCGCTCGGCAGCAAACTCCTCGATCAGGTTCTGCTCGAGGAAGCTCGTCTCGAGCGGCTCGTCGCCGGCCCAACGTGCCCACACTCGGGCGACCCGGTCGAGCACCGCTTGCGGGCTGCCGTCGAAGCGCACCGCGAGCACGTCCGCGAACGCGGGCGCGAGCACGTAGGCCTCGGCCCTCGGCGGCGAGCGGAGGCTGAAGAACTGCGTGTCGGCGACGACGCCGATGATCGTGAGCGTCTCGGCAACGCCGGTGTAGCCGCTCGCGCTCGTGCGAAGCTGGCGGCCGATCGCATCGCTCGCGTCCGTGAAGCCGAGCTGTCGAGCAGCGGCGGCGTTGATCACGACGCTCGCGGCTCCTTCAGGCGCGGGGGCATCGACCGAAGCTCCGCCGTCGTCGTCCGTTGCGCCGGGAAAGATGCGGGACGGCCTGTCGCGCTCGTCGGACCAATCCCTGCCTGCGATCACCTCGATTCCGTACGTCTCGAAGAACCCGGAGTCGGTTCCGAGCACCGCGATCTGCTGCGCGTCGCCGGCGCCGCCGAGCAGCGTGAACCCCATGACGATCGTCGAGAGGCCGGTCGTTTGCCCCGGCTGATGACCCGACATGCCGACGCTCGTCACGCCCGGCAGATTCTCGATCTCGCGGCGCAGCGTCTCCTTGCGAGCATTGGAAGAGACGCTCGACAACGGATTGTCGACCCGCAGGAGTCCCTCGACCAGCAGCACGTTCTCGCGGCCGAAACCCGGATCGCGCTGCACGACGTAGCGCACCTGAGTGTAGACGGCGATCGTCGCGATCATCAGTGCAATCGAGACGCCGAACTGGAAGATCACCAGAGCCCCGCGCACCGTCATCGATCCCTTCGTCTCGGTCGATCGGTTCGCCGCAAGCGCGCCTGCCGGCCGGAAGTGGGAGAGCACGAACGCGGGATAGAGGCCGCTCGCGAAGCCGACGAGCGCTACGAGCCCGATCAGCAACGGATATGCAAGGGGCGCGTCGTACGGGAGCTCGAGATCCCGGCCGACGAGTGCTGCGAAGTACGGCAGCACGAGCTCGACGAGCGCGAGCGACAGCAGCGTCGCGATCGACGCGAACAGGAACGACTCGCCGAGAAACTGCGCGATGAGCTGGCCGCGGCTCGCGCCGAGGGCCTTCCGTGTCGCCACTTCCTTCTCGCGCTGCGTCGCCTTCGCGGTGGTGAGGATCGTGAAATTGATGCATGCGATCAGCAGGACCAGGATCGCGACGGCCGAAAACGCGTACACGACCGTCGGATTGCCGCCGCCGCGGCCTGGTGAGTGAAGATATGCGTCGGCGATCTGCTGAAAATCGAGCTCGACGCGGTCGCTCGGTTTCACGTCCGGTCCGGCCATCATTCCCGAGATGTCGACGTACCGGTCGACGAACTGGGCCGCGCGGGCGCGGATGTCCTCGATGGCGGCGTCCGGCGCAAGCTCCACGTAGGTCGCGGCGCTGAGAATCCTCCAGTTGTTCGCCCACCGGTACTTCGTCATGTCGATCCGCACCATGGCGGGCAGGTCGAGGACGGTATTCGCGGGCGGCAGCCGATAGACGGCGCCGACCCGGTAATCCGTGGTCGTGCCGTACTGATCCAGGAACGTCATCGTCTCCCCGACGGGCGGCCGTGCCCCGAAGAGCCGCTCGGCGACGTCGTGGCGCAAAGCGACGCTGCGCGGATCTTCGAGCGCGTCTTCGAGATCGCCGGCCAGGACCTCGAAGTCGAAGATGCGCGCGATGTCGGAGTCGACCTCGCTTACGGCCTCGACGAAGCGCTCGCCGTCGACGACGACCTCGTACTGGTTGGGCATGACTCGGGCCGAGTGCTCGATCTCGTCGGCGAAGAACTGCTCGAGCGCCGGCTCGAGCGCCATCGATGTGACCTCGACGCCGGATTGGCACCGTCCCGGGGTCGTGCACGGCGGCAGGCCGGCGCCGGTCGAGTCCATCCGGGTATTGATGCGGTAGATCCGGTCGGCCTTCGTCCAGTGCTCGTCGTACGACGTCTCGTCCTGGACGTACAGCGCGATGAGGATGCAGGCGGTAAGCCCGACGGCGAGGCCCGTGATGTTGATCGCGCTGAACAGCTTGCTGTTCGTGAGCTGCCTCAGCGCGGTTCGAAGGTAGTTTCTTAGCATGTCGTCGAGCCTCGAGATGGTCGCGGGCTTGCTTACGCCGCGTTGTTTCCGTGGATAAAGGTCGAGAAAGCTCTCCTCGGTCCTACTCGTAGCGGAGGGAGCGGATCGGATTCGTCGCCGCGGCCCGCGCCGCGATGACGCCGACCGTCGCGACGGCGACGGCGAGCGCAACGAGCGTGGCCGTGACGAAGAACGTCACGCCGAGCTCGATCCGGTAGGCGAAGCCGTCGAGCCAGCGGCGCATCACGAAGTAGGCCATCGGCCACGCGATCACGGTCGCGACGATCACGAGCCGGCCGACCTCGCCCGTGAAGAGCTTCACGATGTCGTAGACGCTCCCGCCCATCACCTTCCGCACGCCGATCTCCTTCGTGCGCTGCTCGGTCGAGAACGACGCGAGCCCGAGCAGGCCGAGGCACGCGACGAAGATCGCGAGCGCCGAGAACGCCGCGAGCATGCGTCCCTGGCGCCGCTCCGCCTGATACATGGCCTCGAAATCCTGGTCGAGAAAATGCCGCGCGACGGGCCGCTCGGGCAGGAAGCGCCGCCACGTCTCATCGATATGGGCGAGCGTCTCCGCGAGATCCTCGCCCGCGACGCGGATCGACGCGACGTTGATCGGCAGCGGCGGAGCAGGGACGGGGCTCAGCACGAACAGCAACGGCCGGACCGCCGTCTGCACCGACTCGAAGTGCGTATCGTTCACGACCCCGACGATCGTGCTCTCGATCTGCACCGAGAAGTCGGGGGTCAAGCCGATGTCGACCGGCCGTCCGGCCGCCTCCGCCGGCAACCAGCCGAGGAGCCGGGCTGCGGCCTCGTTGACGACGAGGCTGCCGCGTCCCCGAGGGTTCTCCGGGCCAGGCAGCTCGATCGGGTCGCCCGAGAAGTCCGGCGAGAACGTTCGGCCCGCGAGCACGTCGATCGCGTACGTCTCGAAGAACGCGTAATCGACGACGACGACCTGGATCCGGCTCGCCGATGTGCCGCCTCGCTCGCGCAGGCTCACGGCGTTGTCGTCCGTCGAGAACGGCGCGAAATGCGACGCCGTCACGCTGACGACGCCCGGATCGGTCAGCAGCGTTTCCTTGAAGGCCGGCCATTGGGTCCCGAGCGTCGCGATGTCCGATACGAGGACGACCTGATCCTTGTCGAAGCCGAGATCGAGCGTGCGTGCGAAGCTCGTCTGCCGGTACACGACGGCCGTCGCGATCACGAGCGCGGTCGCGATTGCGAACTGGAATACGACGAGGCCGTTGCGAAAGGCCGCGCCCGCGCGGCCGCGCGTGACCTCGCCTTTCAAAACCCGCGAAGGCTCGAATGCCGAAAGGTAGAAGGCAGGGTAGCTGCCCGCGACGAGGCCGACGATCAGCGTCAAGCCGGCCAGCCCGGCAAGGAGCGCCGGATCGCGGAGATAGTCGAACTCGAGCTCGACACCCGAGAACGCCGCGAACGCGGGAAGCGCCAGCTCGACGAGCGCGACGGCGATCACGGTCGCGAGGGCGCAGACCAGGATCGACTCGCCGAGGAACTGAGCGACCAGGTGCGCCTTCGTCGCGCCGATCGACTTGCGAACGCCGACCTCGCGCGCCCGCGTCACGGCGCGCGCGGTCGAGAGATTCATGAAGTTGATGCAGGCGATCAGCAGAATCCCGACGGCGATCGCCGCAAAGCTGTAGACGGCCTCGAGGTTCCCCGGCACCTTCCATTCCTCGTCCCGGTTCGAGCGCAGATGCACGTCCGCGACGTTCATCAGCGTCAGGCTCGAGTACGCGCTGCCGTTCTCGATATGGCGGTCGAGGAACGCGGGCAGACGGCTCTCGATCGAGGCGACGTCGGCGCCTTCGCGCAGCAGGATGTACGTGTGGTAGTCGGTATTCCCGTCCCAGCTCTCGAGCATTCCGGGGCCGAAAGCGCGCGTCAGCGTGCTGAGCGAAACGAGAGCGTCGAGGGAAAGGTGCGTCGTCGCGGGCAGGTCGCGGATCACTCCGGTGACGGCGACCGACCACTGACCGTTCAAGGTCAGCGACTCCCCGATCGGATCGGCCTCGCCGAAAAACCTCCGTGCGAGGCTCTCGGTCAGCACGATCGAGTTCGGCTCCCCGAGCGCGCGCCGCGGATCGCCGGCGAGCCACTCGAAATCGAAGATCTCGAGCAGCTCGGGGTCCGCATAGCGCAGCCGGTCCACGAAGAAGGTGACGTCGTCGCGCGCAAGCAGCGTCCGGTTGCCGAACGCGCGCCCCGCCTGATCGGACCGGCCGCCGAAGACGCGCGCCGCGCGCTCGATCTCCGGGAACTCCGCTGCGATGGCAGGGGCGATCGGCGCGTTCGCGGACGCCGGCCGACGGGCGCGAGCGCCTCCTATGGGGGCGTAGTCGCGCGAGACGCGGTAGATCCGCTCGGCCTTCGCCCAGTGCCTGTCGTAGCCGAGCTCGTGCTTCACGAACAGGCCGATCAGAATGAAGCAACCGATGCCCACGGCGAGGCCGATCACGTTGATCGCCGAGTAGAGCTTGCGGCTCGTCAGATGCTTGAGCGTGATCGTCAGGTAGCTCTTCAGCATGGCTCGCTTCCCGAGTTTCCGCTAACCGTGGCCGACCGCGAGCGCGGCGCGCGTCGTGGTTTCCGTGAGCACGCGCCCGTCGAGCATGCGCACCGTGCGCTGCGCGTACTGCGCGTGAGGATGCGAGTGCGTGACCATGACGATCGTCGTGCCTTCGGCGTTCAGCGCGACGAGCATGTTCATGACCTCCTCGCCGTTCGCGGAGTCGAGGTTGCCGGTGGGCTCGTCCGCGAGGATCAGCTTCGGATTGCCGACGAGCGCGCGGGCGACCGCGACGCGCTGCTGCTGGCCGCCCGAGAGCTGCTGCGGCAGGTGATCGCGTCGCGACATGATGCCGACCTTCTCGAGCATCGCCTCGACGCGCTCGCGCCGCTCCGCTGCCGGCACCTTCTGATAGAGCAGCGGCAGCTCGACGTTGCCGAAGACCGTGAGCTCGTCGATCAGGTTGAAGCTCTGGAAGATGAAGCCGATGTTGTGCTTGCGCAGGCGCGCGAGCTTGCGCTCCGGATACTGCGAGACTTCCTCGCCGAGAAACCGGTACGACCCGCTCGTCGGGTTGTCGAGCAGGCCGATGATGTTCAGCAGCGTCGACTTTCCGCAGCCGGACGGACCCATGATCGCGACGAACTCGCCGGCCGAGATGCTGAGGTCCACGCTGTTGAGCGCGGTGGTTTCCACCTCGCTGGTGCGGAAGACCTTGCTGAGATTTTCGAGCTTGAGCATGGCGTCCATCCTTCTTGTCCGATTTCGGGGCGCGGTTGACTGTCGTTGGTGAATCGTTTTCGTCTGCGGCAGTTCTTATCTAGTCCCGGAGCTCCAGTCGATCCATGTCGACGAACGACGTGTAGGCGGACGTGATCACGCGATCGCCCGGCTCGAGCCCTTCGAGGACCTCGAAGTACTCCGGATTGCGCCGGCCGAGCCGCAGCGTGCGCTTCTCCGCGAACTCGCCGGATTCGTCGAGCACGAAGGCCCAGTTCCCGCCGGTGTCCTGGAAGAAGCCGCCGCGGGGCAGGAGCAGCGCCTCCGACGAGTCGCCGAGCGCGACGCGGATCTGCAGCGTCTGGCCGCGGCGGAGATTCCGCGGCGGCTCGCCGACGAACTCGAGGTCGATCTGGAACTGGCCGTCGCGAATCTCGGGATAGACCTTCGTGACCTCGAGCCGGTATGTCTCGCCCGCGAGGTCGAACTCGGCCGACTGGTTCGCGCGCATTCGGGTCACGTAGAACTCGTCGACCTGCGCCGTGACCTTGAAGTCGTCGACGTCGTCGATCTGGCCGAGTCGCTGGCCGCGCCCCTTCGATTCGCCGATCTCCGCGTCGAGCGACGTGAGCTGGCCGGCGATCGGCGCCCTGATCACGAGGTTGTCGAGGTTCGCGCGCGCGATCTCGAGGTTGCGCTCCAGCTGCGCCACGGTCGATTCGAGCGACTCGATCTGCGCGAGGCGCATGCGCTCGTCGGCCTGCTGGCTCTCGATCGTGACCTCGCGGCGATTCCTGTAGTACTCGAGCTCGTCGAGCACGTCCTCGTAGTCCTGCCGCGCGATCAGGTTGCGCTCGAAGAGCTCGGCGCGCCGCTCGGCGAGCCGCGCGAGGCGCGTGATCTGGTAATCGATCTCGATCAGCGTGCTCTTCAGCGAGAGCCGGTTCTGCTCCATCGCGAGCCGAGTGTTGCGCAGGTTGTTGAGCTGCTCGGAGACCTGCGCCTCGCGGGAGATCACGTCGAGCTGAAGAGCGGTGTTGCTGAGCTCGAGGATCGGCTCGCCCGCCTCGACGAGCGCGCCTTCCTCGACGAACACCTTTTCGACCCGGCCGCCCTCGATCGCGTCGAGATAGACGGTGTCGAGCGGCGTGACGGTGCCGCGGATCGGCACGAAGTCGTGGAACGTGCCGGTCTCGACGGTTGCGATCGTCAGGAGCTCGGACGCAATCGCGAACGAGCGTACGCCGCTCGTCGCGACGAGCTCGTAGATCGCCGCTGCGACGAGCCCGGCGGCGGTGAGCCCGGCAGCGAGCCGCGGCCAGGTGAACCGGCGCCGCTCGATCCTGCGGTCCATGCCGCCGTCGAGGCGGCGCTCGAGGGGTATGACGGGTTCCGGTGCGGTCATGCCTGCTCCTGTCGTTTCGAGCACTCATTGGCAAGAACCGGGCCAGGGCTATAATGCGTTCTAAAACAATGGCTTGATATTAATGAGCCGAGGAAAATCGTCCGCGGACGTACGGCTTAGTGTCCGCGAGCGTACACTCGCACGCTTCTTGTACGCGCTTCGGTGCGACCCGACCGCGGCGTGAGCACGCGCGGGAACCTCCGCCGAAATCGGCGGCGCCCGAAGCGTGGCCCTCCAAGTGTCCGCAGGCGTACACTCGGTACCGCACTATTACCGGTGAGAACACGCGTGGCCACTCGCAGCGGACGAATTCTCGTAGTCGACGACGATCACGGCGTGCTCACGGCGGCGAAGCTTCTGCTGAAGCGCCACTTCGCCGTGGTGCAAACCGAATCGGATCCGACCAGGATCGAGGCGTTGCTTGCTCTCGGCTTCGACGTCGTGCTGCTCGACATGAACTTTGCGCTCGGCGCGAATACCGGCGCGGAGGGCTTCGAATGGCTCAAGCGGATCCTGTCGATCGACCCGGCGATCGTCGTGATCCTGATGACCGCGTACGGCGACGTCGACACCGCCGTGAAAGCGATCAAGTCCGGAGCGACGGACTTCGTGCTGAAGCCGTGGCAGAACGAGAAGCTGATCGCGACCGTGACGGCCGCGCTTCGGCTGCACGAGTCGCGGGCGGAGGTCGAAGCGCTGAGGCAGCGCAACCGCGAGCTCGGCACGGGGCGTTCGAGCGACCGGATCATCGGCGAGTCCGCGGCGATGGCGCGCGTGCATGCGCTCGTCCGCCGCGCGGCGCCGACGGATGCGAACGTGCTGATCCTCGGCGAGGCCGGCACAGGCAAGGAGCTCATCGCGCGGGCCGTGCACGAGCAGTCGGCGCGTGCGCGCGAGGTGTTCCTGTCGGTCGATCTCGGCGCGGTCAGCGAGCACCTCTTCGAGAGCGAGCTCTTCGGCCACAAGCGCGGCGCGTTCACCGACGCGCGCGACGACCGTGCCGGCCGCTTCCAGGCCGCGTCGGGCGGCACGCTCTTTCTCGACGAGATCGGCAACCTCCCGTTGCACCTGCAGGGCAAGCTGCTGCGCGTGCTCGAGGAAAGGGCCGTGACGCCGCTCGGCGTCGATCACGCCGTGCCGGTCGACGTGCGGCTGATCGCGGCGACGAACATGCCGCTCCGGCAGATGTGCCGCCGAGGCGAGTTCCGCGAGGATCTCCTCTACCGCATCAACACGGTCGAGATTCAGCTGCCGCCGCTGCGCGAGCGCACCGAGGACATCCCAGCGCTCGTCGAGCACTTCATCGACGTCTACGCGCGCAAGTACAACCTCGCACGGAAACAGGTGACGCCGGGCGCGCTGAAGCGCCTCGAGGCGCACGCGTGGCCCGGGAACGTGCGCGAGCTCCGGCACGCCGTGGAGCGCGCGCTGATCATGAGCGAGCGGCCCGTGCTGGATGCCCACGACTTCTTTCCGACGGACGGGGCAACGGGCCCGACGCAGGACCTCGATCTCGACGACCTGAAGCTCGAAGCCGTCGAGCACCACGTGATCCGTAAAGTGCTCGCGAAGCACGCGGGCAACGTGAGCCGGGCCGCGCGCGAGCTCGGGATCACGCGCGCATCGCTCTACCGACGCATGGAGAAGTATGGTCTATAGGCACTTCGGGGCCCGCGTCGTCTTCCAGGTCGCGTTGATCCTCGTCGTCTGCATGCTCGCCGCCTGGCTGCTCGTCGCAACGTCCTACTATGCGACGACGCTGCTCGTCGTCATCGTGCTCGGGGCACAGGTCGCGGTGCTGCTCCACGACGTGCAGCGCACCAATCGCAATCTGACGCGCTTCCTGCTCGCGATTGCACATTCGGATTTCTCGCAGACCTTCACCACGGATCGACCGGCGGGCACGTTCGGCAATCTCGCCGACGCGTTCGAGCGCGTGCTGCAGCGCTTCCGCGAGACCCGCTCCGCGAAAGAGGAGCAGGCGAGCTATCTCCATACGCTCGTGCAGCATGTGCCGATCGCGGTCATTGCCGTCGACGAGCGAGGCGACGTCGATCTCCTGAACAACGCCGCGCGCAGGCTCTTCGGTGTCGCGGAGCTTCGCAATCTGCACGACCTCGAGACGTTCGGCGCGGATTTCCCCGCCGCGGTGCTGGCGCTGCGCCCGGGCCAGCAGGAGCTCATGAAGATCGTCCGCGGCAACGAGCTCCTTCAGCTCAACGTATCGGCGACCGAGCTTCGCATGCGCGGCAAGGATCTCAAGATCCTGACGCTGCAGGACATTCGCCGCGAGCTCGAGGCTCGCGAGCTCACCGCGTGGCAGAACCTCATTCGCGTGCTGACGCACGAGATCATGAACTCGATCACGCCGATCTCGTCGCTCGCCGCGACCGCCGCCGAGCTTCTCGCGGAAGCGCAGGCCGCCGGCGTCTCGAACGCGCAGGACGCCGTGCGTGACGCGAAGGATGCCGTCGACACGATCGCGCAGCGCGGCACGGGGCTCGTGCGCTTCGTCGAGAGCTACCGGCGCTTGACGCACCTGCCGAAACCGACGCTCGCGCCCTTCGCGGTCGCCGATCTCTTCTCGCGGATACGCACGCTGATGGGCCACGAGCTCGAGCGCCGCTCCGTCAGGCTCGTGACGCGCGTCGAGCGCGGGGCCGAGGAACTGACGGCGGATGCGGAGCTCGTCGAGCAGGCCATCATCAACCTCGTGCGAAATGCGATGGACGCCGTCGCCGGAACCGCGTCTCCGGAGATCGTCATGACGGCGCGGATCGACTCGGCGGGTCGGCCGACGATCGTCGTTGCCGACAACGGGCACGGCATGGACGAGGCGGTCCGCGAGAACATCTTCGTGCCGTTCTACACGACGAAGCGGGACGGCACGGGCGTCGGCCTCAGCGTCGTGCAGCAGATCATGCGTGCGCATTGGGGCAGCGTCGACGTGACGTCGGCCGTCGGCCAGGGGACGGAGGTGCGGTTGGTGTTCTAGTTGCAGGGCTAAGGGCTCTCGCAGGAGGCCATCGAAGCTTCAGTGACTTGGATGATCGCTCGTATGATCTAGAGAGCGAGCTCGATATCGACGCTCGTGCGAACGCATCGCGGTCACCAAGCTGGTGTTGGAGGACTGACGTTCTCGGCGAGGAGCAAGGTCATGGTCGACCCGACTATGCTGCAAATTCTGGTGGTGGCGATCCGGCTACAACGCCCGCGAGGAGCCCATGCCCGATCTGGTCGTTTCCGCCACCCTGCTCGACCGCACCGGACCGGATGTAGAAGTCCGAGATGCGACAAACGCATTTGGCGGTGGATGGCACTCCATGCTGGTCGGAATGGAGTTTCCGTCGGCTGGTTGCTGGGAGGTTCGCGGGACCTACGAAGGGACTGGGCAACTGGTGTTCGTATTGCAGGTCGGGGAGCGGCAATAGTCGTGGTGCCGCCCAGCAGGTCGCTGGAGCCGACGAGCTTCAGATCAAGCATTTTTGCATGGAGCAAAATGCCCGCCACTGACCGGCAGCACGGAGCGGCCTCGTTGCTCCGGACGCGGGGGATTCGGGCACGACCGTGAAGTGGCCGCCGAGGCGAAGAAGCCTCGGCCTCCGCTCACGGCAACCGCCCGCGCTCGTCAGAACGACAAGAACGCTCCGATATTGAAGTTCGAGCTCTCGTTCTCGGTCCCGTTGTGCGCCTTGGCTTGCACGCGCGTGAACTCGGCGAGCAAGGTCAGGTTCTCCGTCAGCGAATGGTACGCTCCGAACGTGACCTTCTCGTTCCGCCGCACGAGCGCCGACGGCGCTTCTCCGTCCGCGAGATCGAGGTCGCTTCGGCCGTAGTTCACGCCGACCTTGGTGTCGCCGAACATCCACGTCAGCTGGGCAAGGAACCCGTCCGAATCCCGCTCGAGCCCCGTTCCGGTGTCGCCGAGTATGTAGAGACCCGTCGTGCCGATTCCTTCGCCGGTGTAGTACCACAGCGCGAACTCGCCGCCCTCGCCGAACCCCACCTTGCCGCCCACGTCGAACCCCAGGCTGTCGAAGTCGGCCGCATCGGTCAGGCCTTCGTGCTCCTGGCGAATGAACGTCGCCGAGAAGTAGAACGGCTCTTTGGTATACGCCACCTTGCCGTGAATGCCGGGCGTGGTTTCGGGTGTCGGCGCGCCTTGCATGATCGGCTCGAGCGGATCGAAGATTCCGATCGTAAAGCTGAAGCCGCCGATATCGGGCGTCGTGTAGTTGATCTGACCGATCCAGTCCGCGTAGATGTAGCCGAGGCCGATCGAGCCGAGCGCGGTGTTCGCGGGCGCCGCGTTATTGCCGTTGATGCCGCCGACGCCGGGCAACGTCATGTCGTTCAGGATCGCATCGGCTTGGAACAGTCCGAGGTCGCGCCCGAGCTTGAACGTGCCGATCCGATCGTTACCGAAGGTCATGAACACCTGGCGGACGTCGAGCGCGGTCGTCCCGAGCGCCGTGTTCAGCACGTCCGCGCCCTGTTGCAGGTTCGGGCTGCCGTCGTTCGTGGCGATGCCGGGGAAGAAGCCGAACGTTACGCTGAGATCGTAACCGTTCTGCGTCGTCGTGCCGCCGATCGACAGTGCGGCAGGCAACAGGCCGTTAGCGATCGAGGACGTTCGGTCCTCTCCCGCGCTGCCGCGGCATGCGAGGCCTCCGGCGACACCGGGGACCGTCTCGTCCTCGCAGTCCGCGAGGATATAGTGCACGTTGACGTTTCCGCTGATGTTGAGCGTCCAATCTCCGGCGGTGACGTCGAATCCTTTTGCCGGGGGGCTGAGGCAGGCGATAACCGTTGCCGCAGCCAGTGCAGCTTCCGTTGCGCACCCACACCCATTCTTCCGCTGTAGCAGTGCCATGGCGGCTCTCCAGGTGATGAGCGGTTGATCGGCTGACTGCGGGCGCGCAACCCGTCAGGCGCAGGACACTCCGTCAAACGGAAATCATCGCGGTCCCCGTCGTTCTCGGCGCCGAAGCGCGGAAGACGCAGCTTGCTAACGTCTTCTGCGCCCGGACTCCGGCAGCGCGAACACGGTCAGCACGCCGCCGAGCTGCGTGTAACGGCTGAGCCCCTTGTATGCGCCGACGGCACCGAGTCCCTCCGTCGCGCCCTCGAGCCCGGCCGCCATGCCGATCCCTGCCCAGCCGCCGATGCCGGAC
>DASVCR010000074.1:0-138412 GCA_036381515.1 Gammaproteobacteria bacterium | reverse complement strand
TCAGCCACTGCGCGTCCACGAAAGCCTTCAGAATCCGCCGCACCTCGAACTGATCCTCCTGCCCGCGCAGCCGCCGCAAGAACCCGAGCTCGACGACGCGGTTGATGTCGGCGTCGATGCGGTCGACGAGCTTCGCCTCGTCGGTGCCGCTCGGCAGGAAGAGCTGTACGAGATCGGCGATCTGCGCGCGCGAAAGGATCAGGCGCGGGTCGCCGCCGGCCGCGTCGTGCTCGGCGAGCTTCTTGCGCAGCAGCGCAAGCAGCAGGCTCACCGCGAAACCGAGCTGGCGGCGCTGCACGAGCCTCGGCACCTCCTCGCCGTCGTCGGCCGGCCGCTGCCGCAGGTATGCGTAGCCTTCGGCCTCGTCGAGCACGAGCTCGAGGCCGAACACGGCCGCGTGATCGCGCACCTTCGCCTGGAGCTGGAGCAGCGCCTGCCAGAGCTCCGGGCGCTGATCCTGGTACAGCACGCCTTTAAATAGGGTGATCAGCACGGCAGAAAGGGACGAGGCGTGCGCGGCGGCATCCATTTCAGGCGGCTCCTGCGGCGACGAAGATCACCGTCGGCAGCGTCGCTTCGCGGACGCGGCCGTCCGGCTCGGTCCAACGTACCGTTTGCGGGGTGCTCTCGTCGATCACGCCGCGTGCCTCGCCGGTCGCAAGGCTCAGCCACGCGACGAGCTCGGCGAGGCCCTGCTCGAGCGGCTCGGCCTCGAGCAGCTCCGCAAGGCTCACCTGACGGCGCGTCTGGAGCGCCTTGCGCAATCGCGAGCGCAGCCGCTCCTTGTCCACGTGGAACTGCTGGAACAGCGCATCGGCGGGCAGCTCCACGTCGCCCGCCTCGAGCGCGTGCTGCCGGATCACCGGCTTCAGCGGCGGGCTGAACAGCGGCCGCTCCATCGGCAGCTCGACGGCCGGAGACGGCTCGTCGAGCTCCATCAGCACGCCGGGAGGCGGCGCGTCGCGGACGGCGAGCGCGTGCTGCTCGAGCTCGCGAATCACGGTCATGATGCGGCGGTTCTCGAACCACGCCTGATCGTCGAGGTACCGGCGCAGCTGCTCGGACAGCCGCGCCACGGTGCGCTGCGTGACCTCGCCGGCGCTGAGCCAATCGTAGTGGATGCGCTTGAGGCGCCGATCCGGGGCAAGCGACGCGACGGCGTCGAGGTCGAAAACGCGCTCGAGCAGAGTACCAAGCTCCTCCTGTCGGGACGGGGACATCAGGAAATCCCAGAACGCGTGGAAGCTGCGGCCCTGGTCGGAGGACGCGATCGCGTCGTGCTCGCTGAAGATCTCCTCGAGCACTTCGCCCTTGCCGCCCTCGGCGCTCGTGATCCGCTCGCGCACTTGCCGGTCGAGCTCGCGGAAGTTCTGCTCGACCTGGCGGAAGTCCGCGAGCAGCGCGCGGGCCGTGTCCGCGGCCTGCATGAAGCGCTCGCGAACCTGCGTCGGCTCGAGAAGCTCGAGGCTCCCGGCCCGGATGCGCTCGATCTCGGCGTCGAGCAGCGATCGGCGGCGCTCGAGCTCCGCGACCCTCGCCTGCGGGTCCGTCTCGGTGCCTTCGGCGATCTGACGCAGCAGATCGAACACTACCTTGAGCCGCGACTCCGCGCCGACGAAGGCCCGCTGCTCGAGCCCGGCGAGCCAGTGGATCGCGCGCTCGGCCGCGGGCGTCAGGTCGTAGTGCGGCTCGTCGGAGTCCGGCGGATAGTAGCGGCGCAGCCAGCCGTGCGCGTTGTCCGCCCACTCGGCGAGGTACTCGCGCGCGGCGCGCGCCGGCGCCTGCTCGCCGAGCCGCTCGCGGAGATGATGGAGGTAGTCGTCGAGCTGCGAGGCCGCTTCCTGCTCCGCGAGCGCGCGCACGTTCGGGCGCACGAACGCGCGGTGCAGGAAACCGATCACGAGCGGCGCGAGGTCGGCGGCGAGGAGGCGCCAGGCGGGGTGGTTGCGGCGGAGATTGACGAGGAAGTCGTAGTCCATCGGGCCTCACCGGCACCGGCGCTCAACGTCGAACGGAGGATTGCAAGGCGGATTCTGGACGCGCGGCGGTTGACCTGCAAACACCAGCACGCCGCCACGCGAGCCTTCGAGACGAGCCGCGGTACGAGAAGTGACGGGCAGTCCCGCCCGATCGATTGACGAGAGTTGCGACGGACAAGGCGGAAACGTCTATTCGCCACCGACACCACCCGTGCTCAGATTCGTGCCGACAGCACGGCAGTGTAGACTAGCTTCGAGGAGACAGCGTGGCGATGGCGTCGGAGGATGCGGCTATGGAAGCTCGGATCGCACGACTCGAGTCCGATGTCGGACACATCCGTTCGGATATTTCCGAGATGAAGGCCGATTGGATCTAGCTATCGCAGCAGATCCCGGGCGGCCTTCTACGGAGCCGTCGACCAAACATTTCGGCGGCCCCCGCCACCGCGGGCGAAGGCCGCCGACCGACAGTGGATCAGTGCGCGACGTGCGCCGTCTCCACCGGCCCTATCTCCACGTTCGCAGCCGCCCCACCCCCGCGCCGCTGCAGGAACGGATCGATCCCCTTGAACGCCTCGATGTCGTGAATGCCGTATGGCTTCCTCAACGACTCGACCATATAGAAGTCCGGGTCGTACTCGATGTCCTTCCACATGTACCACTCCGGCTTCTCGATCTCCTCGTACTCGATCACGAGCATCGATCCGCCCATATCGGCGCCGTTGTTCGTCGTATGGTGCTCGATGTGGTCGTGCGTGACCCAGATACCGGGATTGTTCATGCGCATGATCACGTCATAGCGCTCGCCGGGCTGGATCGCGAGCACATCGACCGCGTACGGCGTCTCGAGCGGCAAACCGTCCTTGTGCGTCACGAGCGCGTCGTGACCGTGCGGATGGAACGACACGGGAATCGTCGGCGCATAGAGCCTGAGCCTCAGCACGTCGCCCTTCTTGACCCGCAGCGGCTGATTCCACGGATGCGACTTGCCGTTGATCGAGAAGTAGTTGATGACCTCGCCGGGCTTGCCGCCGGTCCCGTACTCGTTGGCGACCTCGGAGTTCCAGCCCGAGAACATCGCGATCGCGTCGACCGTGACTTCCTTCTCGAGATCCGTCGGGTTCAGCGGATCGACGATGAACGGCCCCCACATGCCGCGTAAGCCGACGTGCTCGGAAACGTTGACGTGGCAGTGATACCAAAGGCTCCCCGGCTTCTCGGCGACGAACCGATAGGTGTAGCTCTCGCCGGGCTCGATCGGCTTCTGAGTGACGTTGGGCACACCGTCGGACTGCCACGTGCCCGTCTGATACTGGCCGTGCCAATGGATCGTATGATTCATCGTGGTCAGGTTGTGCACGGTGATCTCGAGCTCGTCGCCCTGACGCACGTGAATCAGCGGCCCGGGCACCTGTCCATTGAATGCCCAGACCTTCGTCGTGAAGCCCGGCGCGACCTCGAGATCGACCTCCTCGATCGTCATCTCGAACTTGTGAAGCTCCCCGGCATCGGCCGAGGCCCACACACCGAGCAGCGCCAGCGCGGCCGGAACGTTCCACCGCAGCATCGATCCTCTCCTCATTGCGTGTCCTCGCAGCACAGCTCTCGCAGGTACGCGACCAGGTCGCGAATCTGGGATTCGTTGAGGTTCTGGCCCCAGGCCGGCATCAGCACCGACTTGTTCACCGCCTTGCCGCCGCCCTGAATGGCCTTGAACAGGTCATCGTCGGTGCGTGCGGACATCTCGCCGCGATCCGTGTGGTTGCGCGGCAGCACGGCCATGTCCGGCGTGTTGACGCCGCGGCCGTTGCCCTGGAGACCGTGACATTGCGTGCAGTAGACCTTATAGATGGCCTCGCCGTGACGCGGGTCGCCGTCGGCCAGCGCCATGCCGGCGAGGCCCGCGAGAGAGGCGCCGAGAACGGCGAGCAGGAATGGCTTCATGATCTTTCCTCCGATGAAACGCGGTCGTGCCGTGAGGATCCCGAGCCGAGCGTGGTGCGCCCCGGTCACTGCCCGGATTCCGACAGCGCCTTCAGGTAGTCCGCGAGCTTCTTGACCTCTTCCGGCGGCAGCCCGGCCTTCGGCATGATCGAGTGCGGATCGAAAGCGAGCGGATCCGCGATGTACGCGGCGATGTACCCGGGCTGCAGGCGCTCCCAGGCGGTGTAGAGCTCGGGACCCGATACGCCGCCGTAGTCAGGCGCGTCGCGGTGGCAGCTGTCGCAGCCCTTGAACTTGCTGAAGTTCATCTGCCCGATCCTGAGCGCGATCGTGCCCGGCTCGTAGGCTTGCGAAGCGATCAGCTCGTCGAACGGACGAAGCGTCATCAGGTACTTCGCGGCCGACTCCGCATCGGCCGCTGACAACGCCACATGCTCGGGCAGCGAGGCCTCGTCGATGACGTCGCCTTCCGGCGTGCTCACCGCGTGCCGCGGAGCGAAGACGCCGCCCGGCCAGATGCGCTCGGGTTGCTGCAGCCACTCCACGAGCCACTCCTCGCGGTACTTGTTGCCGGCGTAGTAGAGCGGCGGTCCCTTGCGCTCTGCGCGCTCGCTGATGTCGAGGGCGTCATAGTCGGGCCGCGTCAGCGCGTGGCAGCCCGCACATTGGGTCTCGACGAGCTCTGCGTCCGCGAACGCCGCGAGCGGCAGGCACAGGGCGAGTCCCGCCATCAGCCCCAAAGGTGTTGTCAGTCTCATGGGCGCTCTCCTCTTTTCGTGCTCAGCGCAGGATGAGCTGGTCGCCGCGGCCCTTGTTTGCGTCGGCGCCTTCGTAGTTCATCAGCACGGTGATGCCGCCGTTCATCGCGTGCCGCATCCGGTGATCGACGAGCGCGTTGTTCGTCGAGCGGCCTTCCGGGCTGATCAGGTCCAGGACGACGCCGTGAGCGGGCGGCACCTCGACGGTCTGCATGCCGTAAGTAACGTTCTTCGGATTGCCGTTCTCCCAGACCCGATCCCAGATCCCGGCGATCGGATGGAACGCCGCCGACTCGTTGATCATGGCGTTCACGAAGTAGATCCGGACGCGCTCGCCGGGCTCCGATTCGAGCGTCAGGCTCGCGTTCGGATCGTGGACCGGGTCGTAGTGAAACACCTTGCCGTTCACGAGCACGCCCTTCCAGCCGTGGCCGTGGGTAATGTCCTCGGCGGACGTCCCCGGCTCGAACAGGTCGCCCTGCACGAGCACGTACTCGCGGTCCGGTTTCGGATATTCCGAGGTGTACCCCTCCTTCGGGTCGACGATGATCACGCCGTACATCCCGCGGGAGATGTGCTCGGCCATCGAGTCCGCCCCGCAGTGGTAGATGAAGACGCCGGGATACTCGGCTTTGAAGGTGAACTTCTTCGTGTCGCCCGGCTTGATCGTTTCGAACTCGTCGAGGACGTCGGCGCGGGCGGCATGAAAGTCCATCGAGTGGCTCTGCTGGTTGCTCGGGTCGTTGATGAGCGTGAAGTCGACCGTGTCGCCCTCGGTCACGCGCACGAGCGGTCCGGGGATCGTGCCGCCGTAGGTCCACATCGGATGGGTCGTGCCGGCGTTGTCGATCACGAGGTCGACCTCCTGGACGCGGATCTCGACCTCGACGGTTTCGGCGATGGCCGGTGCGGCGCCGAGCGCGACGGCGGCTGCGACGACGGCCGATGACAATTTCTGCATGAACGGGACCCTCATTGCTGGTGAAGCCGATCCGCTTTATCAAGCTTCGTGCCATAACCTAAACGATTGAAACGACGAACTATTTTTCGAGCCGTTGTAGGAACGACAACGGCAGCACCGTAGTCCTGCGGACAACGGAGTGTCCGGTTGACAGCAACGCACAACTTCAGCCGCCTCGCCGGCATCGTCACGGACCTGACGGAGGCGATGCCCCGCGAGCGACGCTACGAAAGGCTGCTCGACGCGTTTCGCGCGTGCTTTCCGTGCGACGCGATCGCGCTGCTCGAGCTCGACGGCGGCGTGCTCGTTCCGCGTGCGGTGCAGGGCTTCAGCCGCGACACGCTCGGCCGGCGTTTCGTCGTGACGGAGCATCCACGGCTCGCGCAGCTGCTGCACAGCCGCTCGCCGGTCCGCTTCCCGGCCGACTCGGCGCTGCCCGACCCGTACGACGGGCTCGTCGAGAACGTGCACGGTCACCTCTACGTCCACGACTGCATGGGCGTGGCGTTGTATGTAGAAGGCAAGCCTTGGGGCGTTCTGACGCTCGACGCGTTGCAGCCGGGTCAGTTCGATGCGATCGACGGCAACGTGTTCGATGCGTTCGTGGCCGTCGCGGCGGCGACGGTGCGGGCGGCCGACTGGATCCAGAGCCTCGAGCAGCAGCTCGAGCGGCACCACCGCGTCAATCTGTCGGCCCTGCACGAAGGCGCGCCGGACGAGCTGATCGGCGAGAGCGAGCCGATCCTGCGGCTGCAGCGCGAGGCGCGCACGGTCGCGCCGTCGGATCTACCTGTGCTGATCCTCGGCGAGACCGGCGTCGGCAAGGAGCTCGTCGCGAGGCTGATCCACCATCACTCGACGCGCGCGCAGGAGCCGATCGTGCACCTGAACTGCGCAGCGCTGCCGGAATCGCTCGCCGAGAGCGAGCTCTTCGGGCACGTGCGCGGCGCCTTCTCCGGCGCGACGGAGGACCGGATCGGCAAGTTCGAGCTCGCGCACGAGGGCACGCTGTTCCTCGACGAGGTCGGCGAGCTGCCGCTCGCCGTGCAGGCGAAGCTGCTTCGCGCGCTGCAGAGCGGCGAAATCCAGCGCCTCGGCTGCGACCGCGCGCGGCGCGTCGACGTGCGTCTGATCGCGGCGACGAACCGCGACCTCAAGGAGGAGGTGCTCGCCGGGCGCTTTCGACTGGACCTTTACCATCGCCTCAGCGTCTACCCGCTGCTCGTGCCGCCGCTCCGCGAGCGCGGCGACGACGTGCTGCTCCTCGCCGGCTACTTTCTCGAGCGCCATCAGCGCAGGCTCGGTCTGCGCGGCGTGCGGCTCGGTGCCGCCGCGCGCCGCTGGCTGCGGCGCTACCCGTGGCCGGGGAACGTTCGCGAGCTCGACCACGCGCTGTCGCGGGCGATCGTCCGCGCGCTTGCGGACGGACATCCGCGCGACCATCTGCTCGAGCTCGCGCCGAAGCATCTCGGCGCCGACGGCGTCGACGACGTGCCGGCCGCGAGCGCACGAGAGCCGGACGTCACGCTGCCGCAACGCATGACGACGATGCGCGAGGCGGTGGATGACTTCCGGCGCCAGCTGATCTCGGATCGGCTCGCGACGTACGGCGGGAACTGCGCGGCCGCGGCGCGGTCGCTCGGGCTCGACCGCGGCAACTTTCATCGGCTGATGAAGAAGCTCGGGTTGCGCGCGTAGCGGGAGTCGCCAGCTCTCATATGTTGCCCAATGCCGTCACGGGAACGTCACGCCCTACGACGGTTGTCGCCGACCTGAGTCCCGGATAGGCAATTCGTAGGTGACGGAGCGACGACACCCAGCAACGCTCTTGCCAGCCATTAACGCATATACCTACCCCTCGCCCAGAACTTCCTTCAAGTGCTCCCTCGCCCGACTCATCAACCTCTCTGGTGCGCGAAACTCGTTGCCAGGCCTGGATAGCTTTCCTTCGGCGTGCCAAACGGAATCGTGAATATCTTCGATCCAGAACTCAGCAAGGAACTCCTTTTCTACTCCCTCTCTCACCAGATCGCGCTCCGGGCCTGGTAAGGCTCCTATCTTCATCGACTCGAACGAGACTGCGCCGACCGAAAAAGGCTGCAATTGATAGCTTTCACTCGTCCTCACAACAATGACCCCGCGCTTCTTCGGGTCATTTCGATCATAAATAGCTAGCACCCCGACCGGCCGCAGAACGGTAGGAAGTCGGCTTTGATTTTCTACTGTAACTTGCACGGAAACGCGAGCTTCGTCCGTAGCAGATCCGGCTCTCGAGTCTCGCAGCTTGGTTGATAGATTGCCCAACTCCTCCGCCACGGCCGCCAGACCCTCCTGTCTGCCGTCAGCGTCAGCATCGAACTCGTTGGCGGCCAACTCAATGCGTGCATACACTGCATCCGGAACGTCCTCGTCCGGCTCTGAGTAGTCCAGTGGCTCGAGCTCCGCGATAATGTCGATAACCAGATAGGAGGTTATGTGGCTGTACTCGTCTTCAATTTCTTGAAGCGCATCGAGCATCGTTTCCCGATCACTCAAGCGCACAAGGTTTCGCAACTTCCTCGCCACTGCTCTTCTATCATCACGGAGGGCGTCGCGCTCCTCGTTGAAGCCGTTTATCGCTTCCTCAATCTCCTCGACCAGCCTGGATAACTGCTGCTCGTAACGGTTTTGGTCGTCTGAAGCAAGATTGGAAGCTATGTCGATCAATTCGAGCACTGCGATACCCGTTACGTGCGAGTAATCTTCTTCAATTCTCCTCAACTCTCCCACTATGTCGTCAGAAGACGACGCCAGTTCGATCCGTTCAATCACCATTCGCACGTGTGGCAGCTCTCCCGTGAAAGACACAAGTGAGAGCAACACGCCGACCACCGCGCAGAGCCCACCCAGCGCGGCCGCCCATGCTTTCAAATTCAGCGTTCCCATGAGACTCGTTCGCTCCTGAGCATGTTTCTGTACACGCGCCGCCATCTCGCAGTGCTCGTCGTCTGATGACCAACGGAGCTGCAACTAGCCATGCCGTGCCCCATTGCGCTGTTTGTACGAATTGGACTTACTGACGGGTATGTTTATTGTGGCTAGCCAGCGCTACTCCGATGGCGCCATCGAGGTGAGACGGACTATCCCGCCCATCTTGCTCGCGTCTCCCCATAGTCCACGAGGCCACCGGCTTGCTTGTTGTTGTTTATTGGGTGCAATTTTTAGTCCTATTATCAGGCTTATTTTGGTCTGTCAATATCCCTCATAATGGTAGAGCCCCGGTACAGACCTTTCGTCACCAGCTGGCGCCAACCTGCCTGGCGTAAAGGTGAACGATGACATTGAACCGGACCGACCAACGAACCGCGCCGCTGTTGAGGTGGTGAATCCTTGGCGCCGATTGTCGCGCGAACCTGCAGTTCTGCATCGGACCTGTTGGCGCCGCGCAGCAATCTGGCCCTCACTCGCTCCGCAGCGCCGTCACGGGATCGACGCGCGCCGCTCTCGTGAGCTGCTCGAAGCTCGCGATCTGGTCGGGCTGCGTTTGCTTTACAAGCGTGCCGTCCCATCCGCCGCTCGCGCCGGGCGCGAGCGAGACGCCCGCAACCGCGTCGACGCCCGGCAGCGCGCGCACCTCCGGCAAGAACGCGCGGCCGACGACGGGCTGGATGCCGACGACGGTCGAGAACTCGGCCGACACGCTCGCCGTCTGCGTGCGTGTGGGCTCGCTCCCGCCCGATACCGGCTGCACGCCGACCGCATCCCGCGCGAGCGCGGCGAACGAGCGCGTCTGTCGTTTCAGGTCCTGAAGTTGGGCTCGGAGATGTTGTCGCTGACGCCGCCGTTCTCACTCACCTGCAGCACGCGCACGATGCGTTCGCCGATGCCGAGCGCGAGCGTCGCGATGACGACGACCCTGAATGACGCGTAGCGAAAGAGTTGCCGGGTCGCCTGTCGAAGAGCATTCATAGCAAGCCGAGCGACGGACGGAATGTCGTTCCGGACATCGGAGGTTCTTCCAATTGAGCCCGCTCCGCGTTGCTCGCGGAGCTTCTATGGGGAGCACCAAGCACTCACCGTGCCCGACGAGCGGACGAGCGGCGCGCCTCGGGCTCGCGACTCGGTCGTTCGCCGAGTTTCAACCCTCACTCTTCGCCTTCGATATCGATTTGAAACAGCGGGCTCAAATTGATGCTGCCGTGGTTCTCCGGCAGCTGCGGATCGTCGCTGCCCGGCACGCCGGGATCGAGCCCCGAGGCGGTGTCATCGGGCGGAAACAGGACCAACGTCTCGAGAAAGTCGAGGATCTTGTCCTGATCATCGGGAGAGAGCGCGACGTACGCGGCGGTGACCGGCTCGGCCTCGCCGCCGTGACGGCGAATGACGGCGTCGAGCGTCACGCTTCGACCGTCGTGGCCGTAGGGCGCGCTCGTGCCGACGCCCCACAGGGGCTCCGTCACGTGCTCCTTGATCCGCGAGCCGTCGTAGTCGCGCTCCTCGAAGGCCGGCCCGAGGTCGTGGCGCTTGAGGTCCGTGAAGACGTTCTCGACGGTGAACGGGCCGCCGATCGGCAGGAGCTGCGGGTACGCGTCGCCGTCGTCGACCTCCGCGAACAACGGATAGACTTCCGCGAACAGCTCGTTGAAGACGCCGTGCTCGGGATCGTACACCGTCTCGATGTCGGCGACGCGGCGGTCACGCTCGATCTCGAGCGTGCGGACGTGGCAGGACGTGCAGCCGATCGACTCCATCAACGCAAGACCCTCGGTGGTGCGAGGCGTTTGCCGATACAGCGCGGGCTTCAGGTAGTTCAGCAGGTAGAACTCGAGGTAGTCGACGAGCGCGGGATCGATCTCGCCCGGCACGCCGTCGCCGTCGGGATCCTCGCTCGAGTCGCACGCCGGCGGGCGCTTGAACGTATCGACCGTCGGATCGTAGCGGAATCCGGCCGCGCTCTCGACGCTCTGGGGCGCCTGCGGATCCGTCGCCGCGCACAGAATCGGGTCCCAGGCCTGCAGGCCCATCTCGTCGTTCAGCGCGCCGATGACGAACTCGCGGATGGAGGCGACCCCGCCGTGATGGAAGAACGGCCGGACGCGCAAGTCCGCATCGACTCCGCGCACGCCGGACGTATCCACGTCGCCGTTCGCGAAGGCGGTGATGCTGCCGAAGTCGACGCCTTTGCTCACGAGGGCCTTCGTCACGCTCCGACCGCGCCCGCCCGACGGCCGTCTGCCGGGTCCGCGAGCTTCCTGCAATGCCTGATCGCGAATCGCGCGGAGATCCGCGGTCATCTCGTCCGCGAGCATCTCGATCAGGCCGAGACCGAACAGGTGCGGCGCATCGCGGCTGTCCGGGAACGTGCTCACGTCGCCGCCGTGACCGGCAGCGCCGCGCGGCCGACCGTGGCAGGCCGCGCAACTGTCCGCAAGCCCTGCGCCGAGCGCGCGCTTCGTCGTGATGTCGCCGGAGCCGTCCAAGTTCACTCGCGGACCCGCCCCTTCCACGACACTGAACTTGCGCTGGAAGACCTGCCGGCCGCGGCGAATCGCGCGGGCCGGATCGCGCTTGATCAGGTACGTCGAGGAGCCGATGGTCGCGGCGTCGCCCTGCCCGGCGCCGATCTGATCGCGCATCGGCTTCGCGATGCAGCCGCCTGGCGCCGAGACACTCGAGGCCTGATTTACGAGCGTGCAATCCGGAAGCTGGGCGCGGACGGTTGTCGGCAACGATAGCGAGACGCAACCGAACGCAGCGAACGTAACGATCGTCGCAGTCTGAGCGCGATGACTGATGCGCATGGTGATCCCCTGTGCTCTTGTGCGATTTGGACAGGGAGTGCACGGGACGGGGCGGGAAAAGGATCGTGCGCGCAATCGTGTTCGATCGTGCCGGCTTGCAGCCCCGCACTCTAGTTCCCTGCCAGACCGGTGGCTTTGCGTCCCCGCCTGCGGCGGGTTTGCCTTTTTGTCAGCGTGATCGAACGTACACGCGACGTCTCCGCCGCTCAAACTGTCTTCGAACTCCGACGGTCGCTCGTCCGAGGTGTCGGTGCTTCGCGTCTACTCGCAGGCCACTGCCTTCGCTCTAATGCAGCGGTGCCGCCTACTCTTGACGATGAACGTCGCCCCACGCACCGGGGATCACGTTGAGGCGCGCCTGCTCACGGTAACGGTACGTCGAGCACAACCTCTCCCACGTCCATAGACCGTCGCGCTCCCACCAGCGGGCCGGCGGTTGCCCGCCGACGTCGCGCAAGTTGCCGATACCTCGAAATCCGACGCCGTTTAGGCCGTACGCACAGTTGCTTTCGAGCGTGAGAACGCTCGCCGTGATCGCCGGCGGCTCGGCTCGTTTGGTAGGATCAGGCCCCAGGCTTCACGAATAACAAGCCCTGGGCGTCCAGTGTCGTTTCTGCGTTCGCCGTATCCGCGACGCTCGGCTGGTCGTTCGCGCCGTCGAACAGGAAGACGTCCGCTTCGACCTCCATGTTGTTGTCCGGCGACCTGATCGTTTGCGTGAAGAAGTCCTCGCTCTTGCGTTGCGCATCGAGGAACATCGAGCCGGAGATCGTTTGCAGGACCTCGTCCCGTTTCTGCGATATGATCGTTCCAACGGCGGATGCCACCGGCAGCAGCAGCGCCAGCGCCGATGCAGCCGCCAACCCGCCGGTCCCCGCAGACTTCAGCAGTTCGCTCGCCTTGCCGATCGCGTCCTGCGCGCCCCTGTCTTCCTTGACGGCACTTATGATCTCGCCGGCCCTGCGCATCCCGCTGCGATCCCGTATCACGAGAAGGTGCGCGACGATGATGTCCGGAAGCCCGCCGGTGCGCTGGTAGATCGGGTATCCGTCGCCCGCGAAGTCCCACTCCGACGGCCGACCCTTCTTCGGTCTGTGCCGAATCTCGGAGACGCTCGGGGGCTCGGTGACAATGACCTTCCCAAGGTTGTCTGCGGCAATCCCGACGGCATACACCCGCATTTTCTTCGACCGTGTCCAGGTGAAGCGAATGCGGTCGATCGCAATCATCATCGCGTCGTTACTCATGTACGTGTCCCCCTGTTCGCATTATCGAATCTACTCGTTGTTATCGAATCTACCGTCGTTCTCTCGTCACCGACGGCACCTAGGAGGTTTTCGCAACCGTACTCAGCACGAATCCGCGGGATCGACACGCTGCGCGTTTCGTTCGTCGCCTTCCGCGCTCGGCTCCACAGCGCACGGAACCTCCGCGTGCGCTTGCCATGCAACGTAGGCCCGCTGGGACAAATCCACAACGGACGAAGCGAGGGTAACCACTAGTGACGCCGCGCCGACATAGATGCCGACTGCGGCAAGTCCGGGCGCGGTACGCCACTTCAGAAACTGCATGCTTGCCTGATAGCGCGGACTCTGCCGACGTCGACGGCCTGATAGAGCCGCCATACGTTCGTCTTGAAGAGCTTAGCGGCGCTGTTGCCCGTGCCGTCGGAAAAGAGCACGATGCTTTTTCCCGGAGCGGCACCCCCCTGGTCGGTGCTCATGGAATCAACCCTTGATTGGGAACGGTCTTGAGCGCGAGCGCGGCCTTAGCCTACGCGCCTATTTATTTTTGTGCACCGTAGTATCTCATTCCCAGCATGTTCTCCGCAAGCGCTGGACGCACGACCAAGTCAAAGGGAAGGAGGGACGAGAAACGCCGACGTACGGCGCAGGACGAAAGGGTATAGTGCCTATGGAAGGCCTTCTGCGAGCGAACGAAACCCCGGCTGAGCGGAGCTGCGGGCAACCGGAAGACGTTCCGGTCTACCTAAGAGTGCGTCGAAAACGTGTACCGGCTCTGGCTCCGGTAGGAGCCCCAACCTTCCAGCGCCGTGGCGACCGCGGGGCGATGTGTGATAAGCGAGCGCGTCTTCAAGCAACAGTCTTCTTTACGAGCTCGCGAACCCTCGCTTCCGTCGCAGCGTCCAGCCCCGTGAGCGTCCAAGCGACCGGGTGCATATGCGCGCCTTCCTCGCGAGCAGGGTTCACGACTTCGCTGAAGCCGAACGCGATGAAGTCCTTGTCCGGTTTGATGTAGCAAATATCCTTTCCGTCTTTGACGTAAAAGGCGAGCCCCCAGCGCACGATCGGCTCGAGCGACGGCGCGCTCTCCCGGATGATGCCATGCAGGCGCTCTCCGATCTCCCGATACGGCGCGGGCGCAGCGCGGAGCTTGGAGAGCACGGCCTCGTCGCCCTTCTTCGTGAACATATCCCACCTCCTCGATCGCCGCCTCGCAGCCTCGCCTCGCTGTCGTCGCTGTCTTCGACACCACGTGAGCGAACCTGCAGAATCCTGGGAAGAAGCTGCCACGCCTAGTCTACCGACGGCTAGCCGGCCCGGACACGCCTTCCTTGAGTCAGATCGCGATGTCGCCGAAGATTCTTTGGGCAGCACTCCTTGATCTGCACTCAAGAATTTTCGGGAGACAGAACGATGGAATCAGCAGTCGAAAAGCTCGTTGACGACTTCGAGGGAGGCCATCTTTCTCGACGCGATCTCGTAAAGGCCCTGACCGCGCTCGCCGCGGCAGGCACCGCGACGACCGCTAGGGCTCAGGAGACCCCGTTCGCGTCGACGGCGATCGACCATATCAGCGTGCAAGTGGAAACGCTCGCGCCGTCGATCCAGTTCTATCAGACGATCTTCGGGCTCTCGATCCTCAATCAGGACGAGGAGAACAAGATCGTGCGAATGGGACCGGCGGGCGGGAGGATCATCGTCTCGCTGCATGAGAAGGCGCCGACCGGAATCGTCGATCACTATGCGATCGCCATACGCGGCTTCGACCAGCAGCGGGTCACGCAGGCGCTGGCCGCGCACGGGCTCGAAGCGCAGCAGAATCTCGACTACGGGTTCTACGTCCGGGATCCGGCCGGCATTCCGGTGCAGATCGTCGGGGCGCGTTAGCGCGGCGGCTGACAGCGGAGGCTGGTTCACTTCCGGGAGGAATTCGCCCACCTTTCTCTCCCTCGAACTCCCGTCCCGTACGCCAAAGACGCATCCCAGTCTCCGCGCCCTCGCGGCGTCAGATCGAGTACGTTCCAGACCGGGTTGTACTCGTCGATGCCGCGGGTGTCCATGTCGTCGGCGAGCCGCGGATGGACGCTGTAGAAGTGCCGCACGGTGCCGTCATCGTCCATCGTGAAGACGGAGATCGTCGAGTCCTGATTGCCGGCTTCGTCCTCGCTGCCGAGATCGTACTTGAACGTGCTGTTGCCGGCGCTGAGCAGACGCACGTTGCTCCATCCTCTCTCGCGCGCGTGCGCGCGCAGGGTCGGCACATCGGCCGCGGCGACGACCGCGAGGTCGATATTCTGCGCGAGGTGGTGTGCGACGCCGTTGAAGCTGTCGACCCAGCAGGTGCACATCGGGCACGGCGTGGTCTGCCGCTTGCCGTACATCATCTGGTAGATGACGAGCGCGCGATCCCGCGACGTGAAGAGCTCGCTCAGCCGCACCGTGCGGATCGGCGCGTCACCCGCGTCGAGGGATGCCGGACCCTCGAGGAGCTCGTAGTCCTGTAACGTCGCACCCGGAGGCAGTTGGCGGCGAAGCGCCGCGACCTTCTCACGCTGGTTCCGCAACTCGATCTCCGCGCGACGCAGCGCCTCGCGCTTCGAGAGATACTCCGGCGACTCGTTGGGGAGGTTCGTCTGTCGATACGTTCCGTCGATCGTTTCATGCGCCACAGCTGCACCTCCTTGTAGCGCGTTGCGCTCGATTGGCTCGAGAGAAATGCCGGATCAGCGGTATCGAGCCTTTGAAGCGCCACATGGTGCAAGGAATATGCCCGAACGCCGCACTGGTGCTCGGCACGCTTTTTGCGCAAGATCCGGATATTCCTCGCTCCCCGATGTCGCCGCCGTTCGACCTGCATTCTTAAGGAGAGAGAAGATGGCCAACAGAAGTCTCACGACCTGCCTTTGGTTCGACAAAGGCGAAGCCCGTAAGGCGGCCGAGTTCTACGCCTCGGTTTTTCCGAACTCGAAGGTCGGCGCGAGCCGCACCGCCCCATCCGATCATCCCAGCGGGGAGGAAGGCGAGGAGCTGACTGTCGAGTTCACCGTGCTCGGCCAGCAATTCGTCGGACTGAACGGCGGACCGCACTTCAAAGCCAACGAGGCGGTCAGCTTCATGGTCGTCACCGAGAACCAGGAAGAGACCGATCGCTATTGGGACGCGATCACGAAGAACGGCGGCGAGGAAAGCGCCTGCGGCTGGTGTAAGGACAAGTGGGGCTTCTCGTGGCAGATCACTCCGCGTGTGCTGCTCGACGCGATAAGCAGTCCCGACCGCGCGGCGGCAAGACGCGCTTTCGAAGCGATGATGCAGATGCGGAAAATCGATATTGCGACGATCGAAGCGGCGCTAGAGGGCAAGACGGTTCGCGACTAGCCTGGGGGTCTCACGTCCGAGGCCTGACCCGCGTCGAGCAGCCGCTCGATGCGGGCGCCGAGGCGTTGTCCAGCCGGACGGCGTTCGAACGGGTCGGTCCCGTCCGCGACAGGGCATTACCGCGCGCCGAGCGTGAGCCGGCGCGAACGCCCCGCGGTCGTTTCATTCCCGTCCAACTTTCAACCGCTTGCGCTCCGTCCAATCTTTCGACCGCTTGCGCTATTCACGCCGTCCGGCCCCGGCGCATAATTGTCCTATATAGGACGACCGATCATGGGCCATACCCGCAAGAGGCAGGAGCTGCTCGCGCTCATCAATCGCGGCGCCGGCGAGAACGGCATTTACGCCTTGGCGGCCGCGGCCGGCCGACCCTACCGACGCGTGCACGACCAGGTCAAGCGCTTGGCCGCCCAGGGCCTCGTTCGTCTCGAACGTGCGTCCGTCGGACCTCGAACAGCCGTCCGCGTGCACCCGCTCCGGACCCGGGAGCCGAAGCTGTCCTTCAATCGAGCATGGAGCAGACCGCGGGGTGGTGTGGACGAAGAGACCGTCATCGCACAGGTGCTCGCGCGGCCCACCTTCGACGACCTGCTCGCCTGCGTGGAGCACTACGGGCTCCAGCGCGTGCAAGAGATTCGAACGGCGATGCTCCGCGCGTTCGAGCTCTTACCGGGCGCCGCCGAGACGAGCGGCCGCATGCTGAAGAACATCGAGATCGGACGTGCGCGCGCTGCCGGCAAGCACTGAGAGGCTGCTCCGAGCCATCGATGCATTGCCGGCAGCGGCGGGTCTGATTCTCGCCGGCGGAACCGGCCTGGCACTTCGCATCGCGCACCGGCTGAGCGCAGACCTCGACTTCGTCTTCCCGGCGAGACGCCTCCCTCGGAAACGCGTCGCGCGACTCCTCGACGAGCTGAGCCGATCGCATTCGGTCGAGCCCTTTCCCAATCTCGCCGCTGAACAGGAATTCCTCGACAGCGGGCTTGAGCTTGCCGACTACCAGCAGGATTACAGCATCGATCGGGTAAAGGTCTCGTTCTTCGTCCCGGACCCGGCACGACTCTCGGAAGAGATCCGGGCCGAACGGGGCGTCGCGGGCCTCCGCAGAATAGCCGTAGCGACTCTGCGCTCGCTGTTCCTGATGAAAGCCGTAGCGTTGAATACGAGGATAACGACGCGTGACCTGTTCGATGTCTACACGCTGATCGAGTCGCACAGGTGCAAGGAAACCGAGCTGTTCAAGGCCGCGGACCGCTTCGGGCACAGCTCGGACGTGCTGAAGACGCGGCTTCTCGGCGCCGCGCCGCGTCGCGACGATCCTGGCATCGAGCTCCCCTCCGGCGCGCCGCCGACCTTCGAGCAGCTTAAGGCCTACTTTGCGGACCTCGTCGACCGAATCGAGCAGGCTCAGGCGGAAGCGTACGTCAAGAAGCAACGCAGCAAGAAGAAGCCGCGGCGGTGCACGTGATCGTTCCGAGGCGCCGCTGAAGCGGCGCTGCCCGTCGTCATGGCCCGCTCAACGCCAGCCGAGCTCGGGCGCGACGTACTTCAAGATACTCTCGATGACGTGGGCATTGTAGTCGACGCCGAGCTGGTTCGGCACCGTAAGCAGCAACGTGTCGGCCGCCGCGATCGCCTCGTCCTTCGCAAGCTCCTTCACGAGAACGTCGGGCTCGGCGGCGTATGAGCGGCCGAAGATCGCGCGGGTATTCGCGTCGATGTAGCCGATCGAGTCCTGATCGTCAGCTCTGCCGCCGAAATAGGCTCGATCACGATCGTCCACGAGCGCGAAAATGCTGCGGCTCACCGAGACGCGCGGCTCGCGCGCATGCCCGGCCTCCTTCCAGGCATCGCGATAAGCTTCGATTTGCTTGCGCTGCTGCACGTGCAGCGGCTCGCCCGTTTCGTCGGTCTTCAGCGTCGAGCTCTGCAGGTTCATGCCGAGCTTCGCGGCCCATCTCGCGGTGTCGTTCGTGCTCGAGCCCCACCAGATCCGCTCGCGGAGCCCCTCCGAATGCGGCTCGACGCGAAGCAGCCCGGGCGGGTTCGGGAACATCGGCCGCGGGTTCGGCTGCGCGAACCCCTCGCCTTTCAGCACCTCGAGGAATACCTCGGCACGCCGGCGAGCCATGTCCGCGTCGGTCTCGCCTTCCCGAGGTGCATAGCCAAAGTAGCGCCAACCATCGATGACCTGCTCCGGCGACCCGCGGCTGATGCCGAGCTGGAGCCGTCCGCGCGAGATCAGGTCCGCCGCGCCCGCCTCCTCCGCCATGTACAGCGGGTTCTCGTAGCGCATGTCGATGACGGCCGTGCCGATCTCGATCCTGCTCGTTCGCGCGGCGACGGCCGCGAGCAGCGGGAACGGCGACGCGAGCTGGCGCGCGAAGTGGTGCACCCTGAAGTATGCGCCGTCCGCGCCGAGCTCCTCGGCCGCGACCGCAAGCTCGATCGACTGGAGCAGCGAGTCGGACGCCGTGCGCACCTGCGAGTGCGGCGAGGGCGTCCAATGCCCGAACGACAGGAATCCGATCTTCTTCACCGCTCGCCCTTCCCTTCCGACGGATATGTTAGTCCGCCTACGGAGCCGTCGCATCGGGTGCGGTGAAATCCCGGCGATCTACATCTCGATGTCGAGCACGACCGCCGAATCGCCGCCGCCCTCGATCGTGAAGCGATTGATGCCGCGGCGGAAATGCTCCGACAAAGCCTCGAGGTCCACATCGCCGGTGCCGGTTTGGCAGGCGCCTTCCGGCGCGACCGAGGCCGTCTCGAACGGGATCGCATCGATCCTCACGTCATTCACGGTCGCCACGTTTACCTGTTGCGGCCACGGCTTGTCGCAGACCGTGACGCGCATCGGCAGCCGGCGTGCCTTCTCGTCGATCTCGTCGTAGAGCACCTCGGCCGACAGGTCCGGTGCCCTGTCGAGCCTGATCGTGCGCGGCCGGTCATCGGGCACGTTGACGCGCGTATTCGCCGGGATAGACGCATCGAAAATGGTACCCGGCTCGAGAACCGCTTCCTTGCCGCGAATAAAGATCGCCGGCCAGAACACGAGCGCGGAAAGGGATGCGCTCAACGCGGTGCGATGCGATGCCTGCTTGTGGTAGCCGCCGTCGAGAAAGATCTCCGTGCCATCGACCGCCTGACTGACGAGTGAGTCGAAACGTGGCGGCACTATAGCGAGATCGTCGGCTCATGCACACGACGCGAGTCTCGAAAAACAGATGCTCTCGGCTTCGGCGAGCACGTCGCCGAGCGCATGCGGCGTCGAGCCAGCCTCGGAAGGTGTTCTAGCGCGAACCTGTTTTGCATCTCCCATCGGCCAGCGATCGCAAACGGGCCGAGCACGGCGCTGTCGCCGTTTCGGGACAGGTACGTTTACCTAGCGCGCTCATGTAGATTCTCTCGCACAGCCCGTCCAGCGCCGGGCTGCAACGACTAACTAGAGAGGGCACATCCGCCGCGAGGCGGAGAAGCAAAGCCACCGGTCTCCGGATACGGGACCCAAGACGGCAGATCGACGCAACGCGTCGGCGCATCGCTTCATCGTGGGCGATGACGACACGAAGCCTCCCCTGCTGATCCCCCGGCTCCGCCTCCTTCGGGCCGATGGTGCGCCCGATGCGCTCGAGCCGAAGCATGGGGGTCATAAGAAATGGGGATCAGCGCTTCGAGAGCGAAGCTCTCACTCGTCGCGTGCGCGTGTCTTTTGCTCGCGGCGTGCGGCGGCGACGATTCAGGTACCACTGCGAGCGACACCGGAAAATCACCCGTCAGCGAAAGCCCGCCGACGACGTCGTCGCCGCCCGGCGGGGATGGGCCCGCAACCGGTGCGCCGGACGACTCCGGCACCGACGAATCGTCGGACGGAACCCCGAGCGGGGATCTCACGCCCGGAACGTCGGGCGGCTCGGCGGGCGGCACACCGGGAGACACCACCAACGGCCCCGACGATGACGGAACGCCGACCGGCGGTTCAGACGAGCCGACGTCCAATCCCACCGACGGAGCGCCGGCCGATCCTGGCGATCCGGCGCCGCCCGACACGACGGATGGAACGCCGAACGGTTCTGCGGATGCCCCGTCATCCGGCCCAACCGACGGCGCAGCAGATCCCGACAACGAGCCATCGCTTCCGACCGACGAGTCACCCGACGACACTCCCGCGGACCCGACGGACGAATCGCCCGACGAGCCGCCACCCGTGCCGAATTCACCGCCGACGATCAGCGGCACGCCGCCGACGACGGTGCTCGAGGAGACGCCCTACCTGTTCGTGCCGAGCGCGGGCGACGCGGACGGCGACATCCTGCACTTCAGCATCGCAAACCTGCCGCGATGGGCGGCCTTCGAGCCGACGACGGGCCGTCTCGAAGGCACGCCGTCGTCGGCGGACGTCGGCACATACGAAGACGTTCGAATCTCCGTCACCGACGGCGCCGATGACGCGCATCTGCAACCGTTCAGCATCACGGTCACGGCCGTCGCGCGCGGCGCCGTGGAGCTCAGCTGGCTCGCACCTACGGAGAATGTCGACGGGTCGCCGCTGACCGATCTTGCCGGATACAAGATTTACTGGGGCACGCAGCGCGGCGACTACCCGAACTCCGTGACGATCGACAATCCGGGAATCGTCACGTACATCCTCGAAGGCCTGGTCCCCGGCACGTACTACTTCGTCGCGACGGCCTTCAACACGGAAGGGGCGGAGAGCGACCCGTCCGACGTGGCGAGCGTAACGATTTCCTGATCGACGCGGTGCTCCAAACGGTCCCGGCTCGCCCAAGAGCCGGGACCGCCGAGGGATTTGCCGCCTCGCCGCCGGAGTCATTATGATGCGACTACCTGCTTGCTCAGGGGGTTCGACATGACATTCCGGCCGGTCGCCATCGGTGCTCTTGCAGCAGCGCTGCCCTTCGGCGCGCCCGCGCTCGCTCATCACAGCCAGGCGATGTTCGACACGTCGAAGGAAATACTGATCGAAGGAACAGTTCACCGCTTCGACTGGAAGAACCCGCACATGTATCTGCTCGTCGAGACGATCGGCCCGGACGGCAAGCCGGCGATCGTCGAAGGCGAAGGGCTCGCGATCACGCAGGCGCTCGTCGACGGGCTGCGCCGCGAGGCGCTTCAGCCCGGCACGCCGGTCGTGATGCGCGCCAACCCGAATCGCGGCGGCTGGGGCAAGCAGGTCCGCATTCTCGACGTCACGACCGAGGACGGCGAGATCCATCCGTTTTACGCGGCGAATACGCGGAATCGGACACTGACGCCGGCCGAGAGCCTAGAGGGCAAATGGGCGCCGTCGCGAGCGGCGCTGAGCGCCGGCTTCGGCGCGATGGCGCGCTGGCCGCTCAAGCCGGAGGCCCGGGCCGCTCGGGCGCAGCTGGTTGCCGATGGGCTCTGCTTCGTCGAGCCCGTGCCGTTCCTCGCGGTGCTCGACGAGATGCGCTCGATCGAGATCGGCGAAGACGCGGTCGTGCTGCACTTCGATAACTCGGGCGACCATGTGTATCGCACAGTCTACCTGAACGCGGAGCATCCGGCGGACGTGCAGCCTTCGCGACACGGGCACTCGATCGGCTGGTGGGAGGGCGACACGCTCGTCGTCGACACGATCGCGTACGAGCCGAACCCCTCCGGCCTCGGCGGCGACGTGCCGTCGAGCGCGCAGAAGCACACCGTCGAACGGCTGACGCTGACGGAGGACCGCCTGCGGCTGCGTTACGAGATCACCGTCGAAGATCCGGTGTATCTCGAGGCGCCCGCGACGCTGACGCAGCAGTGGGATCATCGTCCGGATCTCGAGTTTTCGCCGCCGTCCGAAGCGTGCGACGACGAGGTCGCGGCGCGTTATCGCGATCACGTGCCGCAGCCGGAGTAAGCCGCGATGAACCGGCATGACGAGCGCGTTGCCAGCGGAAGCCGCAATGGGCGTCGATCGGCATTTGCGGGCGGGATCAGCTATCGCATAACAGCTCCACCTTCCTGATCGCCAGATCCGCCTCTTCGTTCGTGGTCGCGTCCGCAAGCTCCTGCTTCGCGCTGTCGCACGCCAGGGCGTCCTCCCTGGTCTCACTCACGACGAGATTCACGGCCGTGCGATTCGCGACGTCGCAATAGCCGTCCGCGACGCGTCGGATGTTGGCAGTCTGACCGACGCGCTCGATGGCGACACAGTCGTCCATTCGAATCTCGCGCTGGTCGGTGACGATCCGTATCGTCGAGCCGTCGAGCATCGCGACCGTGTATGACATTCCCTCGCGGTTGCCTTCTGCAGCTGCGGTCACCGCGCCGCCGAGCGCCGCGCCGAAGATACCGTTGGCGACCCTGCGATTGCGGGAGGAGCCCCGGGAGCTTATGAGGCCCAAGGTCCCGCCTACCACTGCCCCCTGCGCCGCATTCGAGTCGAGCGTGATCTGTTCCGCGCTGCGGACCACACCGAAGTTCACGGTCGCGGTCTGCCCTACCCGCTGCGTTGGGGCCACGCAGCCTGTGACTCCGGCGAATCCGACGAGCCAGATCAGGTTCCGCGTTCGATTCATGGCCGAAGATCCTCGTCGGGGCCTGTCGAGCAGCATGATTGCGAGCGCGAGCGCTGCGATACAGTGGACTTTGGTCCAATTGGGCCGTGGCTCGAACGCCCGATCGAAGCCCCCGGATTCAGGCGGCTCCGCGCAGGTCACAGTCCTCCGACTTCGTCGCCCGGGACACTGCGCCGCACGACGTTCTTCGGTTTATCATGGCCACCAAAAAGTGCCGGGGGGAGGGTCAATGAAAACAACGATCTTTGGGCTGGCCGGACTCGTCGTTGTGTCTGTCGCGCTTCCGGCGTTCGCGCAGCGCGACGTGCCGATGCGAAACGGCATCCCCGTCGCGCCCGATGGGCTCGTCGTGCCGCCGCTGCCGAAGGAGCCGATTGTCTACGACACAGCGGAGGGTCAGAGGATCCGCGTGTCGGTCGTTGCGCGCGATCTCGAGCAGCCGTGGAGCATCGCGTTTCTCCCCGGTGGCGACATGCTCGTCACGGAGCGGCCGGGACGTCTGCGGCTGATTCGCGACGGCCGGCTGGTCCCGGAGCCGGTCGAAGGCGTCCCCGAGGTCGTGGCGCGCGGTATCTCGGCCGGGCTTTTCGACGTCGCGCTGCACCCGAACTTCGAGACCAATCGCTACGTGTACTTCGCGTATACGAAAGCGGTCGACGACGGCACGCGTCTCGCGATCGCGCGCGGGCGGTGGGACGGTCACCGGCTCGTCGACGTCGATGACGTTTTCCTTACGCGCGGCGGCGCGTCGCGTCTCGCGTTCGGCCATGACGGCATGTTGTACGCGTCCGCATCGGGCACCGTGCTGCGCCTCACGCCCGACGGCGACGTGCCGGCCGACAATCCGTTCGTCGGCGACGACCGCCAGCCGCCCGAGGTGTTCACGTTCGGCCACAGGAGCACGATCGGTCTCGCGGTGCATCCCCTGACCGGCGAGATCTGGCAGAACGAGAACGGCCCGAACGGCGGCGACGAGATCAACGTGCTGAAGCCCGGCGCCGACTACGGCTGGCCGCGCGTCAGCCTCGGCCGCGACTACGAGGGGCCGTGGCATTCGGAGCGGTTTCAGGAGGACGGCGTCGAGGATCCGATCGTGTATTGGATGCCATCGATCGCAGTGTCCGGCTTGACCTTCTACACGGGCGACGCGCTGCCGGCATGGAAAGGCGACGTGTTCGTCGGCAGCTTGAGAACCGGCGAGATTCCTGGGACCGGCCACGTGGAGCGCATCGTGTTCAACCTCGAGATGCAGGAGCTTCGCCGCGAATGGCTGCTCGCCGATCTGCGCCAGCGGATCCGCGACATCCGGATGGGGCCGGACGAGCTGCTCTACGTGCTGACCGGCGAGGACGACGGCGCGGTGCTGCGCATCGAGCCGGCGGACTGAGCCGGAAATCGGGTCCGCAAAAATCGGGGTCAGAAAAATCGGGGTCAGAGCCCTAAATTAATTCGGGTCAGAGCCCTTTTCGAAAATCGGGTCAGAGCCCTAAAAAGATTGGGGTCAGAGCCCTTTTCCGGGGAATTGCGGTGAAGGCCCGTTTTCCCGCCTCGCGGTGAGGGAAACTGGGGTCACACCCAATTTCTTCCTAACCACAGTTTCCCTCACCGCCGGAAATTGGGGTCAGAGCCCGTTTCCCGCCTTGCCGTGAGGGAACTGGGGTCAGAGCCCGTTTCCCGGCCTTAGGGGAGGGAAAGGGAAACTGGGGTCAGAGCCCATTTTCCCCGCCTCTGGAAATTGAGGTGTGCCCATTTCCCGCACTCTGAAAAGAAAGGTGGAGAAAAAAGGACTCTCGGAAAAAGGGCTCTGATCCCAGTCCCTCTGATCCCAGTCTCTCTGACCCCGGGGTCACTCTGATACCGGTCACTCTGCGCCCAGTCCCTCTGGACCCCAGTTCCTCTGCCCCGGTCCCTCTGACCTCAGTCCCTCTGCCCCCAGTCCCTCTGACGCCAGTCCCTCTGACCCCAGTCCCTTCGCCCTCAGTCCCTCTTCAGTTCCCCGCTGATCCCACTTTCCTCGTTGAGCCCAAATTCTCCCAATCCACGAAACGGGCTCTGCCCCGACCCCCAATTCCCCTGCAGAAGATGGCGCTCTGACCCCAATTTCCCGGAAAAGAGCTCTGCCCCCGATTTCCCCCCAAAAAGGGCTCTGACCCCGATTTCCCGACCCCGATTTCCCGACCCCGATTTCCCCAAGCCCTTATTTCCGCGAAGCGGGAAAATGGGCTCTGACCCCGATTTTCCGTTTCCTCGGCTTCGCGACGAGGGTATAGCTTTCCGCGATTAGATCCTCGAGCATCGACCACTTGATGCGCGGCCGATCCATCCATACGCCGATCCAGCCCTTGTGGCCGACGTAGGGCGGCACGAAGAAGCCGTCGGGATCGAGCGCGATCAGGGATTCCTGCGTGCCGTCGCGTCCTTTCATCCAAACGGAGGGCCGGCCGCCCGGGTAGTTCCCCTTGGCCATCGCGAAGATCTTGTCCCGCACGCGCCACGTCGGATCGCCCCACGCGATCTTCTCGGTAGCGTCCGGCAATGCGAGACAGATCTTGCGAAGCCGCTCGAGGCGGTCGGGGCGCATCGTCAGCTCGTTCATCGCGCTCTTCCTCGTCGACGCTCGATGCTTCGTTTACCATCCTACGCATAAACAGGCGAATCCGGCATGACGAGCAACGCGGCGGAAAATCTCTGGCGCCCGGAGGTCACGCTCGAACGCCTTCGCGAGCGTCTGCCCGACACGCTCGCGGAGCACATCGGCATCGACCTGACCGAGCTCGGTCCGGATTACCTGACCGCCACGATGCCCGTCGATCACCGCACCTGTCAGCCGATGCGCATGCTGCACGGCGGCGCGTCGGTCGTGCTGGCCGAGACGATCGGCAGTCTCGCGGCGAACGCGGCGAATCACGACCGCACGCGTCACTTCGTCGGGCAGGAGATCAATGCGAATCACCTGCGTCCGGTCCCCGAGGGATCGATCGTGACCGGCACGGCGCGCCCGGTGCACATCGGCCGATCGAGCCAGGTCTGGAACATCGAGATCAAGAACGACCGTGGTCAGCTCGTCTGCGTCTCGCGGTTGACGCTCGCCGCCGTTCCTGCGACCGCGTGACTCGACGCACGCCCTGCGAAGTTGCGCGACACGGCGGTCAGAAGCTAGCCTCAAGAGCGTTCTCTATCGGTTCCGCCTCATGAACGTCAGCGTGCACCGCCGTCCGCGATGGATCGCGGCAGCGGTCATCGCGGCCGTCGCCGCAGTCCTCGCGATCGCAGCTTCATTGCGCGGCGCGTCCGATCCCGCGCGCGGGCGCGACGCGGCCGACATGCTCGGCGTTTCGCCGTTCGCGCTGCTCGCGGCGTCGGTCGACGACGACTTTCCGCAGCCGCCGCCGCGCTGGGCGTTCGAGTTCCCCGCCGATCATCGCGCGCACGACGCGTATCGCACCGAGTGGTGGTATCTGAGCGGCACGCTGAACGACGCAAGCGGCGCCGACGTGCCGATGCTCGGCGTGCAGTGGCTGCTGATGCGGATCGCGCTTCGGTCGGAAGCCGGGGCGAGCGGGCAAACCGGAGCCGAGCGCGCAACGATCGGAATCGGGGCAGAGGCAGAGACCGAATCCGCCGAGCTGGAGCCCGTTGAGGGCGAATCCGCCGAGCTGGAGCCCGTTGAGGGCGAATCCACCGAGCTCAACGCTGCCGAGCTGGAATCCGCCGCGCCGGCATCCGCGTGGAGCACGTCGCAGATCTATGCCGGCCTCTTCTCGATCTCGGCACCGACGGGCACAGGGCTCCGCACCGACGGCAAGCTCAGCCGCGGCGCGCTCGGGCTCGCCGGCGCGACTGCGCCGCCGGTCCGCGTCTGGATCGAGAACTGGCAGCTCGTGGAGCTCGAGCCGGATGCGGGCCGGACCGCGGACGCGCCCGGCTTTGCGCTCCATCTCGGCACGGACGGGCTCGAGCTCGACCTCGAGCTGCGCGACATGAAACGCCCGATCACGGCGAGCGACGTCGCAGGCGGGAGCGGCGCACGAGCCGCGCCGTTCCAGTTCTACGTACAGCCGCGCCTTCGCGCTCGCGGTACGCTCGTCGCGGACGGGCGTCGATTCGACGTCGACGGCGTCTTCGCGCTCGAGCACGCATGGGGTGAGCTGCCGCTTCCGGGCGGCCCCGTCGGCAACGACCGCTTCTCGCTGCATCTCGACGACGGCAGCGAGCTGATCCTCGTGCGCACGCATCGCCGGCGCGCCGGCGACGAGCGCACGGCGACGACGACGGCGCTCCTGATCGATCCGCAGGGCTCGGCCGTGCCGCTCGCCGATGACGACGTCACGCTCGAGCCGATGGATTATTGGACGAGCCCGCGCACCGGCACGCGCTATCCGCTACGCTGGAGCCTGCGAGTGCCCGGCCGCGACATCGAGACGACGCTGACGCCGATCGAAGCGGATCATGAAGGCGAAACGTGGCTGCAATTCTGGGCAGGTCCGGTCCGAATCGACGGGACCGCGGCCGGCAGCGGTTTCGTCCAGCTGAACGGATACGCCGAGCCATGAACGGACACGTCAGATCCCGCCCACGCACGCCGATCGCCCGCGTGCCGGCGCTCGCGGCTGTCGCGGCTCTGCTGCTCGTTGCGGGCTGCAGCGGCCCCGAGGACGCCCTCGTGAAGGCCGAGCCCGGTCCGATCCCGCCCGCCGAGCAGCGCCAAGGCGATCCCGAGATCGGCCGCGACGTGATCGAGAGCGGCCGCTACATGACATGCGGCATGCCGTACTCGGCGTGGCGGCGCGTCAGCGGTGCGCCCGGCGTCGGCGGCGACGAGGGCGCCGCGCGCACCGATGCGTTGCCTTACTACATGAGCGTCTCGGAGGACGAGCACGGCGTCGAGATCGCGAACGCGAACTGCCTTCTGTGTCACGGCGCGCTGTTCGACGGCGAGCCGGTCATCGGGCTCGGCAACGAGTCGCTCGATTTCACGGACGATCCGACCGAGCTCGCGGACGCGGTCGGCGCTTACGTGCTCGGGCCGGACCAGGCCGCGGCGTGGCGGAAATGGGCCGATCGCATCGCGGCGATCGCGCCGTACATGATCACCGACACCGTCGGCGTCAATCCCGCGCCGAACCTGACGCTCGCGCTGATCGCGCACCGCGATCCGAAGACGCTCGAGTGGTCAGACGAGCCGCGGCTCGAGCCGCCGCCCAAGCGGCCGCTGCCGATCAGCGTCCCGCCGTGGTGGCGAGTGGGCAAGAAGCACGCGATGTTCTACAACGGGATGGGGCGCGGCGATCACGTGCGCTTCATGATGATGAAGTCGCTCGTCTGCACGGACAGCGTCGACGAGGCCGAGCGGATCGACGAGATGTTCACGCACGTCCGCGCGTTCATCGCGTCGCTCGAGCCGCCCGCGTATCCGTACCCCATCGACGACGCGCTCGCCGCGCAGGGCGAGCCTGTCTTCGTCGAGCACTGCTCGTCGTGTCACGGCACTTATGGTGACGGCGGCGAGGGTGACGACGGCGAGTATCCGAACCGGCTCGTGCCGCTCGACGTCGTCGGCACGGACCCGGCCTACGCGCGGCAGGCCTACGACGATTCGGATCGCTTCATGAGCTGGTTCAACCGCTCGTGGTACGGCGAGCTCGCCGAGGCGCGCCCGGCGCTGGGCTACGTCGCGCCGCCGCTCGACGGCGTCTGGATCACGGCGCCGTTCCTGCACAACGGCTCGGTGCCGACGCTCGAGGCGCTGCTCGACAGCCGCAAGCGCCCGACGTACTGGACCCGAAGCTTCGATTCTCGCGACTACGATCCGGACGTGCTCGGCTGGAGGTACCGCGAGCTCGACCACGGCAAGGCGGACGCGGCGAACGAGCGGGAGCGCGAGCGGATCTACGACACGACGCTCTACGGCTACTCGAACGCCGGCCACACGTTCGGCGACGAGCTGACCGACGACGAGCGCCGCGCGCTGCTCGAGTACATCAAGACGCTGTGACGCTCAGGCGTTGACGCCGAAAACGAAAAACGGTGTCAGACACCTTTTTCGCTAAAAATGGTGTCTGACACATTTTTCTTCCGATGATTGTGTCTGACACATTTTCCGCACGCCGGGATCGCGATCACTCCTCCTCGCCCGAGCTCGTCCATAGCGGCTCGCCGGTGTCGGCGCGGACCATCGACGACGCGTTCGCCGTGGTCGTGCCGTTCCGCGCGCGGTAGCCTTTGACCTTGATCATGTCGCCCGGCTTCAGCGTCCGGCGCGTGAGGCCGCTTCGTGCGAGCGCGTTCACGCCGAGCAGCTCGACCGCCCACTGCGTCTTGTTGCCGTCGGCGTCGGTCGCTTCCATGTGCACCCAGGTGTGCGGGTTCGTCCACTCGATATCCGTCACGGTGCCGGTGATCTCGACCGGCTGGCCGATGTCGAACTCCGCCGAGAACGAGTGATGGGCGTGCGCGCAAGCCCATGCGACAGCGAAAGCGAGCGCCGCGCTCGCCGACATCAGCGTTCTGATCATTCCCATCTTGCGGACTCCGTGCACCGTTCCATGTCCCGCGAGGGGCAATAGTATACTTTCGCTACCTAGCGGAATGACGATCGGGCTCGAGGCGGGGGAGCGCATGACACGGCGGGCGGCAGCACTTCTTTATCTAATCGCGGTGAGCATGCCGGTGCACGCGCAGTGGTTCGATTGGCGGTCCCCGCTCGTGCCGCGCACCGCGGACGGTCGTCCGGACCTGAACGCGCCGGCGCCGAAGACGGCCGACGGGCGGCCCGATCTCACCGGGCTCTGGGTGCCGGAAGACGCGCGCGGGAGCCTGTTCGACGAGTCGAAGATCCTCGGCTGGGCGCGCGACGCGATGGCCGAGAGGGAGCGGCGGTTCTACACGGACGATCCGCGCTTTCATTGCCTACCGGCCGGGCCGAGCTCGTACCCGGCCGGCGCGTCGGTCGGCGGCATGCGCCGGATCGTGCAGCATCCCGAGTTCATCGCCGTCCTGAACCCCGACATGACGTATCGCGAGATCTTCATGGACGGCCGCGAGCTCGAGGAAGAGCCGATCCTTCCGACGTGGATGGGATACTCGGTCGGCCGCTGGGAAGGCGACACGCTCGTCGTCGAGAGCAACGGCTACAACGACAAGACGTGGCTGACGCGCGAGGGCCTGCCGCACACCGAGCAGCTCAAGATCACCGAGCGGTACACGCGGCTCGACTACGGTCACATGAAGCTCGAGATCACCTACGACGATCCCGGCACGTTCACGGAGCCGGTGCAGGCGATCGTCGATCTCGTGCAGCGGCCGGACGGCGCGATGCTCGAGGTCATCTGCAACGAGTCCGAGACGGGGCAGCGCCACTATAGCGGCAACCTCGAGCAGGCGGAGCAGAAGGTCGTCGAGATCCCGGAGGACGTGCTGCGCAAGTATGTCGGCACGTATCGCGGCGTGTGGCTCGGCAACGCGATCACGGCCGTCGTGACGCTCGAGGACGGCGAGCTCTGGCTGGAGCGCACGCCGCGCTACTCCGACACCGGCGGCAATACGAGCTCCGACAAGTCTCGTCTGGTCCCGCAGTCCGAGAACGCGTTCGACAGCAGCTTCGGCCTCGGCTGGGTGTTCAACATGAACGACGACGGCGAGGTCGTGAGCGTGTCCGAGGTGCACGTGTCCGGCGCGTGGGAGTTTCCGCGCGTCGAATAGCGCCGCCCTTGACAGGCAGCGCGATGCCGCGCTGCGCCGTCCTTAGCGCGCCCCCTAGCAGCGCCGCAATGGGGTAGCAGTGCCGCTATGGAGCAGCGTAGCCCTCGAGCGGCAGCCTACCGCTCGAACCGTCGCGCCGCCGTACCGTCGCGCCGTACCGCCGCGCCGCCGTACCGCCGCGCGCGTAACGACGCCGGCCTGCCGCCGCCCGATCGGCGCCGATCCCCCCGTCGGGAGCCGACACGGCAATAAGCCGCGCCGAGCCGCGACTTCAGGCGCTTCGTCCTCCGCATCCGACTCGACGCTCGCGCGCACATCGGCAACGATGCGATTGGGCCGGGCGCGCCGCGGTTGGTACCCTACCTCTCGTGCTCGATACGATCCTATCGATATCGCGCGGACTCGCGGTGCTCGCCGCCTCGTTCGCGATCGCCGGCTGTGACGGCGAGCCGCCGGCCACTGGCGCGCGCGAGGCGACGATCGTCTTCAAGCACTTCAGGCTCTTCGGCGACCCCGCCCCGTTTGCCGCGCTGCTGCGCGAGTTCGAGGCCGAGCATCCGGGGATCAGGGTCCGCGCCGAGACGCTGCCCGCGGCGAGCGACGAGCAGCATCAGTTCTACGTGATCAACCTGCGCGGCGGCTCGCGCGATTTCGACGTCCTCGCGCTCGACGTGATCTGGGTCGCCGAGTTCGCGCGCGCCGGCTGGATCGCCGACGTCACCGACCTGCTCCCGGCCGACGAGCGCGAGGCGCTCTTCGCGGCGTCGCTCGAGGCGGTGACTTACGAGGGCCGGCAGTACGCGGTGCCGTGGTTCGTCGACGCCGGGCTCCTCTACTACCGCAAGGACCTGCTCGAACGCCACGGCTTCGCGCCGCCGCGCACGTGGACCGAGCTCGCCGACGCGGCCCGGACGATCGCGAAGCGCGAGCCGGACGTGCACGGCTTCGTCTGGCAAGGCCGGCAGTACGAAGGGCTCGTCTGCAACGTGCTCGAGGTCATCTGGAGCGCGGGCGGCGACGTGCTCGACGGCGACCGCGTCGTCCTCGAGAGCCCCGAGAGCCTGCGCGCGCTCGAGTTCGTGCAGTCGCTCGTGCCTCGAGGAGTCAGCCCGGCGCTCGTGACGACTGCGACCGAGGAGCCGTCGCGCCATGTGTTCGGCAGCGGCCGCGCGGTCTTCCTGCGCAACTGGCCGTACGCGTGGACGCTGTTCCAGCAGCCGGACTCGCCGGTCCGCGGCAAGGTCGGCGTCGCGCCGCTGCCGCATTTCGAAGGGCACGAGTCCGCGGCCGCGCTCGGCGGCTGGAATCTCGGCATCAACGCGCGCTCGCGTCATCCGGATGCGGCCGCGGAGTTCGTGCGCTTCATGGCGTCGCCGGCCGCGCAGCGCACCCTCGCGCTCGCGTACGGCTACAACCCGGCGCGACGGCCGCTCTACTCCGATCCCGAGCTGCTCGCGGCGCAGCCGCATCTCGAGGCGTTGCGCGACGCGCTCGACGCCGCGCGCTCGCGGCCGGTCACGCCGCGCTATGCGCAGCTGTCGCAGGCGCTGCAAAGCGCGTTCAGCGCGGTCGTCACCGGGCTCGAGCCTCCGGAGGACGCGCTCGCCGACGCGCAGCGCGAGGCCGAGCGCATCATGGCGCAGCCATGAGCCGGCTGCTCGAGCGCATCGGCGAGCGGCCCGCGGCGTTCCTCGCGCCGGCCGCGGCCGTGCTCGCGGTCGTCACGTTCTTCCCGATCGTCTACGTGCTGTGGTTGAGCCTCACGCACTACTCGCTGATCGGCGACGCGCCGTCTTTCGCCGGCGTCGAGAACTTCGCGCGGCTTTTCGCCGACACGCGCTTTTGGAACGCGCTCGGCAACACACTCTATTTCACGGTGGTGTCGGTCGCGCTCGAGATCGCGATCGGGCTCGGCTTCGCGCTGCTCCTCGCGCGGCCGTTCGTCGGCCGCGCGCCGATGCGCGCCGTCGTGCTGCTGCCTTGGGCGATCCCGACCGTCGTCGCCGCGCGGATGTGGGAGTGGATGTACAACGGCGATTTCGGCGTGATCAATTATCTCTTCCGCACGGACACGAACTGGCTCGGCGATCCGGTCTGGGCGATGCACGCCGCGATCGCGATGGATGTCTGGAAGGAGACGCCGTTCGTTGCGTTGCTGCTGCTTGCAGGGCGCCTGTCGATCGCGCCCGACCTCTATCAGGCGGCACGCCTCGACGGCGCGGGCGCGTGGCGCTCCTTCCGGCACATCACGTGGCCGCTGCTGAAGCCGCTGCTTTTGATCGTGCTGATCTTCCGGACGATCGGCGCGTTCCGCGTGTTCGATGCGATCTACGTGCTGACCGGCGGCGGCCCCGCGAACACGACCGAGACGTTGTCGATCTACGCGTACAAGATGCTGTTCCAGGCGCTCGAGTTCGGCTACGGGTCAGCCATCGCGGTCGCCGTGTTCGTCTGCGTCGCGATCATCACGGCGGCGTACGTGCGGCTGCTGAAGGAGGCGCAGCGATGAGCAGGACGGGCTCCGGGCGAACGGGCTCTGACCCCATTTCTCCGGTGAGGCGCGCGGGCACACGGAGGGAAAGGGCTCCGACCCCAATTTTCGTGGAGGCGTGGCTGTCGAAGGAAGCGCAGCGATGAGAAGAACGAGCTCCAGGAAAATGGGCTCTGACCCCGATTCTTCGATGAAGCGCGCGGCCACGTATCTCGCAAGAAGGGCTCTGACCCCGATTTCCGGGGCACATATCTCGCGGGAAAAGGGCTCTGACCCCAATTTCATCCCGACGAGAAAAAAGGGCTCTGACCCCATTTTCCGGGTCGGCACGTATCTCGGCGTGCTGCTCGTCGCCGCGTATTGTCTCGCGCCGCTCGCGTGGCAGCTCGTCACGTCGCTCAGGCCGCCGGCGGAGCTCACGACCTTGCCGCCGCTGCTGCCGACGCGCATCACGTTCGAGCACTACGCGGCGGTCTTCACCGGGCATCCGTTCCCGCGGATGCTGCTGAACAGCTTCGTCGTCGCGGCCGGCGCGACCGTCGTCGCGCTCGCGCTCGGCTCGGCGGCCGCGTTCGCGCTGACGAAGATGCGCGCGCGTGGCTTCGGCTTGATCCTCGCGATCGTGCTCGCGACGTCGATGTTCCCGCCGATCGCGACCGTGAGCCCGCTGTATCTCCTGATCAACGCGCTCGGGCTCCGCGACACGCTCGCGGCGCTGATCCTGACCTACGCGGGCTTCGCGCTGCCGCTCGCGATCTGGGTCCTGACGAGCTTCCTGCGGCAGCTGCCGGACGAGCTCTATTCGGCCGCGCGCGTCGACGGCTGCACGCCGCGGCAGGCGCTCGTGCGCGTGATCCTGCCGCTCGCGGCGCCCGGGCTCACGGCGACGGGGCTCCTCGTCTTCATCGTCGCGTGGAACGAGTTCCTGTACGCGCTCACGTTCACGGCGACCGAGCGCTCACGCACGGTGCCGGTCGGGATTGCGCTCTTCCCGGGATTGCACGAGGTGCCGTGGGGCGAGATCGCGGCCGCGTCGCTGCTCGTGACGGTGCCGGTCTTCGTGCTCGTGCTGCTCTACCAGCGGCGCATCGTCGAAGGGCTGACCGCGGGCGCGGTCAAGGGGTAGCGGCGCCGCGCTCGCCGCGAACGAGGGCTCGGGAATGGCGGCGATCGGGTTCGACGGCGTCGGCAAGCGCTTCGGCACGGTCACGGTGCTCGACGGCCTGCGCCTTACGATCGCCGAGGGCGAGTTCTTCACGTTCGTCGGCCCGAGCGGATGCGGCAAGTCGACGACGCTGTCGCTGATCGCGGGCCTCGAGCGCCCGACCTCCGGCCGGATCCTGTTCGACGGCCGGCCCGTCGATCACCTCGCGCCGCGCGACCGCGACGTCGCGATGGTGTTTCAGAGCTACGCGCTCTACCCGCACATGAGCGTCGCCGAGAACATCGGCTTCCCGCTGAAGCTCCGCGGCGTGAAGCCGCGCGAGATCGGCGCCGCGGTCGCGGAGGTCGCCCGCCGCCTCGGCATCGAGGCCTTGCTCGAGCGGCGGCCGCGCGAGCTTTCCGGCGGACAGCGCCAACGCGTCGCGCTCGGCCGCGCGCTCGTGCGCCGGCCGCGCGTGTTCCTGCTCGACGAGCCGCTGTCGAACCTCGACGCGCGGCTGCGCCTCGAGATGCGCGCGGAGCTGAAGCGGCTGCACGCGGAGTATCGGATCACGACGATCTACGTCACGCACGATCAGGAAGAGGCGATGGCGCTGTCGGATCGCGTCGCGGTGCTGAACGCGGGCCGCGTCGAGCAGTGCGGGCCGCCGCTCGAGCTCTATCGGCGGCCTGCGAACCTGTTCGTCGCGGGGTTCGTCGGCAGCCCGCCGATCAACGTGCTCGACGCGCGCTACGTCCCCGATCTCGCGCTGCCCCAAGGCGCCTCGGTCGACGACGTCGTCGTCGGCGTGCGCCCGGCCGACGTCCGCGTGACGGCGGCGTCGGACGATCCGCGCGCGCTTGCGGCCGAGGTGCTGCTCGCGGAGCCGACCGGCGACGACGTCTGGGTCGTCGGCCGACTCGACGGGCAGCAGATCATCGGACGCGCGCCGCCGGACGCCGTCCCGGCGCCCGGCAGCACCGCACGCTTCGAGCTCGCGCGCGAACGGCTGCATCTGTTCGATCGGACGACCGGCCGGCGCGTGGCTTAGCCGCAACGGATTCACGTTCGTTCTCTGCGCTCCGTGGCATGTGGATTGCAAAGCCACGCGTTTCTCTCGAGCACACAGGGGACGCGCGGTTGCGGTCGCGACCGCGCCACAAGGAGGTCGAGATGTTGCGCCGTTTCGCTCATTACCTGCCGCTGACGTTCCTGATCCCGCTCGCAAGCCTCGCGCAGCCCATCGGAGACGACGAAGGCGGCACGCCGCTTTCGATGGAGGAGGTCATCGTGACCGGCACCGCATCGCCGGAGCGGACGAAGTACGAATCGAGCGTCGCGATCACGACGTTCGAGGCCGAAGACCTCCGCAGGGAGGCGCCGCAGAGCACCGCCGACCTCGTCGAGTCGGTGCCCGGCTTCTGGGTCGAATCGACGGCAGGCACGACGCAGGGCAACGTGTTCGCCCGAGGCATCATCCAGGACGGCGGCTACCGCTACGTCGGCCTGATGGAGGACGGCATCCCGATCTATCCGGTCTTCGAATTGTCTTTCTACAATCCTGATCAGTTCGTGCGCGTCGACCGGACCATAGAGCGCGTCGAGGTCGTGCGCGGCGGCACGGCGCCGATCTTCACGTCCGGCGCGGTCGGCGGATCGATCAACTTCATCACGCGCGAGCCGAGCGACCCAGCCGAGATGGACGCCGAGCTGACGATCGGCGACTTCGGCCTGTACCGCGCGGACGGGTACTGGGGCGGCCCCGTCGGCAGGGACTGGGCACTCGGCGTCGGCGGCTTCTACCGCGTGTCGGACGGCATCCGCGATCCGGGCTACCGCGCGGACGAAGGCGGCCAGATCCGCACGACGCTGTCGCGCGAGCTCGACCGCGGCCGGCTCGGGCTCTATGCGAAGTACATCAACGATAAGTCGCTGTTCGTCGTGCCGATCCCGCTGACCGGCAGCCCGAGCGATCCGGACGCGATCCTGCCCGGGCTCGATCCCGGCGAGTACTCGCTGCACAGCAAGGATCTCGCCGCGGCCGGCCTGCCGATCTCCGCGGCGGAGGTGGGGCTGCAGGACTCGGATCTCGAGGACGGGATCCATCCCGAGCTCCTGACCGGCGGTCTCGAGCTCGAGTGGGAGCTCCGCGACGGCCTGAACCTCGTCGAGCGCTTCCGCTATACCGACGGCGACGTGCGCTTCGACGGCATCTTCACCGGACCCGCGCCGGTGACGGGCGCCGAGTACGCCGCGGCGCACAACGTCGCACCCGACTTCAGCGTGCTGCGGACCGGCGCGCCGCTCGACCCGTCCGCGCTCGTGCAGGAGCACGGTCACTGGGTCATCGACAAGGACTTCAAGGCGCTGCAGAACGACGCCCGGGTGACGTTCACGCTTCGCGACCGGCACGACATCACGGTCGGGCTCTATTACGCGGACTTCGAGATGGGTGACCGGTGGAGCCTCGGCAACCTGCTGCTGATGGACGTCCAGAACCGGCCGAACAGGCTGCTCCTGACCGGCGTGACGGACCCCGCAGGGTTCACGCGCTACTCGAACAACAATCTGATCGCGGACTACGACGCGACGCTGCTCGGGCTCTACCTGTCGAACGAGATCAGCGTCACGGACGCGTTTCGGGTCGACGTCGGCATCCGCTACGACGACGAGGACATCGATGCGCGGATCAGCAATGGCATCCCGGACGTCGATCTCGACGGCAATCCGGCGACACCGTGGGACGTCGCGTCGCTCGCCGGCTCCGAGTTCACCGACTCGAGCCACGGCTTCGACCACACGTCGTGGTCCATCGGCTTCAACTACGAGCTGAACGCTGCGCACGCGTTCTTCGGCCACTACACCGAGTCGGCGAAGCTGCCGCACTTCGACGACGTGCGTAACGGCGTGCTGCAGGAGGACGAGGTCACGAACGTCGAGCTCGGCTACAAGAACAGCTTCGACAACGTCGGGATGTTCGTGACGCTGTTCCAGACGGAGTTCGACAACGTCCCGTTCAACGACATCCTGCCGGACGGCACGATCCTCGATCGGCGCGCCGAGACGCGGACGCGCGGCATCGAGGTCGAAGGCGTCTACCGGCCGATCGACCCGTTCGGCCTGAGCTTCGCGGTCACGGTCCAGGACCCCGAGTACCGGAAGTTCACCGGCGCCGCGGTCGACAACACCGGCAACCAGATTCGCCGGATACCGGAGACGATGGCGCGGATCGTGCCGACGTTCTACCTGCCGAACGGCCGAGGCGAGGTGTATCTCGGCGTCTCGCACTTCGACGACCGCTTCTCGAACGACGAGAACACGGTCGTGCTGCCGTCGTACACGAAGGTCGATGCAGGCTTCATCTACGACGTCAGCGACTCGCTGTCGGTGCAGCTCGTCGGCGACAACCTGACCGACGAGGTCGGGCTCACCGAGGGCAATCCGCGCACGGACATCGGCGCCACCGGCATCGGCGCGATCTATCTCGCGCGGCCGCTGCTCGGGCGCTCGTTCCGCGCGTCGGCCGAGTATCGCTTCTGACGGGCGACGTCGCGTCGGCCGCCGACATCGCGTCTGGCGGCCGACGTCGCTTGCGGCCCCGTCGCTGGCGATCGACCTCGGCTCCAGGCGTACGCTGCGCGCGTTCTGCGAGCCAACGCGGCGCGTCGATTCCGAGAGGAAACGCGGCGCGTCGATTCCGGCAGGCAACGCGCCGCGTCGGCTCGGGCAAGTCCGACGCGACGCGGTGCCCCGTGGCCTCGCCGGCGCTCAGAGCGCGCGGCGCCTCTGCACCTGCTCGCGCATGCGCTCGCCTGCTCGCTGGGCCTCGTCGCGGCTGATCGCGCCGTCGCCGTTCGCGTCGAAGCGCTCGAGCAGCGGATTCTCGGCCTCGACGAACTCGGCCTCGGAGACGCGGCCGTCTCCGTCGGCATCGAGACGGCCGAGCGCCTCGCCGGCATCGGGCGCCCGGCGGCGCGCGATGCGGCCTGCGGGACCGCCCCGCCGCGCGCGAAGCACGTCGCCGCGGTCGTCGGCGAGCCGGCCCATCTCGCGCTCCGTCAAGAAGCCGTCGCCGTCCTCGTCGGCGCGCCGGAACATGTCGCGGCGCGCGGACTCGAGCTCCGCGGCGTCGACGACGCCGTCGCCGTTCGTGTCGAGCCGCTCGAGGAACCCGCCCGATGCGCGCGGCTGCGCGGCCGCGCTCGATGCGGCGAGCACGGCGGCGGCGAGCACGAGCGCGAAGCTCGGCGTCGCGAAGGCTGCGGGCCGTGCAAGGGTCGTCGGGGTTCGATCCGTCGTCATGGTCGTCTCCTTGGGTTTGCAGGGGGAGAGGTAAGCGGGCACGGCTCGCGGTCTATGGCGCCGGCGGCAGCTCCGCATGAAAGGCGAGCTCCGCGACGGCGCGCCCGTCGCTCCAGCGGCCCATGTCCGCGAGCATGCGAACGTTGTCGGCCGAGAAGATGTCGTCGGTCCCGGTCGAGGCGAGCGCGACGAGCGCGTCCGCGAGCTTCCAGAATGCGTAGTAGTCGAGCGCGTCGATCGTCTGCAGATCGCGACGCGTCGCCGTCACTCGCCGACCGACGCGGTTGCCGACGCGGGGCTCGTCCGCAAGCAGATCGAGGGCGTCGAGCGGCGCGGTCGGCGCGTGGTGAGTCGCCTCGAGCGCGGGCCGACCGTGGTGATCGGAGCGCACGACGACGTAGCGCTTGCGCGAGTCGGGAATCGCCGTGGCCGCCGAGAAGATCTGCCGCGCGTCCTGATCCCCGACGACGCGGTCCGCGTCGCCGGCGACGGTTACGAGCACGGTCTCGGCGTCGAGCCTGCTCAGGTCCTCGAGCGCCATGACCGGGCCGCGCATCCCCTCGAGCGCGCGGCCGGGCTCGACGGCCAGCACGACGGTCGGCGCGCCCGGTGCGCCGATCTCGCCGGTGCTCGCCCGGACCGCGAGATTCGCCGCGAGCGCGCCGCCGAGCGAATGACCGATCACGGCCCAACGGCAATCGACGTCGAGACGCGCGAACGCATCACGCACGGCGGCGACGACATGGCCGGTCATCGCCGCCGGCGGCGTGCGCAGCGACTCCTGATAGCGCGCGTAAACGACGACGTGGCCGCGCCGCACGAGATGCTCGATCCATGCGCCGTAGTAGCGCGGATTCATCGCACCCCAGCCGTGCAGGAACACGATCGGCGGGGTTTGCGGACGGCCGCACGCATCGGCGACGCCGCTCGGCCGGAAGATCCAGTAGGACTCGTCGCCGCGGCCGTGGGCTTCGTGCTCGATGCTCGAATACGCGTAGTCGCGACCGCCGAAGCCGGTGGCCGGCTGCGCGGGGGCGGTCGGCAGACCGGCGCGCCGTCCGCCGTCGGCGCGCGGCTGGGCCTCGACGTGCGCGGCCGCAAGCAGGAAGGACGCGGCGGCAAGCATGAAAGACGCGGCGGCAAACACGAAGGGTGCCGCGGCAAGCAGAGCCAGGCGCCGCTTCTGCGGCCGCCGCAGCGGCGTGTCGGAATCCATCGTAGCGAATCCCTCGATCGACGTACGAGGGATTCAACGCCCGGGCCGGCGCGCGGTTGACCGGCGGGTGCCGCGCGGCACCCGCCGCTGGATCGATGCGACGTCAGCTCGTACGACGCACCGCTCGATGCCGCCGCGTCGCATCGGCCGGGCCGACGAGCCGCGACGCGGCGGCGGGCAGTGTTACATGCACCGAGGCTCTATCGGTGCCGCGGAAGACCGTCGTTCAGTCGAGCCCCTTCGACATCGTCTCCCAGTTCGGATTCGTGCACAGCGAGCACTCCGGGCCGACGAACATCTTCCCCGCCTCGGCGTCGTCCTTGAATACGTAGCGGAGCCAGCTCGACGCAACGTTCGCGAACTCGCCGCCGCCCGGGTGGAACACCGTCGCGGTGTGCCCGGCGTTGTCGCGCGCGCCGTAGAACACCGGCACGTGATCGATGAGCTCGAAGTTCGCCTGCGCGGGCTCGTACATGAAATCCACTTCGCCGCCGTTGATCATCAGCACGGGACCATGCAGAGCGGCGAGGTCGTCGGTCGTCGCGAGACCGCGCCCGGGCGCATTCGGGTTCGGCGGCTGCACGGCCGAGTTGAACATGCCGATCGTGCCGACGCGCGGATCCGCTCCGGCGCTGACCGACATGAAGCCGCCGCAGGACTGGCCCATCGCCGCCACCAGATCGGTCGCGATCTTGCCGGCGAGCGGCGATCCCTCACGTGCGTTTTCGCTCTCGGCCCAGTCGAACGCGGCGATCATGTGCTCGGGGGTTCCGCGCGCCCCCTCCTGCCCTTCAACGGGCACCGTCGAGATCACGAGGAACCCGTGCGACGCGATCGTCGACAGGAACTCGCCGTAGCGCGTGCTGTCGATCGCGCAGCCGCCGTTGCCCCACGCCATGACGGGAAGCGTGTCTCTGCTCGGGAACGCGCTGAGGTCGGCCGGCCGGTAAACGACGTGGCTCGGCAGGCCGAATGCGGGCTCCGAGATCACGTCGTACGGCCCCGGTATCGCGAGCGGCGCGCCTTCGCGCGGCAGCTCCCTCATGATGTCCTCCATGGTCACGCCGGGCGGCTGGGCGCTCGCGGCGCCGGCAACGACAAAGAGAAGGGCGGACACAAGGCTTCGTTCGTTGTTGTTCACGTTCGTCTCCCCCGAATCGAGACGCCCATCGTCGCGCCGCGCGTGCTCGGCCGCAAGCCCGCGTCGAGGGGGAAATTCGCGAGGAGGCTCGCGGCTGGGATCCACAAGCTTTCTCGACGCGGAAACACCCGGCGCGGGCGTCCCGCGCCGCCCGGGGCGAACACCCGCGCGCGGCGAGCACGCCCGCAAGAGCGCCCCGGCCGGTCCTACTCGGGCTTCGCCGTTTTCGCAAACACGGGCTGCGGGTGCCGCAGCTCGTCGAGGAGCCACGTCTTCAGCACGTCGAACGCGACCGCGGGCGTGTCGACGTACCGGAAGAGCTCGAGGTCCTGCGCCGCGATCGTGCCATGGCGCACGAGCGCGTCGAAGTCGACGACCTCTTTCCAGAAGGCTTCGCCGTACAGCAGCACGGGGATGCGCCGGGAGAGCTTTCGGGTCTGCGACAGCGTCAGGATCTCGCAGAGCTCGTCCAGCGTCCCGAACCCGCCCGGAAACGCGACCATCGCGCACGCGAGGTGAGCGAACCAAAGCTTCCGCATGAAGAAGTAGTGAAACTCGAAGCCGAGGCCGGGCGTGATGTAAGGGTTCGGCCGCTGCTCGTGCGGCAGGCCGATGTTGAGGCCGATCGTCCGCCCGCCGGCGTCTCTCGCGCCGCGGTTCGCGGCCTCCATGATGCCGCCGCCTCCGCCGGTGCAGACGACGAACGGCGGAGAGCCGCGGTCGATCGACAGCGCCCATTCGGTCACGAGGCGCGCGAGCTCTCGCGCGTCGGAGTAGTAGCGGTCGAGCGGCCCGTCCTCGCGCAGCCGTGCCGAGCCGAAGAACACGATCGTCTCCCGCACGCCTTCGCGCCGGAACGCCTGGAGCGGCTGCAGGTACTCGGCGAGGATGCGCAGCGGCCGGCCGTCGTCGCTGTCGAGAAACTCCTTGTTGTAGTAAGCAAGAATCGGATCCTGATTCGTCGTGCTCATGTCGATTACCGGTGGAAGTCCGTCGAAGGGCTGCGGCTGGAACGTAGCCGGGCGCGCTCGAGGTCCGCGCTCGCCGGACGAGCCAAAGACCGACGTGCGGCGCGCGTTCGCTCGGCGGCCACGTCCTGGCGAGCCCGTCAGCGTACCGCACGGCAGTAGCACTATCGGAGGATCCTGGCGTCGTCGGGTGGGGAGCTTTGCTCGACTACCCGCGGCGGGGCCCGGCCTCGCCCTGCCTCATCCGCGAAACCCGGCGGGAAAGGGCCGCTTTCTTTCGAGTTTTGGCGTGGACTTGCGGAGGATCTCGATGCCACGTCTAGTGGATGCGACTTGATGTCCAATATAATTGACTCATAGTAAGAAATCCTTAACATTCGACGTGACGTTTCCGCCGCTGAGGGCATCCCGATGTCGTTCCGCGAGAAGAGCGCGTGGGTCACGCTGATCACACTGATCGTTCTGTCGATCACGTTTGCGTTGCACGTGCCGCACCCGTGGACGCTGCGGCCCGCGCCGAGCCCGTTCCTCTTTCACGTGCTCGTCATGGCGATCATCGCGTTCATCGCGATCGAGGTCGTCGCGCACATCGTGATCGCGATCTTCTCGCCGCAGGACGTACGCGTGCCGAAGGACGAGCGGGAGCGGCTCATCGAGCTGAAGAGCATCGCCGTCGCCGCCTATGTCTACGCGTTCCTGAGCCTCGGCTCGGTGTTCACGATCCACGTCGGCGCGAACGAGATCGGCGTCGGGTACATGGTTCTGCTGTCATTCGTCGTCGCCGAGATCGTCAACTATGCCTTGCGCATCTACTACTACCGGCGGGGGTTCTAGCGGATGGGCAAGACGCGCATCGAGAACCGGATCCGCCGCCTCCGGTTCGACTGCAACGAGATGACGCAGCAGGAGCTCGCCGACAAGGTCGGCGTGACCCGGCAGACGATCAACGCGATCGAGCTCGGCAAGTATTCGCCGTCGCTCGAGGTGGCCTTCCGGATCGCACACGCGCTCGGCGTGTCGATCGAGGAGGTCTTCAGCTATCGTGAGGAGACGCCCGAAGAATCGCGCGCCGGGCCGCGGACGAAGCGGTGACCCGCGGCGAGGAGCCGGGCACCGTCCTCCAGTGCTGAAGGCGCGCACGCCGGCCGAGACCCGGCCGGCGCGTCCGCGACGAGCCGCAGGTGCCTGTAGCGCGCTACGCCGCGTGCCCTCGACGCACGAGCCGGACACGATGGCACGGTCACTTCGGGTCGAGGCACGAGGCCGCGGTGCATGATCCGCGCGGGCGCCGGTACCTGCCCGTTTAGAGGCGTCGACGTGCCGCTCCCGTCCGCCGCCTGTCGAACTTGCCGCGTTTTCGACTACTATCGCTGCGGGTACGCCAGGTTTCGAAGGAGCACGGCCGATGATGCCTTCCGTCAGCTCAATCCGACTCGCCGCCGCCGCGGTCCTCATGATCGGCGCTTCGGCCTCCGCCGTCGCTCAGCGCGCCCAGCCGACCCCGATCGGCGAGGGCCCGTGGGACATCGCGACCGAGACCGGGACCGTCCACGTCACCGTGCTGACGCGCGAGCTGCAGTCGCCGTGGAGCCTCGTGTTCCTGCCGGACGGCGACATGCTGCTGACGGAGCGGGTCGGGCGGCTCCGCGTGATCCGTGACGGCAAGCTCGATCCGAACCCGATCGAAGGGCTGCCGGCGCTCGTGAACGCGAGCATCGGCGGGCTGATGGGACTTGCGCTGCATCCCGATTTCGAAGAGAACCGGCTCATCTATTTCGCGTACACGAAGCCGCACCCGGACGACGAGGCGCTGACGTCCCTCGCGGTCGCACGCGCCCGCTGGGACGGCGGACCGTCCCTCGCCGACGTCGAGGACGTGTTCGTCGCGAAGGACTGGTACAGCTCGGCGATGGCCGCCGAGAACAACCGCTGCTGCGGGCAAGGTCCCGCGTCCGGCAGCTACGGCGCGCGGATCGCGTTCGACGACGAGAATCGCCTGTACATCACGAGCGGCGACCGCAACTGGGGCGAGAAGGCACAGGACCCGCAATCGCATCTCGGCAAGATCATCCGCCTGAACGACGACGGCTCGATTCCCGACGACAATCCTTTCGTCGGGATGGAGGGCTACCTCCCCGAGCTCTACACGCTCGGCCATCGCAACCCGACCGGTCTTCGCTTCGACCCGGCGACGGGCGCGCTCTGGTCGACCGAGTTCGGGCCGCGCGGCGGCGACGAGCTGAACCTGATCGAGGCCGGCAAGAACTACGGCTGGATGCTGATCACGCAGGGCGAGCATTACGACGGCGCGCCGAAGGCGCTCGGCTCGAAGGGCATCGAGGGGTACGTGGATCCGGTCACGGCGTGGCCGCCGTCGGGAAACCCGGGCAACGTGATCGTCTATCGCGGCGACCTGTTCCCCGAGTGGCAGGGGAACGTGCTCGTCGCGGCGATGTCGCGGCCCGGCGCCCTCGTCCGCGTGATTCTCGACGACGAAGGCCGCTTCGTGCGGGAGGAACGGATGCTGACGGAGATCGGCCAGCGGATGCGCGACGTCGCGGAGGCGCCCGACGGGCGGATCTTCGTGCTGACCGAAGCGTCGCCGATGGCGTCGCCGGGCGCGATTCTCGTGCTCGAGCCGGCGAAGTAGCGGCTGCAATTGGGGTCAGAGCCCGATTTCCGAGTGGTACGAAATCGGGGTCAGAGCCCTTTTTCGCCGGAGAATTGGCATCCGGGGAATTGAGGTCAAAGCCTAATTTCCGCGGGCAATGGGGTCACAGCCCGATTCCGAGTGGGAATTGGGGTCAGAGCCCGATTACGAGTGGGAATTGGGGTCAGAGCCCAAATTTCTGAGAAACGGCTCTGCAGAGCCCTTCTCTCTGGTCGACAGAAATCGAGCTCAGAGCAGGTCAGCGGAAAATTGGGGCACGGGAAATTGGGGTCAGAGCCCGATTTCGGCGAGAGCGACTCTGCGAAAAAGGGCTCTGACCCCAATTTCCAAGAAGGGCTCGACCAGAAGAGCTGTGAAGTTGGGGTCAGTGTGAAGTTGGGGTCAGAGCCCTTTTTCGAGCCTTTTCTGTTTAGCTTTTTTCCCGATTGGGTTGCTCTAACCCGAATTCCGGAGATTTGGAGTCAGAGAAACGGGCTCTGACCCGGGAGATCGGGGCCACGAAAAAGGGATCCTTCCCCAACTCCCTGGAGATTGGGGCAGAGAAATAGGGGCTCCCCCAATATGCTTCTGGCGGGGGCAGAGAAAGGGGATGCGCCCGATTTCCCCGAAAGTTTGGGGCAGAGAAAAGGGGCCCCCGATTTCCCCGAAAGTTGGGGTCACAAAAAAGGGCTCTGACCCCGATTTCCCGCCCCCGATTTCCCGCTGCCCCCGATTTCCCTGACCGCGATTTCCCCGCGTTGGCGCAAAGAAACGGGCTCTGACCCCAATTTCGCTGCCCCCGATTTCGGTCAGATTCGGTCAGAAGAGCTGCGGCGCGACCTCGTGCAGGTAACGGCTCCAGACTTCTGCCGTATGTGCGCCGAGCGTGACGCGGAACGTGTGCTCGACGCCATGCTCGGTGAGCTGCTCCGAGAACGCCTTGTTCACGTTGAACAGCGTATCCTCGGTGCCGCAGCCGACCCAGAGCAGATCGAGGTGCTCGTTGATCTTGTCCGCGTTCGCGAGCACGGACGGCATGTCGACGCCGCCCCAGTCGGGGCTGTTCGCGATCTGCATCGCGGAGCTGAACCCGGCGACCGCCGTGAACAGCTCGGGGTGAGTGAGCCCGATCGCGAGCGCCTGCCCGCCGCCCATCGAAAGGCCCGCGATCGCGCGGTGCTCGCTGTCGGCGAGCACGCGATAGCGTGACTCGACCTGCGGGATCAGATCGTTGACGAAGTCGACCGCGAACTCCTCCATGTCGGTCTTGTAGTCCGCCGGACCGCGGCGGCGCTGCCCTTCCTCGAGCCGCCTCGTGTACCCGTACGGCATCACGACGATGAACGGCTCGACCTTGCCGTCCGCGATCAGGTTGTCGAGGATCACGTTCGCCTGCTGCCGGTCGATCCACGTCCGCTCGTCGCCGCCGGCGCCGTGCAGCAGATAGAGCACCGGATAGCTTTCGCTGCCCTGCTCGTAGCCGGGCGGCAGATAGACGACGACGTTGCGCTCGCGGTCGATCGACTTCGATACGTAGCTGAAGGACTGCACCTCGCCGTGCGCGACGTCGCGCGTCTCGAGGTACGATGGCGTCGGCGTCGAGGCTTCCTGAGCCGATGCGCTCGAGACGGGCACGGCGAAAAACGCCGCGGTCAAGGACAAGAAAGCGAGCTTTGTTGTTCTCATGCCAGGTTCCCCTCTTCTTTTCGCTGTCGAGACGCAGGCCCGGGAAAGAGTATACGCGGACGACGATGAGCCCATAGCGACAGAAAGAAGGCTGCGATGCGCGAAATAAGGATCCGCGGCAGCGACCCTGTCCTCAGTCGGCGAACGTTCATCGCGGCCGGCGCCGCGCTCGGCGTGAGCGCGCTGACCGGACCGGCGTCGGCGCAGCGTCGAGCGTCGGACATCAGTCGAGCGTCGGACATCATCCGCACCGCCTTCGCCGCGCCCGATCTCGCGCTGGTCAACGGCCGCTTCGTCGACTACCGCGGCGTCGTCGGCGACACGCTGCTCCTCGCGAACGGCCGAATCCACTCCGTCGGCTTCGGGCTCGCTCTCGACGCCGCGCTCCCGGCCGTCGACCTCGGCGGCCGCACGGTCATCCCGGGCTTCGTCGACGCGCACGTCCACTTCACGCGCGCCGGCGTCAATCCGGGGCATCAGGAGCGCCGCGTCGAGCGCGCATTCAGCATCGCGGAGCTCAAGGAGACGATCGCCGCGAGAGCCGAGAACGTCCCGCGCGGCGAGATGATCACGTGCATCGGCGGCTGGAACCCGCTTCAGCTCCGCGAGGCGCGCCTTCCGACGCGCGCGGAGGTCGACGACGCGGCGCCCGATCACGCCGTTTACCTCGCATCCTCCGGCCGCGCGGGCGCGGTCACGAACGGTCGCGGCGCCGCGTTCTTCGCGGCGCGCGGTGTCGCCGTCGATGCCGAGACCGGTGTCGTCGCATCGCAGAACGACGCGCTCGCCGCGCTTCGCGCCGAGCAGACCGACGAGGATCGGTTGCGCGGGACGGCGGAGCTCAACGCGTATGCCGCGAGCATGGGCCTGACGACCGTCGTCAACGCCGGCAACTTCGACGATCAGCGCTTCCCGCTGGCGCTGTGGCGAGACGGGCGGCTCGACGTGCGGATGCGCCCGCTCTTCCCTGCCGATTCGCCGGACGAAGCCGACGTGCGCGCCCGCCAGAACCTCGAGCAGGGGGGACGCGCGGTCGGCGACGACCTTTACCGCCCGGCCGGGTTCGGCGAGCGCATCGGCGGCATGAACACGATGTCGGACGCGTTCGAGCCGACCGCGCGAGTGATCGCACGGCACGGCTGGCTGCTGCAGCAGCATTCGATCACGAGCGAAGAGAACGCGTTCCACATCGAGGCCTTCGGGCGGATCGCGCGCGAGTACGCACTCGCGCCGCTCCACTGGTCGCTGCTCCACCTGCAGGAGATCTCGGACGAGCACCTCGACGCGCTCGGCCGGCTCGGCGCCGGCGCGAGCGCACAGACGTGGACGTACCTGTCGTCGGCCGGCGGGCCGCCGTTCCGGCGCATCGTCGACTCCGGGATCCCGGCCGGCGTCGGCACGGACTCGACGAACGTTGCGGCGCTCGATCCGTGGCTCACGCTGTTCTACATGACGACGGGCCGAAACCTCGCGGGCGAGCTGACGAACGACGGTCAGCAGATCTCGCGGCTCGAGGCGCTCAGGCTCTACACGCAGGGCGCCGCGTGGTTCTGCTTCGACGACGACAAGGTCGGCTCGTTCGAGGCGGGCAAGCTCGCCGACCTCGCGGTGCTGAGCGCGGATTTCCTGACCGTCGCGGACGAGGAGCTGCGCAAGATCGAGTCGCTGCTGACGCTCGTCGGCGGACGCGTCGTCCACGCGTCGGCAGCGTTCGCATGATCGACGCGACTCGCATGGCCGGCGCGCGACGCCCGCGCCGATCCGCCGACCCTCCGACGTCGTCCGAAGGGCGACGCGCTCTCGAGCGGCGCCGCGCAAGACGCAGGCGTCAGCGGCCGCCGCGCGCTCACTCGCTCGCGAGCGACTCGGCCGGGTCCACGGCCGACGCCCGCCGCGCGGGCAGATAGCTCGCGGCGACGGCGACGAGCGTGAGCACCGCCGCGACCGCGACGAACGTCGGCGGGTCCACCGGACGGACGTCGTAGAGCACGGCGGACATGAGCTGCGTCGCGCCGGACGCCGCGGCGAGGCCGATCACGACGCCGAGGGCCGCGAGCGTCACGCCGTACGCGACGAAGCGGCGCCGCACGTCGCGCTGCTGCTCGCCGAGCGCGAGGCGGATCGCGATCTCGCGGCGCCGCTGCGACACGGCGTACGACAGCACACCGTAAAGACCGATCACGCCGAGCACGAGCGCGGCGCCCGCCGCGAGCACGAGCATCACGAGCGTGAACGACGTGCGGGCGAGCGAGCGGTCGTAGATCTGCTGCATCGTGCGCACGTTCGCGAGCGGCAGGTCCGGGTTCACCGACCAGACGGCTCGTTCGATTTCCCTCGTGAGCGACGGCGTGCCGGCGAGCGTGCTCCGTACCGTGAACGCGACCGCCCGTTCGGCGTAGAGCGGCAGGTCCGGCTGCAAACCCGCGATGAACGCTGGCCAGTAGACGATCGTCGGCGGGGGCTGGTCCGGAGCGTTCAAGCGCACGTCCTCGACGACGCCGATCACCTCGCGCCATGGGCCCGCGCCGCCGGCACCGCGAATGCGCCTGCCGATCGCGGCCTCCGGCGTTTGCCACAGCTCCCGCGCGAGATTCTCCGAGACGAGCACCACGTCGCGAGGCTCGTCGAGGTCGGCCCAGTCGAGGTCCCGGCCCGCGACGATCCGCGTGCCCATCGTTTCGAGATATCCCGGCGACACCGTCTTGTAGACGCGCAAAGCGAGGTCGCCTTCGGGGCCGTATTCGGCGCCTTCGACGTCGATGCCGTCCCAATTGGTCCCACCGCCCTCCATCGGCACTCCGCTCACGAACCCAGCCGACGCCACCGCGGGTATCGCTTCGAGCGCGTCGACGATGTCGCGTTGCTGGCGCAGCACCGCGCGCGGATCGGGCACGAGATTCGGCGGGAACTGGATCCTGAAGGTCTGGACCGACTCGGGCGCATCGAATCCGGGATCGACCGAGCGCAGCGCGTCGAACGTTCGAATCATCAGGCCCGCGCCGACGAGGAGCACGAGCGCGAGCGCCACCTGCGCGACGACGAGCGCGTTCTGCGCGCGTTGCTGCATGCGGTCGGTGCTGCCGCCCCGCACGCTCCGCGATGCCGTCGACATCGGCACGCGCGCGGCGCGCAGCACCGGCGCGAGAGCGACGAGGCTCGCCGCAACGACCGTCGCGACGAGCGCGAACGCGATCGCGCGGCCGTCGAGCACGATCGAGTCGAGACGCGGCAGCTGCGGCGGCGCGAGCGCGAGCAGCACCTTCAATGCGGAGTGAGCCAGCACGACACCGAGTGCCCCTCCGGCGAGCGCGAGTAGCGCGGCCTCGACGAGCAACGCCCCCGCGATGCGCCAGCCGCCCGCGCCGAGCGCGGCCCGCACGCCGAACTCGCGGGCTCGGCGCTCGCCGCGCACGAGCAGCAGATTCGTGACGTTCGCGCACGCGATCAGCAGCACGATGCCGATCATCGCGGCCACAACCCACAGCGCGTCGCCGACGTTGCCGACGACGTCCGCCTTCAGCGGACGGAGCGCCGGCCGGATCTGCCAGCCGTCGAGATAGACCGCCCGCCCGCTGACGCCGTTCGAAAGCGGGAATCGCTCGATCCAGATCGGCAACATCCGCTCGACGTCCGCATTCGCCTGCTCGAGCGTCACGCCGGGCCTGAGGCGCGCGACGCCGAAGCAGCAGAACGGCGGCGGGATCAGCTCCGCGCGGTCGATCTCGTAGGGCCGGATCACGTCCGCCTCGTAGTCGCCGAAGCGAAACCCTTCCGGCATCACGCCGACGATCTCGGCGACGACCGAGTTGACGCTGACGGTTATGCCGATGACGTCCGGGCTGCCGCCGAAGCGGCGCTGCCAATAGCCGTAGCCGAGCACCACGACCGGCGGACTCTGCGGGTCCTCGTCGGCCTCGGTGATCCAGCGGCCGAGCAGCGGGGCCGTGCGAAACGAGGCCATTACTCCGCCCGTGACGGCGGCCATCCGCACCTGCTCCGGCTCCGCGAGGCCGGTCACGCTGCCGTTGAACTGCGTCCAGAGCCCGATGCTTTCGAACGAGCGATTCTCTTCGCGGTACGTCACGAGCATCGACGGCGAAATCTGCAGGCCGTCGGCGATCGCGGTCAGGCCCGGCGCGCCGGGCGCGTCGTGCCACACCGAGACGAGCCGGTCGGCCTCGGGATAAGGCAGCGGCTTCAGGAGCACGCCGTCGACGACGCTGAACACGGCCGTGTTCGCGCCGACGCCGATCGCGAGCGTCAGCACGGCCATCAGCGTGAAGAACGGGCTGCGCCTCAAGGCCCGTACCGCATGACGGACGTCGCGCGCGACGCCTTCGACCCGAGCGCTCATGATGCGTGTCCCATGTCCCGAGCGTTGCGGCCGGAGCCGTGGAGAGCCGCGTCGAGAGCAATGGATGGTCGGCCGCGATCGTTCATCTCGTCATCGGCGTGAAGCTGCAGCGAAGCACCGATTGCAACCGCTGTGCCACGGCCGTGAAATCGAGAACGCATTGATTTCCCGTCCAATCCGGGCAGGTGATCGAATCGACCGTATCGTCGCTCGTCCCGGAAGCGGCGACGTCGATCCCGCTGTCGGGACCGCGGAGCATGGCTGCCACCGGCGCTTCCGCTCCGATGCCGGATTCGGTCTAATGCTCGAGCGGAAGCGTGCTCCTCTGCCCGCATCGACCGAAGACGCCGCGATGGAGATCCGACCCGTCACCCGTTCCGACCGCGACGAGTGGCTCCGCATGCGATCGATCCTCTATCCGGACAGCGCGCCGGAAGAGATCGACGAATGGCTCGACTCGGAGCAGGGCACGTTGCTCGTCGGCGTCGCGGTATTCGTCGTCGACCGCGGCGACGGCCGGCTCGCGGGGTTCGTCGAGATCGGTCTCCGCAACTATGCCGAAGGCTGCGTCACGACGCCGGTGGCGTTCATCGAGGGCTGGTACGTCGACCCGGACGTGCGCCGGCGCGGCCTCGGGGCGCGGCTCGTAGAGGCCGCCGAGAGCTGGGCCCGGGCGCGCGGGCTCGAGGAGATCGCGAGCGATACGACGCTCGACAACGCCGTGAGCGTCCGTGCGCACCTCGCGCTCGGCTTCGAGGAAGTCGAGCGGCAGATCTGCTTTCGCAAGACGCTGTGAGCACTGGCGCTTCGGCCTCCCGGTCGAACGCGCACCGCCGTATCGTCGAGGAACCGCCGCCGTCGAGGATGCCGAGGGCTTTCGTCGGAATCCCCGCCTCGACGCGATCGCCGTGACGGCCCCGATCGGCCGCCGAAAACTCGAGCTCCCGCACCGAAAATCAATGCCCTGCGGGGCCCCAGTGACTTACGGCACGACGCTTGCAGGACCCGTCATCGAGGTACTGCGCATGGAACGGAAGCACGCGGTCGGCATTCCGCTCGAGCGGCTCGCCGTGTGGGATCCCGAGATCGAGGAGCACTTGCGCTGCACGCAGAACGGCGTGTTCGAGCAGGTGCTCGGCGAGGTCGTCGCGGCGATGAACCTAAAGAACGTCGAGTACGCGCTGATGGGCGGGATCGCGTCGACGGAGCTCGGCCGGCCGCGCTGGACGCACGACATCGACGTGTTCGTCCGCCCGGCGAACGCCGACGCGGCGCTCGACGCGCTCGCCGAGGCGGGCTTCGAGACGGAGCGCACCGACCCCACGTGGCTCTTCAAGGCGTTCAAGCACGGCGTGCTCGTCGACGTCATCTTCCGCTCGACCGGCGGGTTCTATCTCGACGACGAGATGAGCGCGCGCTCGGTCGAGCGCGACTTCCTCGGGCATCGCGTGCGGCTGATCGCGCCCGAGGACCTGCTCGTGATCAAGGCGGCCGTGCACGACGAGCAGGGACCGCGTCACTGGCACGACGCGCTCGGCGTGATCGGCGTGAACGAGCTCGACTGGGACTATCTCCTGCGCCGCGCCCGCCAGGCGCCGCGGCGCGTGCTGAGCCTTCTTGTGTACGCGCACTCGCTCGACAAGAACGTCCCGAACCACGTCGTGCGGGAGCTGTATCGGGAAATCTACGAGAGCTGAGCATCGCAGGACCGAGCGATGGAATCGAAGCACCTGGTGGGGCGCATCCGTGAGGCGCTCGCGACCGACCCGCGCACGAACGTGCTCGACATCACAATCAAGGTCGCGGGTGGCAAGGCCTTCCTGATCGGCGAAGTGTCGTCGGACGAGCGCCGGCAGGCGGCGAGAGAGGTGGCGAGCGAGGTGCTGCCGCCGGACATCGAATTGATCGACGAGCTATGGATCGCGAGCTACAACGAGCCGGGAAGGCCGGAGACGCTGGGCTAGTGCGCGTCGCCGCGGTCGGCGACGTGCACGTCGGGCTCGACATGCGGGGGGAGCTCCGCCGGAGCTTCGCGACCGTCCGCGACCGCGCGGACGTATTGCTGATCGCCGGAGACCTCACGCAGCACGGCTCGCGGGAAGAAGGGAGGCTGATGGCCGAGGAGATCGCGGAAGTCGGCATCCCGGCCGTCGCGGTCCTCGGCAATCACGACTACCACCAGGATGCCCAGGATGCGATCCGCGCCGATCTCGAGCGCGCGGGCGTGATCGTGCTCGAGGGCGAGAACGTCGTGCTCGAGATCAAAGGACACCGCATCGGCATCGCCGGCGTGAAGGGCTTCGGCGGCGGCTTTGCGGGCGCGTGCGGCTCGGAGTTCGGCGAGCTCGAGATGAAGGCGTTCATCCGCCATACGAAGGACAAGGCGCGCCAGCTGCTGCACTGCCTGAACGCGCTCGACTGCGACGTCCGGATCGCATTGACGCACTACGCGCCGACGAAGGACACGCTGCTCGGCGAGAAGCTCGAGATCTATCCGTTCCTCGGGTCGTACCTGCTCGGCGAGGCGATCGACGAGGCCGGTTGCGCGCTCGCGCTGCACGGGCACGCGCATCACGGCTCGGAGCGCGGCATCACGTCGGGCGGCGTGCCGGTACGCAACGTCGCGAAGCCGCTGATCAAGAGCGCCTATCAGATCTTCTCCGTGCGCGCGCATCACGGCCGGGACGACGCGTCCGCGTGGGCGACCGTCACCGAGGACGAGCGGGCGCCGACGACGGCCCGAGCTTCAATACCCTGAAAATCGCGCAGAGCGCGCGGCACGCGTCGAGGCGCCCCGCGCACGCTCGGCCTGATCGTGCCGACGGACTTCGTTTATGATCCGGGATGAATCTCGGTACAGACTCGGGGGAATCCATCCATGTCTCGTTCGCCACGCCTCGAGCGGCTCCTGCTGCTCCCGCTGCTGCTCGTCGCCTTCTGCGCCCGCGCCGAACGCTATCCCGAAGGCTATGCGGACGATCGCGCCGCGATCGTCGACCTGCAGGCCCGCTACGTGATGGCGATGGACTACTTCGACGCCGACGGCTACGCGGCCGTGTTCGCCCCGGACGGCGTGCTCGACTGGGCCCGCGGCATCGTCGAAGGGCGCGAAGCGATCCGCGAGTTCATGGCGAGCCGCACGTACGACCTGACGCGAGGCGCGGCGGAAGCGAAGACGCCCGACGGCAGGGACTGGCCGTCCACGGTGCGCCACCTGATCACGAACCAGGTCATCGAGGTCGACGGCGACAAGGCGCGCGCGCTGACGTACTGGATCCAGTTCAACAACAACGCGGACCGCACGAAGGTCGAATGGATGCTGTTCGGCTCGTGGTACGACGAGTTCGTGAAGATCGACGGCGAGTGGTTCTTCAGCCTGCACCGGATCCACAACGAGGGGAATCCGCGAACGTTCACGGCCGGGCAAGAGAATCCGGTCAAGCAGTTCCTCGACTGACGCGTCGAGCAGCTCGGGCTGTCGCCTGAAGGCGCGAGCGCGACCGGCTCGCCGCACGAGCTCGACCTCGGCGGGCCGCGGCCCCGCGTCTTCAGGCAGCGGCGTCGCGCCGCTCTCGCGCCGCCCCCGCGGCGCGCTCGGGCCGCGCGAGCTTCGCAAGCGCCCTGACGACCGTCTCCTCGGCGAGCCCGAGATACGACCCGATCTCGGCGCGGGTCATCGGCAGCGGCGTCGCGCCGTGCGCGAGCCGCGGGTCGCCGAGCCGCTCGGCCAGATCCTCGACGAATGCGGCGACGCGCTCGAGCGCGGGCCGTCCCGCCCAGGGCCGCGACGCGCGCTCGAGCTGCATCGCGGCCTTCGCGAGCACGCGCTCGAGCAGGTCGACGCTGACCGCGCCGCCCCGTGCAGGCATGCTCAACCGGCAGAGGGTCGCATCGGTCGCGGCGAGCGCGGCGTGAGGGTGACGACCGTAAGCCCAGCCTTCGAGCCCGACGATCTCGCCGGGCGTGCAGAGCGCGACGATACGCTCGCCGCCGTCCGCGCTGGTCTCGCGCAGCTTCATGCAACCCGACGCGACGATATAGACGCCGTCGAACGCGTCGCCCTGGCGAAAGAGCCGCTCGCCGCGCGCGAGCGCGACGCGCCGCGTGATCAGCACGCCCGCGCCTTCGCGAGGCACATCGCCCCAGCAGAGTCCGGCACGGGGGCAATCCGCGCAATCGAATTCCCGAGGCCGTGCGGCGGAGCTCACGTGAGCGGCATGCGTCATCACGGCTTCGACGCTAGCGCGCGCCACGACGTGCGGGAATAGCGGCTTTCCGCACCGAGCGCCTGCGGTTGACGAGCGTCAACCGGCGCCCGCCTCGGCCTCGATAGCATGTCGTCGAACGCGCTTCATCGTTGCCGGGCCCACGGACCGGGCACAGCCATCGGGAGACGAAGATGCCACAGCTCATCGCGAATCTGGCCGCGGGCACGACCGCTGGCGGCGACACGGGTCTGCTCCAAGCCATCGAGGACAGCGGCTTCGCGACCTGGGTCCGAGAGTCGCCTTCGCTGCTCGCGTACACCGGAGTGCTGTCGCTGCACGCGATCGGTCTCGCCTTCGTCGTCGGACTGAGCTGGGCCGTTGCGCTCAGGCTGCTCGGCGTCGCGCCGGAGATCCCGCTTGCACCGGCCCGCAAATTCTTCGTGCTGATGTATGCGGCGTTCTGGGTGAACGCGCTTTCGGGGCTCGCGCTCTTCGCCGCGAGCGCGACGTCGCTCGTCGACAACGTCGCGTTTCTCGTCAAGCTCGGGTTCGTCGTGCTCGCGATCGTGAACCTGCGGCTGCTCAAACGCTACGCGTTCGACGAGGCCGGGCTGCCGCGCAACGGCGAGCCCGTGCCGGCCATCGCGAAGGTGCTGGCCGCCTCCTGTCTCGCGCTCTGGGGCGCGGCGATCGTCGCGGGCCGGCTGACCGCGTACCCGCACATGCTCGAAAAGTACTTCGGCTGAGCCGACGCGAGCCCGCGTATCACGACGCGAAGGGAGTCACACCATGAAAACGATCGCCGCACTGCTCGACGCGACCGGGATGGCCGAGATCGTCAACGCGTACGACTGGATCTGGCCGGTCTGCGAGATCCTTCACTTCGCCGGCATGGCGCTTCTGATCGGCACGATCGGCTTCGTCGACCTCCGCATTCTCGGGTTCGGCAAAGGTTTGCCCGTCCATGCGCTCGAGCGCCTCCTGCCGATCGGCGTCGCGGGCTTCGTCGTGAACACCGCGACGGGCTTCGTGTTCGTCGCGGGCAACCCGGTCGGCGGCGCGCTGGCCTATCTCGAGAACCTCGCGTTCCAGCTCAAGATGCTCTTGATCCTGCTCGCGGGGATCAACGTCGCCTGCTTCTATCTGACCGGCATCGCGCGCGCGGCCGCAGCGGCCGGCGCCGCGGGCGATGCCGCGCCGTCGGCGAAGGTCGTCGCCGGGGCGTCGCTCGTGTTCTGGGTCGGCGTGATCGTGTTCGGCCGCCTCATTATGTACAACGACACTCTGTTGTACGCGCTCGGGCTCTGAGCCCGCGCGCGTGCCGCGTGCCCGACGGGCCGCGCGCGCAAGGATGGCGGGAACGGGAAGACTGGCATACGGTTTGCCTCTCCCTGATTCATCACTCACCGGAGGGTCAGCCCATGCGCGGCTACGTCGACGATATCGAGGAAGCGACCGAGCGTAACGAGGACTTTCGGCGCGTGCTCTACACGGGCGCGCATCTGCAGCTCGTCTTGATGAGCCTCGAGCCGGGCGAGGAGATCGGCGAGGAAACACACGACGACCGCGACCAGTTCTTCCGCTTCGAGGAGGGTCAAGGCAGGGTCGTGATCGACGGTGTCGCGCACGAGGTCGAGGCCGACTTCGCGGTGATCGTGCCCGCCGGCGCACGGCACAACGTGATCAACACCGGCAGCGAGCCGTTGAAGCTCTACACGCTGTACGGTCCGCCCGAGCACAAGGACGGCGTCGTTCACCGCACGAAGGCCGAAGCCGACGCGAGCCACGAGCACTTCGACGGCAAGACGACCGAGTAGGCGTGGCTTCACGCCGCGGCGCTCGTCGGCGGCGGGCGAGCGACCGCGGCGCAAGTCGTCCAGATAATTCTTTAGTGTTCCCGTAAGCAGTAGATCCCGCGTCCCGCTTGTCTTATCGTTCCGCTTGGGAACGATATTCGAAGGGATCGAGCCTCGAGGCATCGAGCCGACAGCGTTCAGGGGAGCAGAGTGTGACGCCGCGAAATTTACGACCGATCCTGACCCTCCTTTCCTCGGCCGCCGCAGTCCTGGCCTGCGCGGCCACGGCGACGGCGCAGGAATCCGCCCACCCGGATTTTACCGGTGTGTGGACGAGCTATACCGGCGCGCGGCAGGGACGGGCCTCGGGGTTCGGCGGCCCGCGGGCGGGGCTCCCGCTGACCGAGGAGGGACGCCGCCGGGTCGAGGAATACCAGCGTCTCGCCGGCCCGGAGCGGCTGAACGCGGCCGCGCACTGCGCGACCTACGGCGTGCCGACGATGATGTCGCTGCCCGGCGCCTATCCGATCGAGTTCATCCAGAAGCCCGACCAGCTCACGATCATCTTCGAGGTCGGGAACGAGACGCGCCGCATCTACATCGGCGACCGGCAGCTTCCGCCCGAGCAGCGGATCCCGAGCCGCGCCGGCTACTCCGAAGGGCATTGGGAAGGCGACGTGCTCGTCGTCAAGACGACCGACCTGCTCGACGGCCAGGACGCCGGGACGCCGTACAGCGAGCAGGCGACGATCGACGAGCGGTTTTCGCTCGACGAGGACGCGAACGGCACGAAGGTGCTGACGTATCAGGCATCGATCAACGATCCGATCTACTATACGGCGCCGGTCACGATCGAGCGGAAGTACGAGCCGTACGACGGCTTCATCCTGCCGTACAACTGTCAGGACGAGCTCTGGTACGAGCTGCTCGACATGCGGCGCGAGCAACTGGAGGCGGGCGAGCCGATCGACGCGCGCATGAGCGACGTCTACAAGGCGCGCGAAGCCAAGGAATGATGGAGTGAGTGCAGGCGAGCCGTACGCGCTTCGCCCGCGTGAGACGAGGAGACGCCAATGTCCGAGATCCTGAAGAAGCTTGCCGTCACGGTCGGCGCGGGCGCGCTGTTGACGTGGGCATCGATTGCCGCGGCGCACCACTCCGCCGCGCAGTTCGATTTCAGCCAGCGCGTGACGATCGAAGGCATCGTCAAGGAGTGGAACGTCGTGAATCCGCACACGTCGGCAATCGTCGAGATCACCGACGAGAAGCGCGGCACGCGCGACGCCGAGTACGAAGGGCACAGCGCAAGCCACTTCTACCGCGCCGGCTACACGCGCGGAATGGTGAAGCCCGGCGACAGGATCGCGATCCTGATCGCGCCGCGGCACGACGGCGAGGACGGCGGGTTCATCCAGGCCTTCACGGTGAACGGGAAGACGGTCGGGTTCGGCAACCTGTCGCCGGAGACCGGACGCCGTCTCGACAGCGGCTCCGAGAGCAGCTCGGACTGACGAGCCGCTCGGAAACCTTTCGAGCACCCTCGGGCGCCGGACCCGAAAGGCCGGGCGCCCGAGAGTCTGAGCCGGACCCGAGTGCCTAAAGGGCCGGCGCGCCGCGGAAGTCGACCGCGCCCGAGAACCCGTCCGCGGGGATCAGTCCCCGCCCCGCTCCCTGGTCAGGTACGCCGTCAGCGCGGCGAGATCCTCGTCGCTCAGCTCCGTCGGCCGGAAGAACGGCATCGACCTCAGCCCGTCGCGGACGACGGCCGCGATGTATTCGGGCGTCAGGTCCGTGCGCGCCTCGAGCGCGGCCGGAAGCTCGCCGCGGTAGCGCGCCTCGAGCGCCTGCGTCCCGGGCATCGGCGGCAGGAACCGCGCACCGAAAACGTCGTCCGGGATCTCGCCGTGACACGCGGCGCAGCGCTGATCGAACACTTCCTGGCCGCGCTTCTCGAGCGGATCGGTCGGCACCGCGTCGCGCTGCGCGGGCAGCGGCAGCCACGCGGAGTCGGCCGACGACGCCGGGTCCGCCAAGACGCCGGTCGTCGCGAGCGCAAGCGAAAAGCCGAGCACGGCCAGCGCGCGCCGCGCGGCCGCGGCGCCATCGAACGTCGTGCGTCTGTGCGTCATGCGCGTGCCCTCCGCAGGTGCCGCGGCCAGATGCCGTAGCGTCCCGCCGATAGAATGCCGTTCGGGTCGAGCGCGTCCTTCAGCGTCTCGTTGAGCCGCATCAGCGCGTTGTCGTTGTACGAGTAGGTCGCCATCAGCTCGTCCATGAACGCGGCATGGGCGCGGTAAATGCCCCAGCCGTGCTCGCCGGAGACCTGGATCAGCCGCGAGTAGAGCGCGCGGGCCCTCGCGTTCTCCTCCGGATCGAGCGTCAGGGTCACGCCGTGGAACATGATGAACGCGCGCGTGTGATAGCTCATCGCGAAGCCGAGCGTCAGCGGGAGGCCGGCATCGCGATACTCGCGGAGATAAACCTTGTGCGCCTCGAGCAGGGCCCTGCCCGAGTGCGGCAGCATCGGCGACGCGTCGAGGTGTCCCGTGGTGCCCTGCTGGCTCGAGAACACGTTCAGGCTCGGAACGCCGAACGCGCCCGGGTCGCCGAGCCGCCGGATCTGATCGTCCGTCAGCGGGAAGCGGATCACGTCGCCGTCCTCGAGCTCGATCCCGTCGATCGCGGACAGCCGCTCCTTCACGTGCGCCCATTGCGCCTGCATGACGCCTACAGGGCCGTAGAAGCGCAGCTCGGTCTCCCAGAAGTGCCTGCCGAGCGACGCCGCGTAGTCGTCCCATTCGGCGGCGGAGCCGCCGTTCGGGCGATCGAGCAGCGCGGACTTCCGCTCGTCCATCGGCCCGGTGAACACGGGACTGTTGAGCGAATAGAGGCAATTGACGATCCCGGAGTACTGAAGGTGCGCGAGCGTGCGGACGAGCGGGATGATGTCGTCGTGCCGCCGTGCGCGGATCCGCCCCGTCATCGACGCTTCGGGCTCCGGCATCAGCCAGAAGCCCATCTTCGTGACGATGCCGAAGTTCGACTGCGCGAAGAGCCCGTCGGCGAGCGGCCCCGCCCCGTACGGAAAGGCCTGCCAGTTCGCGCCCGCATTCGGCAGCGCGCCCATGCCGGTGCGCACGACGTCGCCGTTCGCGAGCACGACCTCCATGCCGCAGTGCGCGCCGAAGTGATCGCGGTACGGCAGCGGCGTGCGTCCCGCGCCGCGGTCGAGCGCGTTGCCGATCAAGCTGCCCCAGCCCGGGTCCGCGCAGTCGATCCAGAGCCGTATGCCGCGCTCGCGGAGGTAGCGGTAAAGATCGAAGTAGCTGACGCCGGGCTCGACGAGCGCGTACGCGAGGTCCTCGTCGACGTCGAGGATGCGGTTCATGCGCTTCAGGTCGAGCACGACGCTGCCCGAATACACCGGCGCGGAGCCGCCGTACGCGAGATTGCGGCCGGTCGAGATCGTGTAGAGCGGAATCGAGTAGCGATTCGCGATGCGGACGATGGCCTGGACCTGCTCGACGGTCGTCGGCGCCACGGCGGCCGACGCGTATTTCTCCTCCGCCTCGCCGCGCAGCGGCGAGTATGCGTCGCGGTAGGTGTCCACCGTGTCCTCGTCCGTGAACACCCACTCGGCGCCGACGACGTCCGCGAATTCCGCGATCGCGGCCTCGAAGTCGGCGGGGCTGACTCCCGGCGGTATGGCCATTCTCTCTCTCCCCTCGGTCTTCGCCTCCCGGCATTGGGGCGCCGGTCGGCAAGCTTTCTCATTCGTTCGGTTCGGCGACACGGTCGCCGCGCGCGCACGTCGCCCCTGCGGCTGCTGGCCTTGCGCAGCGGCACATGGCAACGCAAGCGTGAGCATAACCCGACCGCGGATGCAGCGCCTGGCCCAGCGACGTCGCCCCACGACTGGCGGCCTTCGTCGCGGCCCAACGGGCTGCATCCCGGCCCAAGCGACCTCTCTCCGGCCCGGCGAGCGACACGCTGACACAACGACGACACAGAATTCCGCTTGACGCCGCCGAACGGACGGCGGAAAACGTGCTCGTTAGCCTCTCCTTCGCTCGACGGCCCAGTTTCGCAAACCACACCGCGGAGCGCAGTCATGATCACGAACACGCAATCGGGCACGAACGTGCACGAGATCGCCGACGGCATCTATCGGATCAATACGCCGGTCTCGGTTCCCGGCGCCGGCAAGTTCAATTTCAATCAGTACCTGATCCGAGACGACCGACCGCTTTTGTTCCACACCGGCCCGCGCCGGATGTTCCCGCTCGTCCGCGAGGCGATCGAGAGCGTGCTGCCCGTGCAAGACCTCGAGCTCGTGACCGTCTCGCATTTCGAGGCCGACGAATGCGGTGCGCTGAACGAGCTGCTCGGCGTCGCCCCGCGGGCCGTGCCGGTCGCGAGCCGCGTCGGCGCGATGGTCTCGCTCGCGGATTTCGCGGATCGGGCGCCGCGCGCGCTGGCCGACGGCGAGACGCTTTCGCTCGGCCGTCACACGGTGCGCTGGCTCGACACGCCGCACGTCCCGCACGGCTGGGACTGCGGCCTGATGTTCGACGAGACGACGCGAACGTTCCTGTGCGGCGATCTGTTCACGCAGGGCGGCCCGGGGGACGTGCCGCTGACCGAGTCCGACATCCTCGGTCCGAGCGAGGCGTTCAGGAAGCCGATGGACTACTTTGCGCACGCGCCCAATACGCAGGCCGTTCTCGAGCGCCTCGCCCGGCTCGAGCCGACGACGCTCGCGTGCATGCACGGCAGCGCGTGGCGCGGCGACGGCGCCGCGCTGCTCCGCGCGCTCGCCGCGCGCCTCGCATAAATTGGCGCATGAATTGGGGTCAGAGCCCTTTTCATGAATTGGGGTCAGAGCCCTTTTCAAGCAGCTCCGGAGCAATGCTCGCGAAAATCATCGACCGCCGCACCGATCTCGTTCGAGCATGTCGGCAGCGGCCAACCGGCGAACACGACCGATGCGGGCGCGGATCGACGAGCCAAGGCTACGTCGTTTTTCACGTCAAGATGCTCGGAGATACCTCTGGGCTCCAGGATTTTCGCGCGGCGACAAATGGCCTCGAAACGATCGGCCTGGCTCGCCGACAGCTCGATTTGCCGGACCACGCCAGTAACTTGCATATCGACTGGGCGCTCGACGGCACCGTGACCGGCACGGAAGCGATCGCACGCGTCGACCGAACCTGACGAACATCGGCGACGAGTACTTCTTCGACCAGCTGCATCCGTGGCACGTCGTGCCGGGGCCGGGCTTCACGGCGACGTTCGCGATCAACTACAGCCTACTGACGCCGGGAACGCGACGGCTCGCAAGGGCGCGACCGACATGTCGCGCAACCGCCCGCCGTCGGCAGACCGCGGCGATCGGCCAAAGGCTCACCCTACGGCGCAGGCTCGATCTTCAGCAGCGCGCCGTCGGCCTGATCGGTCAGCACGTATAGAAGCCCGTCCGGGCCCTGACGCACGTCGCGAATCCGCTGGCGCAGATCGCGCAGCAGCGCCTCGCGGCGGATCTCGCCGTTCTCATTGAGCACGATCCGCTGGATCTGCCCGGTCTGCGGAATGCGGGCCTCGACCATCCCGCCGACGAAGAGATTGCCGCGCCACGCCGGAAACGCATCGCCGGTGTAGAACGTCATGCCCGACGTCGCGATCGACGGCACCCAGAAGAGCTCGGGCCCGAGGAACTCGCTGCTCCATGGCTGCGGAGAGACCTTCGTGCCGTCGTAGTTCCTGCCGAAGGTCACGTGCGGCCAGCCGTAGTTGCCGCCCGGCTCGATGACGTTGACCTCGTCGCCGCCCTGGGGCCCCTGCTCGCTTGCCCAAAGCCTGCCGGTCGACGGATGGAGCGCGAGCCCGAGCTGGTTGCGGTGGCCCAGCGAGTAGATCTCGGGCCGCGCGTCGTCGCGGCCGACGAACGGATTGTCGGCCGGCGCACCGCCGTCGTCCGTCAGGCGGAGCAGCTTGCCGATGTGCGTGCCGAGATCCTGCGCCCGCGTGTCGCCGGCCTCGCCGGCGCCGCCGACCGTCATGAACAGCGTGCCGTCGTCGGCGAACAGGATCCGCGACGCGCCGCCGCGCGGTCTGCCGAAGCTGTCCGCGACGAAAACGTCCTCGATGTCGACGAGCCGATCGCCGGTCCAGCGCCCGCGCCCGAGCGCGATCGCGACGGCCGACTCGAGCGGCTTCGAATACGTGAAGTAGACGAAGCCGTTCTCGTCGAAGCGAGGGTGCAGTGCGAGATCCATGAGCCCGGCCAACGGTGCCCGGCTGACCTCCGGCATATCGGCTACGGGCTCGTCGAGCAGCCGACCGTCGCGAACGAGGCGAAGGCGGCCGGCCCGCTCGGTGACGAGCATGTCGCCGTTCGGGAGGAAGGCGAGGCTCCACGGATGCGACAGGCCGCGCGCGACGACCGATACCCGGATCCGCGTGTCCGCCTCGTGAGTGTCGTAGATCCACGGGCCGTCGCCGAGCGCGGGCTCGGGCTGCGAGGTCTGGCCGAGCACCGTGTTGCTCGATACCAGGGCGCAGAGGGACATCGATACGAAAATCGTGCGGGCATGCGATCTCGAGCCGAACATGAGCCGACCACCTTCCGTGCAAGCTATATCGTCGCGCTGACGGGCCGCGTCGTCCGGCCGAGCGAGCCGACGGCAGCGCCTCGCTCCGGAGCGCCGTGGCCCGGACAGAGCCGGACTACGGTGAACCGACTCCGGCGGACTAGCAACGGAGCGGGCGCTTCTACCGAGCCATCAGCGTATCCTTATAGGTCAAGGCCCGCGCTCGCCGCGCCGACCTGACGCGCGGCCCGCTCCGCGGTACCTTAAGAGGCTGGGGAGACGATTGAAGAGGGGGGGAGGCGCCGTGACGACCACTGCGTCAACGAACGAGTCTGCGGCGGGAACGCCGATCGACGTGCCGGTCCTGATCGTCGGGGGGAGCCTCGTGGGGCTCACGACCGCCCTGCTGCTCGCCGCGCACGGCGTGCGGTCGCTGGCCGTCGAGCGGCACGCGGGAACTGCGATCCACCCGCGCGCCGGGCACTTCCAGATCCGCACGATCGAGATCCTTCGCGAGATGGGGCTCGAGGCCGAGGTCCGGCAGCGGTCGCGGGAGACCTACGATCCGGAGGGCGGCATCATCGCGGTCGAGTCGCTGGCCGGCAAGGAGCTCGCGCGCTACATCCCGAATCTGAACGTCGGCGTCGACGATCGGAGCCCGACCGGGCGCATCTTCGTCGACCAGGACGTCCTCGAGCCGATCCTGCGCCGCCGCGCGGAAGAGCTCGGCGCGATGCTCAGGTATCGAACGGAGATGACGTCGTTCGAGCAGGATGCGGACGGCGTCCGCGCGGTGATTCGCGATCTCGACAGCGGCAAGGAAAGCGAAGTCAGGGCGAAATACATGGTCGCGGCGGACGGGAACCGAAGCCGCGTGCGCAACGCGCTCGGCATCGAGAAGCAAGGCTACGGCGTGCAGTCGAAGAGCGTGACGATCTATTTCGACGCGGACTGCGCGCCGTATCTGCAGGGCCGGGACTCCGGCGTTTTCTACGTGATGAACTCGCGGCTACGCGGGTTCTTCCGATTGAATCGTGCCGGGCAGAAGGGTTTCCTTGCGATCAATACGATCGGCGAGGACGTGACGCGCGACGAGGCGGTGAACGTCTCGACGGTCATGACGGACGAGCTCGCGCTCGAGCTCTTGCGCGCGGCGATCGGCGTTCCCGACCTGCCGATGCGGGTGCGCCAGATCATCCCGTGGGAAGCGGAAGCGAGCGTAGCGTCGCGCTTCCAGCAAGGCCGCGTCTTCCTCGTCGGCGACGCGGCGCACGTCGTGCCGCCGAACGGCGGCTTCGGCGGCAATACCGGCGTGCAGGACGCGCACAACCTCGCGTGGAAGCTCGCGATGGTGCTGAAGGGACAAGCAGGCCCCGGCCTGCTCGAAACGTACGACCGGGAGCGGCAGCCGGTCGGCGCGTTCACGGTCGATCAGGCGTACGCCCGCTACGCGACGCGCGTCGTGCCGGAGCGGGGCACGGACAACGTCAAGCCGTACGTGGACGACTTGATCATCGAAATCGGTTACCAGTACCGCTCGAGCGCCATCGCCGGCGGAGGCTCGAGCGACGGTCCGCTGTTCACGCATCCGGACGAGCTGCGCGGACGCCCGGGGAGCCGCGCGCCGCACGTGCCGCTCGCGCGCGGCGGCGAGACGATCTCGACGCTCGATCTGTTCGGCCGGAATTTCGTCGTGCTCGCCGGGGCCGACGGCGGCGCATGGCGCGGGGCCGCACGAGAAGCCGCCGAGGCGCTCGGCGTGCCGGTGGATTTCGTACAGGTCGGCGGAGACGGCCTCGTCGACGTCGACGGCAGGTTTCTCGATGCGTACGGCCTCGCGCCTTCCGGCGCCGTACTCGTCCGGCCGGACGGATTCGTCGCATGGCGCGCGGACGCGCCGGACGGCCGCGCGCTCGCCGGCGTGCTCGCGTCGATCCTCGACCGCGGCGGAGCATGATGTCGCGGGATTCGGGTCCCCTGCTCGGCGGCGGCGTGATGCCCGGGACTCGCGCCCCTGACCGGCCGCGTCGCGGTGGTCTCGGGGTCGGAGCCCTTTTACTGCAGGTGTCGTAGGGTCAGAGCCCTTAGACTTGTAAAAGGGCTCTGACCCCATTTGCACGCACCGGGGCAAGTCGATCAGAAGCGCAGGACTTTCGCGTAGCTCACGAGCGGCAGCGCACGGAGCTCCGCCAGGATCTCGTCCGGCACCGGCTCGTCGACGCCGACGATCGCGATCGCCTGCCCCGCCGCATGCTCGCGGCCCAAGTGCAGCGTCGCGATGTTGATGCCGGCGCGGCCGAGCAGCGAGCCGAGCGCGCCGATGTAGCCCGGCCGATCCTCGTTGCACGTGAAGAGCATCACGGGCTCGAAGTCGGCCTGGAGCGCCATGCCGCGCACCTCGACGATCTTCGGTACCGTGCCGATGACCGTGCCCGCGACGCGGCGCCACTCGTCGCCTGTCTGCACCTTGATTCGGATCAGGCTGTCGTAGATCGCCGAGGTCTCGCGGCGCGACTCGAGCAGGGCGATGCCGCGCTCGCGCAAGACCGCCGGCGCCGACACCATGTTCACGTCCTCGAGCTGCGGCCTCAGGATTCCCGCGAGCGCCGCAGCGATCAGCGGCTTCGTGTTCATCGCCGAGACGCGGCCCTCGAGCTCGATCTCGACCGCTTCGAGGCCCGCGTCTACGATCTGCCCCGCGAACATCCCGAGCTTCTCGGCGAGCTCGACGTAGGGCTTGAGCCGCGGCGCCTCCTCCGCGCTGATCGACGGCATGTTGAGCGCGTTCGTCACCGCGCCGGTCAAGAGGAAATCGCTCATCTGCTCGGCGATCTGCCGCGCGACGTTCTCCTGCGCCTCGACGGTCGACGCGCCGAGATGCGGCGTCGCGATGAAGTTCGGCGCGCCGAACAGCACGTTCTCCGTCGCGGGCTCGACGCTGAAGACGTCGAACGCGGCCGCGCCGACGTGGCCGCTCTCGAGCAGCCCGCGCAACGCACGCTCGTCGACGAGACCGCCGCGTGCGACGTTCAGCACGATCACGCCCCGCTTCGTCTTCGCAAGCGTCGCCTCCGACAGGATGTTCCGCGTGCTTTCCGTCAACGGCACGTGCAGCGAGATCACGTCGGCCCGCGCGAGCAGCTCGTCGAGCTCGACCTTCTCCACGCCGAGCTGGACCGCGCGCTCGGCCGTCAGATACGGATCGTACGTGATCACCTTCATGTGCAGGCCGAGCGCGCGGTCCGCGACGATCGAGCCGATGTTGCCACAGCCGATGAGCCCGAGCGTTTTCCCGTAGAGCTCGACGCCGACGAAGCGGTTCTTCTCCCAGCGGCCCGCCTGCGTCGACGCGTCCGCCTGCGTGATCGAGCGGGCGGCGGCGAGCATCAGCGCGATCGTGTGCTCGGCCGTCGTGATCGAGTTGCCGAACGGCGTGTTCATCACGACGACGCCCTTCGACGTCGCCGCGGCGAGGTCGACGTTGTCGACGCCGATACCGGCGCGTCCGATCACCTTGAGCCGCTTGCCGGCGGCGATCACTCCAGCGGTCACCTTCGTCGCGGAGCGGACCGCGAGGCCGTCGTACCGTTCGATGATGCCGATGAGCTCTTCCTGCGTGAGGCCGGGCCTCACGTCGACCTCGATGCCGCGGGCAGCGAATATCTCCGCCGCCACGGGCGAGAGCTTGTCACTGATCAGGATCGACGTCATGTTCATCCCTGAGCGCGTGGGCAGACGTCGATGTACGGTACAGCGGCGTGCCGTGCGGCGCCAGCAGCACTAACCGAAGCGGTTGCGCTTGATGATCTCCGTGATGCCGTGCAGGTCGTCGATCTCGTAGTCGGCCGGCGTGTCGCCCGGCAGGAACGTATCCCGCGTCATGCCCGAGCGGCGGATCTGCGCCGTGACCATGTTGATCGCCATCGCGCCCTGGCAATCGAACGTCGGGCCGGCGCAGTAGAGCACGTCGCGCACGTCGAGCCCGGTCTGCTGCAGCACCCAGTAGTAGGTTTTCGGATGCGGCTTGTGGAAGCCGGCCTGGTCCGTCGTCGCGACGAAGTCGGGCTTGAACGTCTTGAACTTGCTGACGTACATGTCGAGGTACTTACGCTCGACGTCCGAGTAGATCAGGATCTTGACGCCGAGATCCTGCTGCTCTTGCAGGGCCGCCTCCGTCTCGGGGAAGAGCTGCACCTGGTCCTGCAGGTCCAGCATGAAGCGCACGTCGTCGGGCGAGCCTTCGATGTCGTGCATCTTGAAGGCGGTCATCAAGGCCTGCTGCACGAGGTCGGAGACGGGCGTGTAGCGGTACGCGGCCGCGCGCCGGTGGAAGGCCTCGAAGTACTTCGCCCATGTCTCGAGGAACTGGTCCCCGGAGACGGACGCTTCGTACTTCTCGACGATGTCGTGCGCGGCCTGGCGCCACGTCCACGGCCAGTCGAACAGCGTGCCTTTCGAATCGTAGAAGATCGCCCGCGGCCAGCGGCCCTTGAGTACGCCCATGTCGGATCCTCCCCATTAGTGCAACCGCATGGTACCGAAAAATCGTGTCAGACACCTTTTTCCCGAGGGAAAAGGTGTCAGACACCTTTTTCAGCGGAAAAAGGTGTCTGACACGATTTTTCGGGGGCGCTTAGCGCACCGCGTCGTCGACTTCGTCCTCGGCGTCGTCGAGCGTCTCCCGGGCGCGGTCGCTCGCGTCGGGCTCGCGATCGCTATCGCGATCGTCGTCGGCCTCCGCGATCTGGGTTTCGTTCAGCTCCTCGCTCGGCCAGAACCGGATGCCGCTGACGTCGGCCTGGGCCATCAGGCCCCGGTCCGTCAGGCGATACACCTTCACGCCGTCGACGAACTGCTCTTCGGCCGCGACGCCCTCCTCGCCGGCCGACGCCTGCGCCGATAGGCTGCCGTCCCATTGGCCGGAGACGAATCGATCGTACGTTTCCTGGTCCTCCAGCAGCATCACGAGCCGATAGTTCTCGAGGCCCGCACCGAGGCCGACGCCGGCCTGGCCGAGGTGCATAAAGATCGGCTCGCCGCCGTCCTTCTCCATCGCGACGCCGGTGCCGCCGGCACCGGTCACGATCAGCCCGCCTTTCGTCGTATCGAAAACCGCGTAGCCGTGCGCCTCCTCATACAGCGCCGCAGCCGAAGGGTTCTGCTCGCGCAGCTGGTCCAGCGTCTCTTCCGCCATCCGCATGATCTCGTTGCGGCGCTGCTCGAGCTCCTGCTCGTCCGCGACCGCTTCGGCGTCTTCCTCGGCGGCCTCGGCGCTGCGCTCGGCGATCTCCTGCTCCCGCTCCTCGACGGCCTCGTTCCCCTCCGCGAGCTCGTCGGTCTGCTCGTCGAGCTGCTCCGTTTGTCGCTCCAGCTGCTCGGTCCGCTGCCTGAGCTCCTCCGTCTGCCGCTCGACCTCGGCGCGCTCGGCCTCGGAGAGCTCCTCGCGCTCCTGGGCATTGGCAACGCCGCACGCGAGAACCACCGCCGCGGCAAGGGCGCCATAACTCGCTGTCCGTCTACGCATCGCTTTCTCCTCGCTTCGTTCGCCATGAAGCGATGCAAGCGCGATGCCAGCCGGGTGCATGGGGAACGATGCCTAGAAACCGGGCCTGGGACACCGAGCGTGATCGCTATTGCGCGACCACAGATCCCGGCGCGTTGCACGCGCAGCCGTGTCACGTCAATGACGTCCAGCGCGCTTGCGCGCCACACGCCGTCATGAAACGTCTTTCTTCCGGACGGTCGCGTTCGCGCGACTAGAAGGGCTCCGCACGAGCAGCAGCAACGGCGCGGCCAGCAGCGTCACGAGCATCATGATCCGGAAGTCGTCGAGGTAAGCCATCATCAACGCCTGCCTCGTGACCTCGCCGTCGAGCGCAACCGCCCCCGTCCGCGTCGTGAAGTCCCACACATCCGGCAGCCACGGTGCGCGCAGCACGTCGCGGAACGGCGTGACCTGCTCGGCGAGCCCGGCGTGCGAGACTTGCGTCCGCTGACCGAGGAGCGTCACGAACAGCGAGATGCCGATGCTGCTGCCGATGTTGCGGATCAAGCTGAACATCGCGGTGCCCTCGTTCCTGAGCGCCGGGTCGAGCGTCGAGAACGCCATCGTCGTCAGCGGCACGAAAATGAAGCCGAGCCCGACGCCCTGAACGACGCCGGTATAGACGATCTCGGCGACGCCGACGTCCATCGTGAACAGCGTCATCTCCCACAGCGAGTACGCGGTCGCGGCGAGCCCGAACAGCACGAGGCCGCGCGTGTCGACCCGGCCGATCAGGCGGCCGACGACGAGCATCGCGACCATCGTGCCCACGCCGCGGGGCGCGAGCACGACGCCGGCCGTGACGACTGGGAAGTCGAGAAGGCTCTGCAGGAACGGCGGCAGCAGCGCGAGCGTCGCGAGCAGCATCACGCCGACCGTGAACATCAGCATCAGTCCGGCGACGAAATTGCGGTCCTTGAAGAGACGGGGCTCGAGGAACGGCTCCTTCGCCGTGAACATGTGCACGACGAAGAGATAGAGCGCGAGCCCCGACACCACGGCCTCGAGAACGATCTCGCGCGACGCGAACCAGTCCGCCGTCTCGCCGCGGTCGAGCATCAGCTGCAGCGCGCCGATCGCGAGCGCGAGCAGCGCGAAGCCGAAGTAGTCGAAGCGGCCGGACCGCCCCTCGGTCTCCGGCAGGAACGCCAGCACGCCGAGCAGCGCGAGCGTGCCGAGCGGCACGTTGATGTAGAAGGTCCAGCGCCAGCTGTAGTACTCGGTGAGCCAGCCGCCGAGCGTCGGCCCGACGATCGGCCCGACCATCACGCCCATGCCCCACAGCGCCATCGCCGAGCCGTGCCTCTCGCGCGGATACGTATCGAGCAGCACGGCCTGCGACAGCGGCACGAGCGCCGCGCCCATCATGCCCTGGACGACGCGGTAGACGACGATCTGCTCGAGCGACGTCGCCGCGCCGCACAGCATCGATGCGATCGTGAAGCCGACGACGCTCGTGACGAACAGGCGCTTCCGCCCGAAGCGGCCCGCGAGCACGCCGGTCAGAGGCGTCGCGATCGCCGCCGCGACGATGTACGACGTCAGCACCCACGCGATCTGATCCTGCGTCGCCGACATGCTGCCCTGCATGTGCGGCAGCGCGACGTTCACGATCGTCATGTCGACGACCTGCATGATCGTCGCGAGCATGATCGAGAACGTGATCATGCCGCGGTGCGGGACTGCCGGTGTGGAGCTCATCGAGGACCTGCGGCAACGCTTCGTCGAGCCGGCCTTGCGCCGCGTCCGTGCAGAATCCGCCGCGGCGCACGCAGAAACATCAGCCGTTGCACGCGTCCGATGCGTCGAGCGAATCGGCGACCGCTTCATTGCCGAAGCGAATGAAACGCGGCAGTTGGCGCTCGTGGCCCGTGTCGATCTCGACGGTCGTGCTCATGCCGGTGCGCAGAGGCGGTCCCTCCTCCGCATGCTCGACGGCGATCCGCACCGGGATGCGCTGGATCACCTTGACCCAGTTTCCCGTCGCATTCTGCGCCGGGATCACCGAGAACTCGGCGCCGGTCGCCTGGCTGATGCTTTCGACTCGGCCGTGCCACACGCGGTCCGGATACGTGTCGACGCGGATCTCGACGGGCTGCCCCGGACAGACGTACGTCAGCTCCGTTTCCTTGTAGTTCGCCTCGATCCACACGTGCTCGCTCGCGACGACGCTCATCACGGCCGCGCCCGGAACCACGTACCGGCCGACCACCGGCACCTTGCTCGCGATGCCGTCGAACGGCGCGCGCACGACGGTACGCTCGAGATCGAGCGCGGCGGCATCGCGAATGGCCTTCACGGCCTGGTAGCTCGCCTGCTGAGCGATGTCTCCTTCCGGCGAGCCGCCGAGTTGCGCGAGCAGCTGCTCGAGGCCGCGCTGGACGATCTCCATTCGCCGTGCGGCACTGTCGAGCTCGTGACGCGCGCGGTCCACGGCCTCGTCGGAGGCGAGGTCGTCCGCCGCTAGCGCGACCGCGCGGGACAGCTCGCGCTCCGCGAACTCGTAGTCGGTGCGCGCGAGCTCGAGCTCCTCGACGCGCTGACGATACTGCGCCTTCAGGCTCTCGATCATCGCGGTCACCGCGCGCAGCTGCGCGTCCGCCTGCTCGAGCGCGACGCGATACGGCCGGTCGTCGATCGCGAAGAGCACGTCGCCCGCGGCGACCGGCTGGTTCTCGTGCACCTCGACCCGGACGATCGGCCCCGACACGTCGGCGCTGATGACCGCGATATCGGCCTTGACGTAGGCGTTGTCGGTCTCGACGTAACGGCCGCCGGTGTAATAGACATAGCCGCCGACGGCGAGCACGAGCACGGGGCCGAGCAGGAGCAGCACCGCGCGCAGCACGCGCGGTCGACGGCGCGGCGCCTCAGCGGGCTCTGCTTTCACGATCTCTTCGGGCATCGCGTTTCTTCGTTGCTCTTCGGACATCGGGTTTCTTCCTTGAATCCAGGCCGGGCACCGCCGGACCTTCCACGTCGGACAGGTTCCGCTTGATCCTGCAGAGCGCATCGACGAGCTGCAGCCGATCCTCGACCGACAGGCCGCGCAGCGCCTCGTCGAGCATCCCCGTCGCGGCGCGCTGCATCTCGGCGAGCACAGGCTGCGCCTGAGTCGTCAGATAGAGCCGCACTGCCCGGCGATCGTTCGGATCCGGCCGCCGCTCGACCCATCCGGCCGCCTCCATGCGGTCGATCAGACGGGTCAGCGTGATCGGCTGGACCTCGAGGCGCTCCGCGAGCGCGCTCTGCTTCAGCCCCTCGTTGCGCGCCAGGTGCGCGAGCGCGCGCCATTGCGCCTGGCTCAAGCCGAGCGCGTGCGCGCGCCGGTTGAAGTTCCGACGCAACAGGTGCGAGACGTCGGTGATCAGAAAGCCGACGCTGCGCTCAGGGGGCTGGTTCGAGGGAATCTGCGGGTCTTCCGTGATTGATAAGCAAGCTTATATTAAGCATGCTTGCTCGAGGCGGCAACCCGGCTGCACGGACGCGAAGATTGAACAGGGCCCGCCCCTATTCGTCGTGAAGCCGTCGCCGGACGGAGCGCCCGCCGTATTCGAAGGACCGCGCGCGTTCCCGAGCGACGAACGCGTCGAAGCGCGGCCCGCTCGCCGTGCGCTCGAGCGCTCGAGCCTCGGCATCGAGGCGGCGTATCGCGTGCAGGCGATCGGCGTTGCCGAGCCTGGCGCGGTCGACGGCGCTTTTCAGCACGCGGATCGTCTCGTCGTACACGTGGAGCGGAACCGGGAACGGATGCCCGTCTTTGCCGCCATGCGCGAGCGAGAAGCGCGCGGGGTCCGAGAACCTGCACGGCGCGCCGTGAACGACCTCGGCGACGAGCGCGAGCGCCGCGACGGTGCGGGCGCCGACGCCGGGCGTCAGCAGCACGTCGCTGAAATCGCGAGGACCGCGCTCGGTCGCGGCCGCGAGCGCGCCATGCAGCCTTCTCAGCACGACGTCCGATGCACGGACCTCGTGTCGTGCCGGCATCTGCAGACGGGGCAGCGGCGCGAGGGCGTCGTCGCGGAGCTCGACGTGATCGTGCGCAGGCTCGAGCTCGGGGAACAGGCTCGGCGTCGCGTTGCCGGACGCGCGGAGCCGTCGCAGCACGCGGAGCGTCCGGTCCGGGCCGTCGCGCAGCAGATCGAGCGCGGCGCTGCGGTTTCCTGCCGCGCGCGCATCGGCGAGGTTCACGATCTTGCCGCGGCGCCGACCCTCGATCGCCGCGTGCGGCGAGTCGAGAAAGCTTTCGAGGTTCTCGGAAAGCCAATGGTAGCGGCGCGCTTCACGGCGTGCATCGTTCAGACCCTGCTGCACGACGCACCAATCGCCGTCGGCGCTCACGATGAACGCATGAAGGTACAGCTCGTAGCCGTCCTGCACCGCCGCAGAGTCGATCTTTGCGACGAGGCGGCTCGTCTGCGCGAGCGCGTCGCCCGCGAGGCCCGTTCGCTCGCCGACGCTCGCAAGCTCCGACGGCGTGCGGCGCGAGTGCCGGCCGCGGCCGCCGCACACGTAGACGCCGAGCTCGTTCTCGATCGGCGCGAGCCCGCGCTTCAGCGCGCCGATGACGCTCGTCGTGATGCCCGACGAGTGCCAGTCCATCCCCATCACCGCGCCGAACGACTGAAACCAGAACGGATGCGCGAGTCTTCGAAGCAGCTCGTCGCGGCCGTAATGATGGACGATCGCCTCGGCAATCACCCGGCCGAGTGCGGCCATGCGGGCGGCGAGCCAGGCAGGAACCCGGCCGCCGTGCAGGGGAAGATCCGCGCTGCCTGTACGTTTGGCCACTGGCGGAGTATCGACGACGCGTGCGGACAGTCAAGCTGCGGTCGTCGGTGCTCGTCGCTGCCGACAGTCCTGGGAAGACCAGCTGCGCGAGCGGTGCCGCCGGCGCGATCCCAGGCACGCGCTGCCGCGGCAGCGACGGCACGCTGTTCCTGACGTCACGCCAGGACGGCTGGATACGGGTGCTCGCCGACTAGGCGGCCGCGGTACAGCGGGTCAGGCGGTCGCCCGATCCGCGAAACGTGCCGCCTCCGCGTAAAGCGCGTCGAGGTCGTCCGGACGGACGAACGGCGATTGCGCGCGCTCGACGCCGCGTCCGCGGTCGCACAAGAGATCGCCCTTGCCGACGAGCGTCTCGGCGCCGGCCTCGTCGAGGATGATCTGCGAGTTGACGGCGCTCGTGACCTTGAGACACACCTTCAGCGGCAGGTTCGCCTTGATGATTCCGGTCACGATCGTCCTGTCGGGACGCTGCGTCGCGAGCACGAGGTGAATGCCGGCGGCTCTCCCCTTCGCGGCGAGCCGCGCGACGAAGCTCTCGAACGTCGCCTTGTGCTGCTTCCCGGCGAGCACGAGATCCGCGAACTCGTCGAAGACGATCACATGGAACGGCAGGTCGGCGCGGCCCGCGCACATCCGCTCGGCGAGATTCGTGAACCCTTCATCGGCGAGCTGACGATAGCGCGCCTCCATCTCCGCGACGGCGCGCTCGAGGCACTCGATCGCTTCGTCGACGTCGCTGATCACGGGCCCCGACACGTGCGGGAAGCGGCTCAGCGCGCCGAAGGTCAGGATCTTCGGGTCGACCAACGTCAGGCGCAGCGTGTCGGGGCGGTTGCGCGCGAGCAGCGACGCGCACATCGACTTCAGGAACTCGCTCTTGCCGCTGCCGGAGGTTCCGGCGACGATCGCGTGGCACGTGTTGGGATCCGCGAAGTCCGCGAACAGCACGTCGCCTTCGACGCCGACGCCGATCGGAAAGACGACGGACCCGTGCTCAGATCGGGAGGCCGAACGGATGTCGCTCCAATAAACGGTTCGAGGGCACCTCTTCGGAATGTCGACGCTGACGTATCCCTCGCAGGGTCCGATTCGCGGCGGTGACGGCAACGTGAGGCGCACCTGCAGGTCCTCGGAGCGGTTAGCGAGCGAAACGACCTTCACGCCGCGCGCGGGCCGCACCTTGTAGCGCACGAGCTGCGGCGCCTTCACGCGCCCGACCACCTGGACGTCGAGACGGAAGTCGGCGAACGTCTCGACGATTAGCGTAGACAGATCGGGCTCTTCGTCCGCTCGTGCAGTGTCGGCGTGCGTAGTTTCCGCTTGCGCCGTCTCCGCCGAGCCGTCGGTTGCCTCGTCCGCCGCACGATCGCCGGCCGCACCGCGTTGCTGGGGCGATGCTGCCTTTCCGTCGCCCGGATGCGCCGCGATGCCCGTTCGCCGCGCCTCGGCAGCACGGCGGGTGTCGGTCATCTCGCGGAGCACGGGCATTACGACGTCGCGGAACAATGCGCGCAGGTCGTCGGGGTCTACCTCTATGCAGCAGAGCTCCGGATCGTAGTACTCGAGCAGCCCGGCGAAGCTCAACCCGGGCCGAATCGCTTCGAGGAGATGCGCGTAGATCGCCAGCTGCAGCAGGTCATGCTTCGTCTGACTGCCGCGCGACAACTTGTAGTCCACGACGACGACGCCGTGTTTCGTGTCGGCGCGCACTGCATCGACCCGGCCCGACACCGCGAAGTCGGTATCCGCGATCACGACGCCTTCGATCGGGAGCTCCATGCCGAGGAAAAGATCCTGCCAGCCGGCGAAGCCCTGGATCGAGCCCCGCAGCGAGGCGAGCCGGGTGCAGAAGGTGCGCAGGCAAAGGCTTATATGGAGCGCCGACTCGAGCTGCCCGGTTTCCGCGAGCTCCGTCAGGTCCGCTTCGGCGAAGCGGTCGTAGAGCGCGTGCCAAAGATCGTCCGCGGTCACGAGATCCAAGCCTTGCGGCCCGGCACTCGACAGCCACCGCGTGAACGCGTCCGCGAGCTTGTGAAACAACGCGCCCTTGACCGGCGGTCCGCCATTCGACGGAACGCACCACGGGATCGCGGGCCGCTCGCCGTCGATCAGCCGGCGCCGAAACTCTTGATCGAGCACGGCGCACTTGAGCTCCGTGACGCTCAGGCGGTCTGCCATTGCAGGATCGTCTGGTTCGGGTGGGCATGCACCTTGATGCCGGCCGTGCCGCCGCAGATGCCGAGCACCGCCTCGCGATCCGCGTCGGGTAGCGTCGCGAGCAACTCATCGAGGCTCATGAACCGTCTGCTGCGGATCACGTCGACGACGCGACGCGAAAGCTCGCCCTCGCCGCCGTTCGGACGCCGCCGCTTCATGCGCTTTCGCTCCGCGGGCGCGGCGTCGGACGGACTCGGGGATACCGAATCAGGGCCTCGAGTCGGTGCAGGCTCGCCGCGAGGGTCGAGCACCTCGCGCCAGAAGTCGGCCAATCGCTCGCGCAGGAACGGCACCACGTCGTCTACAGCCCAATCGATGTTGCCTTGCAGCGCATCCGCGTACATCTCGTGCGCGGCATAGAGTTCGACGACTCGGTGCTTCGTGAGCTCGAGGATCAGCAGGCCGCCGGTCGCACGCGCCCGCTCGATATCCGGCTTTGCAACGTTCCACGTCGGTCTCGGAATCCGCGGCAGCTCCGGCGTGCGCGGGTAGACCAGAACCCGGCCGTGCTCAGCGCTTTTGCCGAGCGCCGCCCGTGCGATGTTATGCCACTTCTTCCAGTGCGTACCGGACTCGAAGCCGAACACGTACTCCTTCCCGGCGTGCCGCCATAGCGGCAGCCCGCCCTTCGGGCGCTCACCAAGCGTGCCCACTTCGACGCCATCAAGCCCTTCGGCCAGATGGCGAACGAGCCAATGGAGCGCGTCCCGGTCGAAGACCAGTCGGCGTGGTTTCGCACTGACGGCGTCAACGTACTTCTCGAACAGCGCGGTGAGCGGGACCCGCTCGGCCGGCGCCACTGCGGCGTCAGGACGGGCGACGCACTCCATCCACCGGTGCGAGCATCGATGGAGAAAATCCCTGACACTGACCTCGGCGCTACTCTCGAAGTGTTCCTCGAGCCAGCGCCGGTCGGCCCAGAAGCGGTCCCTTCCGGCCCGGTCGATGTCGAACAGCCCGAGCCGATGCTCAGCCAGCTCGCAACCTTGCTGGCGGGTGATGCCTTCCAGCGTCAAGTACGGTCGATCCAGCCGGTCGCGACTGGCATTCTGCCAGTGCGGCCGCAACAGCTTCTCCCATGGGTCAGCATTGGCCGTGATCACGGCCACGTGATTCACGCCTTCGTCGACGAGCTCGTGAATCACCGTCCCCAGCGCGGCCGCGAGCTCGGGCGAGTTGCCGTACATCTCCGTCTGATCAAAGCAGAACAGGAACGGCCGAAAGAATCTCGACAGGCGGCAGAGGTCGAGCACGCGCGTCTTCGCGAGCTCGTTTAGCTCGACCGCGCCATACATCGGATTGACACGGTCCGCAATACGGATGCCGATCGCCGCGGCGGTCCCGTCCTCTATCGCGTCCGCCTGTATCCAGTCGAGACAAGAACGGCGCAGATCCCAGTCATCGCCCTGATAGGCGTAGCTGTACAGCACGCGCAGCCACGTCGGCAGTGGCGTATCGAGGCGCAGCTGGCTCGCCTGCAACCGACGTTCAACCTGGCTCAGCCATGCACCGTCGCGCGTCGCGTTGTCGATGTACTCGCGCCACTTCTTGTGGCGCTTGAGTCCTGCCAGCCGGTCGGCCGGTTGCCGTAATCGGTCGATGTCCCGCTTGCTGCCGCGGCTCGCTTCGAGCTGGTCGGCGGCAATCCTGCTCAGCACGCCGTGCGCGAAGAGTTCGAGCTGCGTCGGCTGATCGGCAACGGACTCCGTGTAGCGGTCCGGAAAATCCAGCTCCTGCACGACCCGATCGAGGATCGATTTCCAACGCGTCGCCGGATCCTCGAACGGACGCACGTTCACGAGCGTCGCCTTGCCACTGAGTTTCCTGAAGACGGTGCCGATCAGGTGCGACTTTCCGAAGCCGGCGCGTCTCGAGAGCACGATCAACGCCTTTCGAGGGTGTGGGCGCCGGCTCAGCTCGTCCGGGTTGCAGAGCGCTTCGATCCGGGAAACGATCTCCGAGGCGACCTTTTCGTTGAGCCCCGGCACCGAGTACTCGACCCGCCGCGGATCGTCGACAATGTCGTCGGCGAATGGATTGATGGACAGCGCTTGCCGCTCGACCATCGTTGTCATCGCCTAAAACGGATCCGCAAATGCGGACGTCCGTCGACGTAGAGCGCCGCGGCCCGCTCGTTCTCCGAAGACAACGACCAGTCGCCGACGCCGGGGATGGCCTCGCCTGTCCGGCATGCATCGAGCAGCGCCTGTTTCAACGGCTCGAGCTCGCCGCCGAGGCGCAAATGCAGCTCGTGGATCAGCACGTCGGGATACCCGAACTCGCGGACGGTATCGTCGTACGCGCGGCGCAGCGCGGCGGCATCGATGCCGTTAGCAGTGTGCCCTTTCGGTCGCGTGGATACGGCTGATGCGTGCAGGTAGAGCGGATGCACGCCCCACTTGAGCCGCAGCAGCGCGCCCTCGGCGACGAGGAGCTTCAATGCCTCGTCGACACGCTCTTTTGCCGCGCCGGAGAGCCCCTTTGCGAGCGCGGTCTTCGACGACAACCTGGTGCCGGCTTCGCGCGCCCGGGCCGCGATATGGTCGTACGCGATCTCGAGCGGGCGGTAATACTCAATCGAAACATAGCGGGGCCGCTTCGCGGTGCCGAGATTACCGATCTCGCCGCGCCTCAACAGACTCTGCAACGCGCCGCGGCACGCGCGGCCCGCCCGCGAGCCCGCGCTAGGCAGCTTGAGCTCCGCGGACGTCAGGCCTCGCTCGCCTGCCGCGTCCAATCGGCGAAGCAGGTCGTCGGCGAACCGCTCCGCCGGCTCGTGCCGTGTAGGGACCGGTCGGCTCATTGCAACCTCGCGCTGTGGAAGAGGCGGAGGTTAGAGCACCCACCGGGGGCGCGTCGGGGACCGAGTTCAAAGTTCGGCCGGCGAACAGCTGCTCCCGCGCCACGAGGGGCACTCGCCCCTCCTGCGTCCCGAGCGCAGTGATCGCAGCGCCATCGTCATCCGGGCAGGACGCGTGCGGAGACGAAACGTCGCCGCGGGCTATTTCAGAACCGGCAGCGTCTTCCGATCCGAGAAGCCGAGCAGATCCACTTCGCCGTCCGTCGCGACGGGGCTCTCCTCGCGCTCGACGAACGCCGCCTCGTCCTTCACGGCGACGCCCAACGCGGCTGCCGTCTCGATGAGCCGCGAATGCCCGGTGAGGACGAGCGGCCGCGCACGCGCCGGCTGCGCGAGCGCGATCTTCGGCGCGCCATGGATCAGCGAGAAGCGCTCGTTGCGGCCAGCCTCGACGACGACGCGGTCGCGGATGAGCGTCATCACGCGGCCCGCCCGCAGGTGCTCCGCGATCTCGTAGCGCAACGTGAGCACGTAGAGCTTCTCCGCGGGTCCCGTGATCCGCACGCACGGTCCGAGAGCCCCCCGGCTCGCGACTTTCGCTTCCGTGTAAAGCGGGAAGCTGACCTGCAGCGGCTCGCCGCGCGTGTACTGATTGAACGCCATCACGGCGAAGACGAGGTCGCGCACGACGGCCTGCTCGTGGTCGGGCTGCGCGACGACGAAGTCGAGATGATCCCCGATGGCTTTCTCGGAAACGACGGTCATGACGCTGCGGGTCGCTGTAGCTACGAATCCAGGATTCTAACCCGCGGCCGCCGCCCCCGCCCTCCGCTCGGCACCGCCGAAAAAACGTGTATGCTGAACCCTACCGGATTCAGGGAGATCGTCACCATGCGCAGCACGCCGGTTTCGTTCGCGCTCGTCGCCGCGACGGGCGTCCTCGCGGGCGCAGCGGCCCCGCTCCATGCCCAGCCGTTCGCCGATGCGGCCCGCTCTCGCGCGGGCTACTCGGGCGGCTCGATCGCGCCGAAGACCGAGTGCGCGCGGCTCGCCGACGTCGAGCTGCCCGAGCTCGTCGAGATCACCGCGCGGGAGATCGCCGCGGAGGGAACGGTCCCTGCGCACTGCCGAGTGAACGGCGTGATCGAGCCCGAGGTCGCGTTCGAGGTGAACCTGCCCGCCATGTGGAACGGCCGCTTCTACATGATCGGCAACGGCGGTCTCGCCGGCCAGGGACCCGACGATCCTCGCAGCGCGCAGGAGCGCGCCACGGCGCTCGAGCACGGCTTCGCGATCGCGAGCACGAATACCGGCCACGACGCCGCCAAGGAGCCGGGCGGCACCTTCGTGCTCAGCAACCCGCAGAAGGCGATCGACTACGCGTATCGCGCCGTGCACGTGACGGCGGTCGCCGCGAAGGAGATCGCGAACCGCTACTACACGGAGCCCGTCGCGTACTCCTATTGGAACTCGTGCTCGAACGGCGGCCGGCAGGGGCTGCTCGAGGCGCAGCGCTATCCGTCCGACTTCGACGGCATCGTCGCGAACGCGCCTTGGGTCGACCAGACCGGGTTCGCGATCGGTGCGATCTGGAATCAGCAGGCGCTCGACGACGTCGCGATCACGCCGGCGAAGATGTCGCTCGTCGCCGAGCGCGTGATGGCGGTGTGCGACGCCGTCGACGGGCTTAAGGACGGCCTCATCGACGATCCCCGCAACTGCTCGTTCGAGGTCGCGCGCGACGTGCCTATGTGTCCCGCCGGCACCGACACGGACGCATGCCTGACGCCCGAGCAGGCGGAAGCGATCCAGAAAGTCTACGACGGCCCGACGAACAGCCGCGGCGAGCGGCTCTTCCCGGGGTTCATGGTCGGCAGCGAAGCGCTCGTGCCGGGCCCGAGCGGCACGCAGCAGACCGGCTGGGCGAACCTGATCCTGCCACCCCAGCCCGGCGGCAAGCCGGCGGACTTCAACCTCGCCGAGTCGCTGTTCCGCTACCTCGTGCTCGATCCGCCGCAGCCAGACTACGACTATCGCACGTTCGATTTCGATCGCGACGTCGAGCTGTTCGAGCGCTGGGCCGAGACGGCGAACGCGACCGACACGGACCTCGCCGAGTTCCGCGAGCGCGGCGGCAAGCTCATCATGACGTACGGCTGGGCGGACGCGATCCTGCAGCCGCTGATGGGCGTCGAGTACTACGAGAAGGCGTCGGCCGCGAACGGCCCGAACCCGACCGACTTCATGCGCCTCTTCATGGTGCCGGGCATGGCGCACTGCGCCGGCGGGGTCGGCCCGGACCAGTACGACGCGGTCACCGCCGTGATCGACTGGGTCGAGACGGGCGCCGCGCCCGACGCGCTCGTCGCGAAGAAGGTCGTCGGCGGCAACGTCACGCGATCGCGGCCGCTGTGCCCGTACCCGCAGGTCGCACGCTACGACGGCGACGGCAGCATCGACGACGCGGAGAACTTCGTCTGCGCGGAGTGAGGGACTAGTCGAGCGCGTCTTTCGGGTCGCGGCCCGCGAAGAGCGCCTTCAACCGGCGCGTCTCCTCGTCGCTCCAACGCGGCGGATCGGTCAACGCGACCCACGCGTCGATGTAATGCTCCGGCGCGTAGTTGTGGCCATGGCCTGGCGGCGTGATGTCGCCCGCCCTCATGTCGGCGAGGAGCTGCAGCATCGTGACGATCGGGATCCAGCGCAGCGCAGGCGTCACGTCCGGCCCGCGGGGCGGATCGAGCCACTCCGGCGAGCGATACGCGATGCTCGGATCGAAGAACGTGATCGGATCCGTCGCGTATTGCAGGAACGCGATACGCAGCGGCCCCCACGGCACGCCCGGCATGTCGAGGCGATCGTGCTGGTCCGTGAAGCGGATGACCGTGCTGTCGCGGAAGCGCGGCAGCCATGCCGGCGAGACCGGCACGCGCCGCTCGGTCGCGGAGCGCCACGTTTCGCTGCGGTACGGCGGGCCGCTCCACAGCACGCCGTTGAACACGTCTCCGATGACGTCGTAGATCTCGAACGAGTGATCCGAGTGCAGCGCCCCGAGGCTGAGCCCGTAGAGGTAGAGGGCCGGCCGGCGATCGCGGGGCAGCTTCGTCCAGTAGCCGTACACGTCCGCGAAAAGCCGCTGCGCCGTCTCCTCGCCGTGCTCGGGCTCGATCAGCAGCGACAACGCGCTCTCGAGGTACGAGTACTGCACGGCGACGCTCGCGATGTCGCCGCGATGCACGTATTCGATCGTGTCGATCGCGTCCGGATCGACCCAGCCGGTGCCGGTCGGCGTGACCACGAGGAGCACCGAGCGCTCGAATCCGCCGGTACGCTCGAGCTCGGCGAGCGCGAGCCGCGAGCGCTCCTCGACGGTCTCGGCCGAGTTGAGGCCGACGTACACCCGGATCGGCGTCTCTACATCGTCGCCGAAGAAGTCGCGCAGGTCATCGCGCGTCGGGCCCGACGACACGAACGCGCGCCCCTGCCGGCCGAGATCCTGCCAGTCGAGCAGCGACGCCGCTGCGCCGCTTCGCAGCGGATCGGCGGGCGGCGCCGCGTCCGCATCGATCATCGCGTCGAGCTGCTGGAAGGAGCCGTCCACCGCGCGGAGCAGCCAGCGAAACAGCACGCCGTCGATGACGGACCAGAAGGCAGCGGCGGCGACGATGATACCCAGGAGCGTCGACACCCGCGGCGGCACGTAGCGGGCGGGGAAGCGGGCCGCGATGCGGTACGTCAGCCGGAAGAGCCGCGCGACGATCAGCACGACGGCGGCAAGCGCGACGGCCACGATGCCGACCGTGACGGGCCGTGCGCCTTCGGCCGGCGGCATCTCCATCAGCGCACGGATCGAGTTCTGCCAATCCGACGCCTTCCACAGGAAGACGGCGGCCGTTACGACGCAACCCGCCCACGCGACGCCGTGCACGATGCGCCGCACGCGTCCTTTGGGGACCGGCAGCTCGAGGTAATGCCACAGCGCCACGCCGAAGACGGCGAGCGCGTAGCCGGCGGTGAACGAGAGGCCGGAGACGATGCCCTGCATCGGCGCGGAGCGCGGCAACAGGCTCGGCGTCAGCGAGAACGCGAAGAACAGCGTGCCGACGAGAAGCCCCGGGGACGACAGCGGCGTCCGGAACGGACAATCGACGTGTGCGCGGCTCGGCTCGAGCCGTCGCGAAAACCACGACCGCGACGGAAGCGCACGCATGTCGGAGCCGTCACAGCAGGCGACGGCCGGGATGGAGCGGCGATGCGGGCGTCTCGCCGCGATGCGATCCGCCGCGCGGCCTGTCGGAGCCCAGCGGCTCATCCGGCCGGGCCGGCAGGGTCAGCACGAACTCGCTGCCCCGTCCCGGGCCCTCGCTGCGCGCGGTCAGCTCGCCGCCGTGCAGCGCGACGAATCCGCGCGCGAGATTGAGGCCGATGCCGAGCCCGTGCGCGCGCTCCTCCGACGCGGCATGGCGTTGCGTGAAGAGGTCGAAGATATCGTCCAATGCTTCGGGCGCGATGCCGATGCCATTGTCGGTCACGCTGATCGTCACGCGGTCGCCGTCGCGCGCCGCACGAATCCCGATGGCCCCTCCGGGCGGCGTGTAGCGCGCGGCGTTGTTCACGACGTTGAGCAGCGCCTGCGACAACCGCACCGGGTCGCCGTCGATCACGATGGGGTGGTCCGGGAGGCGTACCTCGAGCTCGTGCCGCTTCTCGGCGATCAGAGGCCGGGCGGCCTCCACGGCGTTCGCGATGATCGTCTCGAGCTCGACGGGCTGCACGCGGAGCTCGATCCTGCCGCGCGTGATGCGGGAGACGTCGATGAGATCGTCGACGAGGCGGGCCATCGTCTGGACCTGACGCACGACGATGTCCGCCGCCTTGCGCAGCCGCGAGTCGGCTTCGCCGGCAAGCTGGATCAGGCGCGCGGCGTTCAGCAGCGGCGCGAGCGGGTTGCGAAGCTCGTGCGCGAGCGTCGCAAGGAACTCGTTCTTGCGCCGATCGGCCTCCTTCAGCGCCGCCTCGCTGCGGCGGAGCGCGGCTTCGGTGCGCGCCCGCTCCGTCACGTCCGTCGCGCCGATTAGGATTCCGGTCACGTTTCCGGCGGCGCTCTTGATCGGCTGGTACACGTAATCAAGCACGCGTTCCTCGACGGGAACGCCGGGCGTGCGCTGCAACATCAGGCTGATCGAGTGCCCGGCGCGTGTCTTGCCGGTGCGAAAAACCTCGTCCAGCACGGCGATGAAGCCCTGGTCGACCACCTCCGGCAGCGCCTCCGCGGCGGCTTTGCCGAGAATCTGACGATTGCCGACGAGGTGCATGTAGGCGGGATTCGCCATCTCGAAGACGTGGGTCGGTCCCCGCAGCACGGCGACGCCGGAAGGCGCCTGCTCGAACAGCTCGCGCAGCCGATCCACCTCGGCCTGGCGGCGGCGCGCCGCGAAGACTCTGTCCGTGGTCTCGTGGCCCTGGTTGAAAACGCCGGCAACCCTGCCTTCGTCGTCGAGGATCGGCGTGAAGCTGTAGTCCCAGTACGTCTCGCCGATGCGGCCGCCTCGCTGCATCGGCAGCATCCGATCGTAGAGCGATATGCCGCGGCCGTTCTGCAGCACCTCGCGCAACTGCGGCTCGATCACGTGCCAGATGTCCGACCACACCTCGGCGGCGGGGCGTCCGAGCGCCTGCGGGTGCTTGTCGCCGGCGATCGGCGCCCACGCATCGTTGTAGAGCAGAAGCAGCTCCGGCCCCCAGTAGATCGCGGTCGGGAAGCTCGACTGCAGGCAAATGCCCAGTGCCTCCCGCAGCGCCGCAGGCCATTGCTCGATCGGGCCGAGCGTGGTCGCGGACCAGCTGTGCTCGCGTATGCGCCGCGCCATTTCCCCGTCGCCGATCAGGAAAGACGGCCGACACGACACGGGAGCCGGCGGCGTGGGGTCGGACTTCGCCATGCTGCGCTCACCGGAGTGCCTAGAGAGCGCGCATCCAAGTTTCGCGCCAGCGGATGGGCGCGAGGATGGTTCCCGCCTTCGCGATGCCCGGGACGGGTCGACGGCGTCGAGCTATGTGCGCGTCGGGCGCGCGACTATGATAGCGCGGCAGCCGGCGAGGGGACGCCGGCGGTGTCCACACGGTAAGGAGTCCGTATGACCATCGACGTCTACGATCAATTCATCACGTTCTCCGCGATGCTCGGGAGTCTCGACAAGATCCTCACGAAGGCGGAGGCGGACGCGGAGGCGAGGAAGATCGACCTGCAGGTGTTCCTGCACGGGCGCCTCGCGCCCGACATGCTGCCGTTCGTGAAGCAGATCCAGATCATGTCCGATCAGGCGAAGGGCTGCGCGAGCCGGCTTGCGGGACAGGAGCCGCCGAAGTGGGCCGACGACGAGCAGACCTCCGCGGACCTGCACCGACGCATCGCGCGGACGCGCGATCACCTGCAGTCGTTCCGACGGGAGGACTTCGACGGCTGGGAGACGCGCGACATCGAGCTCAAGTATCCGAACGGGACGCTGACCTTCAAAGGCAAGGACTACCTGCTGACGCACGTCGTGCCGAACTTCTATTTCCACTATACGACGGCTTACCTGATCCTCCGCCACAACGGCGTACAGATCGGCAAGCGCGACTACCTCGGGGGCTGAGCCCGCTGGTCGCCGCGCTGCCCGGTTGCTAGCCCGAGACGCCCGTCGACTTCGGCACCGTCACGGCCGGCGAGCGCTCGGGCCCGGGCGCCTTGCCGTCGCCGAAGATGCGGGTCGCGAGCGCAATCATGCCGGCGACGTCGCTCAGATTCGCGGGCACGACGAGCGTGTTCGCGCTCTTCGCGAGGTGGCCGAACTGCCGCACGTAGTCCTCGGCGACGCGCAGCTGCATCGCCTCGAGCCCGCCTTCGCCGCTCACGGCTTCGGCGATGAGCCTCAAGCCCTCGGCCGTGGCCTTCGCGACGGCGAGGATCGCCTCGGCCTCGCCGGCCGCCTCGTTGATCTGCTGCTCGCGCGCGGCCTCCGACGCCTTGATGATCCGCTGCTTCTCGCCCTCGGCCTGGTTGATCTTCGCGTCGCGCTCGCCCTCTGACGTCAGGATCAACGCGCGCTTCTCCCGCTCCGCACGCATCTGCTTCTCCATCGCCTGGAGCACGTCCGCGGGCGGATTGATGTTTCTGATCTCGTAGCGCAGCACCTTGACGCCCCACGGCTCGGAAGCCTTGTCGAGCTCGGTGACGACGTTCGCGTTGATCGACGCACGCTCCTCGAACGTGCGATCGAGGTCGATCTTGCCGATCTCGCTTCGCAGCGTCGTCTGCGCGAGCTGCGAGATCGCGAAGACGTAATCCGAGATCCCGTAGGACGCGCGCGCGGGATCGAGGACTCGGAGGTAGAGCACGCCGTCGATGCCCACCTGGACGTTGTCTTTCGTGATGCACACCTGCTCGGCAATGTCGATTGCCTGCTCCTTCAACGTGTGCTTGTACGCGACGCGCTCGACGAACGGAATCAGGATGTGAAAGCCGGCCTGCAAAGTGCGGCTGTACTTGCCGAGCATCTCGACGATGTAGGCGTTTTGCTGGGGCACGACGACCGCCGTCTTCGCGATCACGATGACGACGAGAACTACGAGTGCACCGGCTACTGCAAGCCCGGTGTATTGATCCATGTGCCTCTCCTCCGTGGCCGATACCCGGCCGCTACTCTTCGCCGACGACGCTGCGGACGTGCAGCGTGAGCCCGTCGACCGCCTCGATACGTGCTTGCTCGCCGGCCGGGATCGGCCGGGTCCCGACGTTCACCGCCGTCCACAGCGAGCCGCGGTACTCGGTGCGGCACGACTTGCCCGGCGCGAGATCCTCCGCGAGCTCGACGCGTCCGCCGACGTCGCTCTCGACGGTGCCGAGCGGCCTGCCCCGCACCTTCTCGTAGAGCTGCTTCCGAACGGTGAACATCGTGAGGACGGAAAGCGCCGCGAACGACAGCCATTCGATCCACGACGGCAGATCTGGCCCCAGGCTGCCCGCGACGCCGACGAGGACTGCGGACAGGCCGAGGAACACGAGATAGAACTGCGCGTCGATCGCGAAGAGCTCCGCGCCGAGCAGCACGACGCCGAGAATGATCCATGCCCACCAAGTCATCGTTACTCACCTCCCGCCCCAAGCCGGGCGCTCGAAATTATCGGCAGCCGTCCGCGCGAAGTCACGCGACGATCCTGACTTCGCAGCGGTTCTGCATTCCGGACAAAAATCGTGTCAGACACCCTTTTTCTCGGAAAAATCGTGTCAGACACCTTTTTCGGCCGAAGGGGTCGGGATATCGAACGGACCTCGCCGAAAAAGGTGTCTGACACGATTTTTGTGGACACGATTTTCGTGCCGACGATTTTTGTGTCGCTCATCGCCTCACACCCTGAGCAGCTTCTCCCGCCGTTCCGCCCGAGCACACGACAGCGCGACGAGCGCCGCGGTCGCGAGCGCGACGCCGATGCGGTTCTGCACCGTCCACGCCAGCACGTCGGCAGCGCTCGCTTCGTCGACCGCGAGCGGATTGAAGAACGGCGACCAGCGGCTCGGTGCGCCGCCGAACCCGGTCAGGAAACCGTTCGCGGTGAGCAGCACGCCCGCGACGAGCGCGGCCGTGATCTCGCTCCGCAGGAGCGCGCCGAGCCCCGCTGCGGCGGCGAGATAGAACACCGCACTTTGGAACGCGCCGTAGAGCGCGCTCGGCGGATAGGGCGTGAAGAACAACGCCGTCACGATCCCGAGGAGCGCCTCCGCGGCAAGCAGCGCCGCCGCCGCGGCCGCGAGCTTCGAGATCCAGACCCGCGCCGCGCCGCCCGGGACCGTGTACGTAACCTCGAGCGTCCGCTGCTCGATCTCGCCCGCGATGATGCGCACGCCGAGCCCGATGCCAAGCACGGCGAGCGGAAAGCCGATCAGCGCGTTCTGCGCGTCGCTCGCATCGAAGCTCTCGGCGCGCCACCCGACGACGAGCGTCAACGCCTGGTACGCGGGCCACAGGAGCGCGAGCAGCGGCACGGCGAGGAAGCGCTTGCCGAGCTGGAGCCGCAGCGACAGCCGGAGCAGCAGCGCCGCATCGACCGCAGCGGCCGCGGCCCTCGCCGCCGCGGCGCGGAGCCCGCTCGCGCGCACGGACGCGCCCGCCTTCGTCGCATGCTCACGCATCGCGCTCGCCTCCTCGCGTCACGAGCTCGAGATAGCCGTCCTCGATCACGGGCTCGATCGCCTTCGCCGCCGGATGCGGCTGCGTCGCGGACAGCACGCGCATGCGCACGCCGCCGCCCGCGTCGGGCACCTGATCGACGACCTTGCACGATCGCGGGAGCTCGACGTGCTCGCCGGCCGCCAGGCGGATCTCCCACGTCTTCCCCGCCGCGAGCCCCGCGAGGTCCGCAGGCGCGCCGTCGTAGACGATCCGGCCGCGGCTCATCACGATGACCCGCCGGCACGACACGGCGACGTCCTCGACGACGTGCGTCGAGAACAGCACGACGCGCCCTTCGGCGAGCCGCGAGAGCAGGTTCCGGAAACGGATCCGCTCGCGCGGATCGAGCCCGACCGTCGGCTCGTCGACGATGATGATCGGCGGATGACGGAGCAACGTGCGCGCGACGGCGACGCGCTGCCGCATGCCGCCCGAGTACGCGCCGATCTTCTCGTCCTTGCGTTCGTCGAGACCGACCTCGGCGAGCAGCGCGTCGACGCGCTCGCGCCGCTCCTGCCGGTCCCCGACCTCGTAGAGCAGCGCGAAGTAGTCGAGATACTCGCGCGCGGTCAGGTGATTCGGCAGACCGAACTCCTGCGGCAGATAGCCGACCCAGCGGCTCACGTAGCCGCCGACGCGGCGCTTCGGCAGACCGCTGTAGTGGATCGCGCCCGCGGTCGGATCGAGCACGCCCGCAAGCATCCGGAGCAGCGTCGTCTTGCCGGCGCCGTTCGGACCGAGGATGCCGATCATGCCTTGCTTCGCCGCGAAGCTCGTCGTCGCGAGCGCCTCGATCTCGGCGCGCGGGAGGTCGAGACCGAATACCGCGAGACACGCCTGCCGCCACGCGGCGCGCACGCGGCCGACGTCCGCCGGCGCGCCCGCCGCGGCCGCACCCGCGGCGCGGCGCGCGGTCCGGCGGCCGAGCTGCACGATCAGCGTGAGCCCGGCGAGCACGACGACGGCGACCGGCGGCAGCGCCTGGCGCGTGCCGTCGATGGCCGGCAGCACCATGTACGCGACCGCGAGCGCCGCGAGCATGATCCACGGCGCGAGCGTCGGAACGATCGCATCGAACGTGAGGCCGCGGGCGATCCGTGCGTCGCGCGCCTCCTCGCGCGGCGGCAGCACCGCGAGGCGGAGCTCGATCACCGCACGCGCCGCGAACGCCGCCGCGATGTACGCGAAGACGAGCCGCCACGGCATCGAGCCCAGGTGCGTCGCGAGATAGAGCGCGCCCGCGAAGAGCATGGTGAACGTCAGCGCGCGCTCGCCCGCGTCGCGCCGCGTGCGCGCGGCGGACGCACCGCCGTCGCGGCCGCCGTCGCGGCCGAGCCGCCACGCGCGCTTGACCGATCCTGGCCTGCCGTACACCTTCGCGAGGTAGCGGGCCTCGATCGCCGTCGCGGCGGGATCGAACGCGAGCTTCGGCGCCCGGTGGAAGATCGCGAGCGCGAGCCACAGGAGCGCTGCGGCGACGAGCACGGTCGTCGTGATCTGCCAGCCGAGCGCGTTCAAGCGATCCGTGACGATCAGCGGCGCGACGACCGCCGCCGTCGCCGCGATCCAGCCGAGCACGATCCACGGACCGAGCTTGCCGAAGATCCGGTCGATGCGCGTCAGCAGCACGAAGCCGACCGGAATGACGACGAGCGTCAGCACGGTCGACGTCGCGAGGCCGCCCATCACGACGGTCGCGAACGGCGGCCAGATCTCGAGCTCCTGGCCGGTCGACAGCGCGAGCGGCCACAAGCCCGCGATCGTCGTCGCGCTCGTCATCAGCACGGGCCGCGTGCGCTCGCGCACCGCGGCGATCGCGGCCGCGCCGCCGCTCGAGCCGCTCCCGAGCACGCGCTGCTGCATGCGGTCGACGAGCAGGATTGCGGGATTCACCGTGAGCCCGAGCAGCGCGATCACGCCGACGAGCGCGTAGATGCCGGCGCCTACGCCGGCGAGCACGAGCGACCACGTCGCGCCGAGCACGGTCAGCGGCACGGCGACGAGCACGAGGATCGGCAGCGTGAACGACTCGAACGTGATCGCGAGCACGGCGTAGAGCAGCAGGAGCACCGGCACGAAGACGAGCCTGAACCAATCCGTGCCCTCGTCGACGACCGACTCGACCGTGTACCCCGAGGGCCGGTAAACGGTGCGCACCGCCTCTTCGATTGCCGACTCGAGCCGCAGGCGCTCGGGCCCCTGCTCCGGCGCCGAGCTGCCGAGGCTGTAGCTCACCGAAAGCTCGCGCCGGCCATTGTGATGCGCGATCGCGGGCGGCGCCGGCACGCGGCTGCCCGTCGTCACGACGCCGAACGGCACGACGCCTTCGTCCGTCGCGAGCCGGAGCGCGTCGATCGACGCGAGCGCGTCGTACGCGACGACGTCGGGCCGACGCACGGTCAGCGGCAGCTCGCGCCCGTCGGCGAGCGTGAACCCGACCTGGAGCTGTACGCCCTCGCGCCGGAACACGTTCAGCGCGTTCAGCACGTCCTCCGGATTGAGCCGATATGCGGCGAGCGCGGCGGCCAGCGGCTCGACGCGCAGCTCGTCCTGGCCCGTGCCGCCCGAGATCCACGCCTCCTCGACGTCGGGGATCGACTCGAGCCGCGACTGGATCTCGCGCGCGATCAGGTTGATCTGCACCATGTCCGGTCCGGACACGCGCACCTCGGACGCGGACCCGCCGAGCGCGCCGCCCCCGCCGCCGTTGCGTTCGTCGCCCGATCCCCCGCCGGTGCCGTCGAGAGTCATCGTCCGGAGCTCGACGCCGTCGAGGCCTTCGACGGCCTTGCGCACCTCTTCGCGGACGCGCCCGGCCGTTGCGCCGCCCGCGTCGCGTGCGGCGGGATCGAGGTGCACGGTCAGCGTGCCGCCGACCTCCTGGAACGAGCTCTCGACGAGCTCGATCCCGTCGAGGCCGAGCACCGCCTGCTCGATCCGCGCGAAGACGGAGGTCGCCGCGTCGAGCGATCGGCTCCCGGCGAGCTCGATCTCGAGGCTGACCTGGTCGGCCTGCTCGGCCTGCTGCGCGAGGCTGCCGACGAGCACCCACGGCAACGCGATCACGATCGTCAGCACGATCGACACCGTGACGGCGACGAGCCAAGGCGCGGGCCGCCGCAACGCGGATTTCAGGATCGCGGACAGGAGCGCCCGGGCACGTTGCGGCGGCGGCTTGCCGCCGTGCTCCCGCCGCCAATCGGCCCGCCGCGCGAGGCGCGCGGCCGCAGCAGGCGCCGCGAACTTCTCGGCCAGGAGCGGCACGAAGCCGACCGCGACGACGAGCGACGCGAAGAGCGGCAGCAGGATCGCGATCGCGACGAGCTCGAGCGCGCCGCGGATGAAGCTGTCGTCGACGAGGAACACGGCCGGCAGGAACACGACGGCGTTCGTCGCGCTCGCCGCGACGATCGCGCGGACGGTGCGCCTGATGCCCGCGATTGCAGCGGACTCCGCCGAGAGCCCGCGCTCGAGGAACCGCTGCACGGCCTCGAAGACGACGATGCTGTTGTCGACGAGCATGCCGATGCCGACGGCGAGACCAAGCAGCGTGACGAGATTCAGCGTGTAGCCGCCGAGATAGAGCATCGCGCCCGCGATGAGCAGGCTCATCGGCACGGCGACGGCGACGACCGCGACCGCGCGCAGCTCGCGCAGGAACAGGTAGAGCACGGCGAGCGCGATCACGAAGCCCGACAGCGCGAGCTGCTTCAGCCGATCGAGCTGCTCCTCGACGGTCTCGGCCGCGTCGAAGCCGATCCGGAAATCGACGCCGTACGGCGCCCACTCCGCGCGGAGCTCCTCGACCCGCTCGCGCAGCGCGCGGCCGAGCCGCACGAGGTTCTCGCCCTCCTCCTGAAAGACGATGAGCCCCGTCGCGTCGGCGCCGTTGATCCGGAACGCGCTGTCGGCGCGCGCGGTCGTCATCTCGATGTCGGCGACGTGGCGCAAGAGCACCGGCCGCGCGGGATCGATCCTGAGCTCGCCGAGCGATGCGACGCCGCCGGGGCGCCCGTCGAGCGTGACCTGCCAGCGGCGGCCGTCGCGCTCGGTGCCGCCGAGAAAGCGCAGCCGCTGCACGGACCGGCCGAGCAGCGCCGTGACCGTCTCGGGACGGATGCCGAGCGCCGCGCAGCGCTCCGGGTCGATCCACACGGTGACCTCGCGCGGCGCGCCGCCCGTCGCAAGCACCTGACTCACGCCGGGGACCGCGGCGACCCGCGGCTCGATCCGCTGCTCGACGAGATCGCGCAACGCGTTCGGATCGGCGCCCCCGGTCACGTGGATGATCATCGCGAAGCGGCTGAACGCCGTCAGGTCCTGCGACGAGACGTTGATGAACGTGCCTTCCGGCTGCGTGCGCGCGAGCTCCGCCGCGATGCTGTTGAGCTCGAGCTCGCGCACGCGGATGTTCGTGCCGCGCTCGAACTGGAGCTGCAGACGGCCGCTCGCGCCGTTCACCTCGCCCCACGTCTCGGTGAGCCCCGGCAGCTCGCCGACGCGCGCCTCGAGCGGCAGCAGGATCTCGCGCTCGACGACCTCGGGCTCGGACCCCGGACGCACGAACGACACGACGAGCTGCTCGCCGCGGAGCGCCGGCATCAGCTCGATCGGTATCCGGTACCACGCGAAGAGCCCGAGCATCACGAGCGCGAGGAAGAACATCGCCGTCGCGGTAGGCCGGCGAACGGGCAGCGCGACGAGGTCGAGCACCACGGTCGGACCTACGTCGCCCGGCGGGATCGGAAGCCGATCCGGTCGAGCACGAGATAGACGCACGGGATCACGAACAGCGAGCCGAGCGTCGACGCCGTGAGCCCGCCGATGACCGTCAGCGCGAGCGGCGCGCGCAGCTGCGCCGCCTCGCCGGTCCCGAGCGCGAGCGGCACGAGCGCAAGCACCGTCGTCGCCGTCGTCATAATGATCGGCCGCAGGCGTATCGACGCCGCGCGAGCGAGCGCGCGCCGACGCTCGACGCCATCGTCGATCTGCCGCTTCGCCGCATCGGCGAGCAGGATCGCATCGTTGACGGCAATGCCCGCGAGCACGATCAGGCCGAGCATCGCCATGACGCCGATCGGCGCGCCGGCCGGCACGAGCACGAGCGCGACGCCGATCAACGACAGCGGAATCGCCGCAAGGACGGTGACCGGATGGAGCAGCGACTCGAACGTGCCGGCGAGGACCATGAACACGAGCAGCAACGCGAGCGCCGCCGCAAAGCCGAGCTCCTCGGTCGTGCGCGCGCGCTCGCGCTCCTCGCCGGCGAGCTCGGCCGAGAGGCCCGGCGGCAGATCCGCCGCCGCGACGGCGGCGAGCGCCGCGGCACGCGCTTCGGGCGCCGTCACGCCGGGTGCGATCCGCGCCGTGACGCGCGCGATGCGCCGTTGATCGCGCCTTACGATCTCGCGCGCGCCCTCGACCTGGTCGAGCCGGGCCACGTCGCCGACCGTGACGCGATGACCGTCGCGCGTGCTGAGCGGCAGCGCGAGCAACGTGTCAGGATCGGCGACGGGCAGTCGCAGCACGACGTCGTATTCCTCGTCGCCGATCGTCAGCGTCGTCGCGTCGAGCCCGTCGAGCGACGCCTCGAGCACGGCGCCGACCGCGTCGAGGTCGACGCCGAGGCCGTCCGCGAGCGCCCGCTTCAGCGTGATGCGCATCTCGGGCGGCGCGCCTTCGAACGACGTCTGCACGTTCCAGAGCTCGGGCACCGCCGCGAGCCGCTCGCGCACGTGCTCCGCGGCGCTGCGGAGGTCCTCGATCGAGTCGCCGGCGATCTCGACGACGATCGGCGGCCCGGCCGTGCCGAGCGCGCGCGACAGCGCGGAGCTTCCGACCTCCCACGATGCCTCGACGCCATTGAGCCCGGCGACGACCGGCACGGCCTTCTGCACGACCGTGCTGCCGCCCTGCCCGCCGGCCGCGAGCAGGAGCCTGATCTCCGCCGTGTTCTCCTCGGTCTGCTGCTCGCGAATCAGACGGTCGTCGTTCGGCAGCCGGCCGACCTCGGACAGCATCGCGCGGAGATCCTCCCCGGCGGCCTCCGCGAGCACGGCTTCGACGACGGAGACTGTCTCGACCGTAGACTCAACCCGCTGTCCGGGCGGCCCGACGATGCGCACGCTGAACTGCCGCGGATCGGCCGGCGGCAAGAGCTCCGTCCCGAGCCGCCACAGCGATGCGGCCGCGACGGCGGAGAGCACGGCCGCGCATCCGACGACCGTCCACGGCCGGCCGAGCAGCGCATAGACGACCGCCTCGACGCGCGAGTTGCCCGGATCGACGTCGCGCGTGCGCTCGCGGGGCAGGAGCCACGCCGCGAGCGCCGGGATCAGCGCGACCGCGACGGCGAGCGACACGAGGAGCGACATCACGACCGTGAACGCGATGCCGCCGACGAGCCGTGCGGCCATCCCCTCGATCAGCACGACGGGCAGAAACACGACGCACGTCGTCAGCGTGCTCGCGACGATCGCGCCGCCGACGAGGCCCGTTCCCTTCGCGGCCGCGTCGGCCGGCGCGTCGCCTTGCGCGCGCCGCCTGAAGATGCTCTCCATCACCACGATGGCGTTGTCGACGAGCATGCCGGCGCCGAGCGCGAGGCCGCCGAGCGTCATCAGGTTCAGGCTGTGGCCCGCGAGGCCCATCGCGAACACGGTCGCGAGCAGCGAGACCGGGATCGCGGTGGCGACGACGAGGATCGGCCCGGGGCTGCGCAGGAACACGAAGAGCACCGCGACCGCGAGCGCGATGCCGAGGAGCGCGGCGCTTTCGACGTCGGCGATCGCGTCCTCGATCAGCGCGGCCTCGTCCGCGACCGTCCTGACGTCGATCCCGGGCAGGTCCGTGGCAAGACGCTCGAGCGCATCGCGCACGAGCCGCGAGATCTCGACGGTGTTCGCGCCGGCCTCCTTGTATATCGAGAGCCCGACGCCTTCGACGCCGTCGACGCGCACGACGTGCGTGATCTCGGCGTCGGCGAGCACGACCTCGCCGAGATCGGCGACGTGAATCGGCACGGTGCCCTGCGAGGCCGTTTCCTCGTAGCGCACGACCGTCCTCGCGACGTCGTCGGGGCCGGTGAAGCGCGACAGGCCGCGCACGAGGTACACGCGATCGCCCTGCACGAGCGTGCCCGCGTTCACGTCGGCGTTCGTCGCGCTGATGCGGCTCCGGACCTCGTCGATCGTGAGGCCGTACGCGTCGAGGCGCGTGCGGTCGAGGCGCACCTCGACCTGCTTCTCGCGTCCGCCGGTGACCCGGACCTCCGCGACGCCGCGCAGCTGCTCGAGGCCCGGCGCGATCCGGCGCTCGGCGATGCGGCGCAGCTCCGCGAGGTCCATCTGCCGCCCGTCGGCCGGCACGAGCCCGAGCACGAGCACCGGCAGCTGCCGCGGATCGAAGCGCCGCACGCGGACCTCGTCGACGTCGGTATCCGCGGCGATCGGCGCGACGGCCTTGTTGACGTCGACGAGCGCGAGATCGATGTCGGCGTCCCAGTCGAACGTCACGCGCGTGATCAGCTCGCCCGTGCGTGCGATCTGGTCGATGCCTCGCAAGCCGCGCACCGTGAAGAGCAGCTGCTCGATGCGCTCACCGTAGAGCCGCTCCATCTCGATCGCGGGACGCTCGCCGGCGGTGACCGACACGAGCACGGTCGGGCTCTCGATGTCCGGCAGGAGATCGAGCGGCAGCCCGCGCCACGAGACCCAGCCGAGCACGACGATCGCGGCGGCGAGCACGGTGACGGCGACGGGGCGGCGGACGGCGATGCGGGCTAGCGCTTCGGACATGAGTGTCGCGGAAGTCGTGTCAGACGCCTTTTTCCGCCGGAAAAAGGTGTCTGACACAATTTCCGGTGCGAAAATGTGTCTGACACGATTTTTGTTCTCACGGCCCGGTGACGCGCACCAGCATCTGGTCGGTCAGCGTCTCGAGGCCGCGGACGACGACGCGGTCGCCGGGCTCGACGCCCTGCCGGATCTCGACGTACTCGTCGTCGCCGAGCCCGATCTCGACGGCGCGCTGCTCGACGCGCTGCCCGCGCAGCACGAAGACGACGCGCCTTCCGCCGCGATCGGTCAGTGCGCGCCTGGGCACGACGGGCACGTTCTCGCGGCGCTCGCCGATCAGCACGACCTCGACGAACATCCCGGGGCGCAGCACGCGCTCGGCGTTGCCGACCTCGACCTCGGCGCGCAGCGCTCGCGTGCGCGGGTCGACGGTCGGCGCGAGCCGCAACACCTTGCCCGTGAACTCCTCGTGCGGCCACGCGTGATAGCGGACGCGCGCCTCGAGCCCGACGCGCACCACGGCGATGTCGCGGCCGACGAGATCGACGTCGGCGATCAGCGGATCGAGCGGCGCGATCTGCGCGATCATCTGATTCGGATTCACGAGCTGGCCGTTCGCGAGGAGCTGGCCGTCCTCGTTGCGCGCGAGCTTCAGGATGACCCCGTCGATCGGCGTGATCAGGATGTTGCGCTCCTCGGTGCGGCGCGCGCGCTCGAGCTCGAGCTTCGCGTCCTCGAACGCGCTCGCGACGCTGTTCAGCGCCGTCTGGTTGATCAGCCCGCGCTGGAACAGATCCCGATTCGCCTCGAGCTCGGCGCGCGCGGCCTCGAAGCTGCGCTGCGCGGCCGCCATGCGCGCGGCGATCCGCACGTCCTCGCCGACGATCCGCGCGATCTCTTCGCCGGCCGCGACGAAGTCGCCCTCGGCGTAGCGGCGCCCGGACGGCGCGCGATTGATCTCGAGCACGCCCGTGTCGAGCGCGCTCAGCGTGACGAGCTCCGGCGTGCGCAGCGTGCCGGTCGTGACGATGCGGTCCTCGAGCGTCGCGACGCCGACTTCCTCGACCGTGACCGGCACGCGGAACTCGACGGTTTGCTCGCCGCCCTGCGGCGCGCAAGCGGCGACGAGCACGCTCGCGACGGCGATGGGGGCGATCCTGCTTCGGGTCCGGCGGAGCTTGCTCATAGGGTCGAGTCCGTGTCGTTCGAGTTGGCGTCGCTCGGCGCGTCGTCGGAGAGCGCTTCGCTCGAGCCCGTGTCGTCCGCCGGGCGATCGGCCCTCACCGGCGACCAGCCGACCGCGTCGGCGATCACCATGCGGCCGTCGGTCCGGTCGCTGATCTCGACGCGCACATCGCCGGCCGGGAGTTGGAACCGGCCGACGAGGTTCCATCCGACGTTCGCGACCGTCGCATCGTAGCTGACCGTCTCACGCCCGTCGGCCGTCACGATCTCGAGCTGCCACGTGCCGCGGTTCGGCGCCGGCAGGATCTGCACGAACGGCAGGTGAATCTCGAGCTCCCAGAGCCCGGCCGTCGGGATCGACGCCGGCATGACCGCCCGGCGCTTGCCCTCGCCCGCGCCGACGAAGGCGAACGTGTGCCGGTACCGGCCCCAGGCCGTCTCATTCGCCCTGCGGCTCCATGCGCCCGGCGGGAGCGCGCCCACCGCGATCGGCAGACCGTTGTCGAGGCCGGCCGTCGGCCCGCCTCGCCCGGCGAGGCGCATGTCGGCGCCGGCCTCGTCGTCGACGATCGTGAAGCCTTCGTCGAGATCGTCCGCGACGATGCGCGCGTCCGCGAGCTCGTCGATCGGCACGTCGCGGACGCCGTTGAACGGCTCGGCGTTCCGGCTCCTGACCTCCGCGGTGTCTGTGAGCCCGGCGAGGAAGTCGCCGCGGTTCAGCGACAGATACGGATGCACGTAGACGACCGCCGGCGGCTGCGACAGCACGACGCCGTACTCGATCGCCGAGCGGCCGGCGATCCGGATCGGGTCGCCGAACGTGCGCGACCCGCCGCGCTCCATCGTCCACGCGACCCGCGCATATCCGACGACGGGCTCGGGGTTCGCGATGCGCACGAGGAGCTGATAGCGGCTGTCGCCGTTGCCTTCGTCGGGCAGCCGATAGAGCTCGACGCGCTGCGCGACGAAGCCCGCAAGGCCCGTGCCGCCGACCCATTCGGTCAGCATCGGGCCGAGGCTCTCGTCGACGTCGGCGCCGGCCGCGACGAGATCGGCGAGCGTGAACGACCGGCCCGCGCGGCGCTCGAGCAGCGCGGCGAGCAGCTCGCCGACGGCGCGCGGGCCGAGCGTGTCGTAAATCGCCTGCGCCATCTCCCCGCCCTTCAGCGCGAGCAGGTCGATCGTCCGCTGCGGATCGCTCCACGGATCGATATCGGACAGCGGCACGTCGAGCGCGACGTTCCAGACGTCCGGCTGCGTGGTCCGGCTCGTGATCATCGCGTCGGCGATGCTGCTCGCGCCTTGCATCGAGCTCACGACGCTGGTCGTCGCCTGGTTGATGTTCGTGAAGAGATGCGCCGAGAAGTAGCCGCGCTGCCCCGACACGAGCAGCGTCGCGAGCTCCTCGAGCACGAAGTCGAGCGCGATCGCGTCCGGCCCTGCCGCCGACGTGCGGTGCGCGAAGAACGAGCGGGCCGCGCCCGTGAACACGTTGCCGCCGGCGATGTCGTTGCTGAAGAACGCCACGACGCGATCGCGGTTGACCCGAGCAGCGCCGCCTTCCTGCGCATCCGGGTCGAGGTTGCCGAACACCGTGCGCACGTCGAAGTCGAACCGCGCCGTCGGGAAGCTCGTCTCGCGCAGAAGCATCATGCCGGGCGGCGCGAGCGCCGTATCGAGACGCCAGCCGCCGGCGAAGCCCCTCAGCCTGTTCGGGACCTCGACGACCGTAAACGCATCGAACGGGTAGTCGAGCCCGGCGTCCGCGCTCGCATCGAGACGGTCCGCGATCCACTGCTCGATCTCCACACGAGCGCCGGCGAGCACCTTGAAGTTGTCCGCGTGTCTCGGATGCACGAGCGCCTCGAACGTGATCCCGCGGATTTCGGTTGCGAAGCTCTCGAGCTCGCCGGCGACCAGCGCGACCTCCGGAACGCTGACGGCAGGCGCGAACCGGAACGTGGCCGCGTCGTCCGTCGAGCTCACGGGCTGCCGCTTGCCGGGCCCCGCGGCGAGCCATGACGGCGGCAACGTGACGTCGAGCGCGACGTCGAAATAGTCCGTCGGCCGGTGCCGCGGATCGTCGCGGCCGACGTCGACCCCCGCAGCCGGCAGCCAGTGAATCCCGGGCATCAACGCGACATAGCGCCGGTCGAAGACGGCGGGCTCGTAGCCGAGAAGCCCGATCTGCGACTGGTTCGCGTTCAGCTGCTCGAGCCGGATCGCCGAGTCGAGATACGCGAACCTGGTTTCCGGCTTGCCGGCGTAGCGGAGCGTCAGCGCGGCCCGTCCGCCTGCGGCGAGCGCACGATCGAGCTCGATGTCGAGCAGACCGTCGCGCTGCGTGAATGCGAGCGTCGCACCGCCGGCCGTGCGCACGTCGTCGACGACGAGGCCGGGGTTCAGCGTGAGCAGCACTCGGCTCAAGGACTGGTCGGGCGGCGCCTCGAGCTCGACGGTGAGATCGGCGAGGACGGCGCGGCCGGGTTCGATGTCGATCGTGCCTGCGATCGATACGATGTCGGCGATCGGCTCGTCGCGCCGGGCCTCGTGAGCGGTGCGCCACGCCTCCATCTGCGCGGCCTGACCGATGCGCATCTGCGCCGTCATCGCGATCAGCGCGAAGCCCACGAGCACGAGCGCGAGCGACGCTGCCGCGGGCCGCCCGCGGCGGCCCCCGTCGAGCCGCGGATGGATCACGGCCGCGATGCCGACGAGCCCGAGCGCGACCAGGAGGATGCCGAGACGTTGCGCACCGGCGTCCGGCATCGCGAGGACCGGAACGATGTCCGACGGCGTGCCCGCCGACGTCATGCCGAGGAAATCGACGAACGGCGCGTAGATCACCGGGATCGTGAACAGCGCCCAGTACACGCCGACGATCGCGGCGATCGAGATCAGCGCCGCGAGAAGCCGATGCCGCACGAGCAGCGTGATGACGAAGACGAGCGCGATCGCGAACGCGATCGCGGGCACGGCCATCAGCACGGCGAGTGTGACGAGCGACAGCGGCTCCACCGTGCGTCCGACCGGCGAGCCGAGGAGCGGCAACAGCCATCCGAGCGCCTGGATCAGGACCGCGAGGATCACGATCGGCACCCACCCGGCGAGGAAGAGCGCGAGGAACCGGCCGGCGACGAGCTCGAGATTCGTCAGCGGCCGGGAATCGAGCACCTCGACGATTCCTTCTCGGACGTCGCGTGCCCGTACGTCGAAGCCGAGAAAAACGATGCCGAGCACGAAGCCGGTGATGTAATAGACCGCGATCGCCCCTATCAGATAGCGGGGACCGATCAAGCCGACGGTCGCCGACATCGACGAGAAGAGCGCGTGCAGCGTGCCGTAATAGAAGTAAGACACGATGCCCAGCAGGTACGCGATCGACAGGAACACCCAGTACCGCACGAGACGGCGCGTGTGCCGCCCTTCCATGCGGGCGACCGTGCGGATGTGGCTTACGTTGATGATGGCCGTTCTCCCCGGTTGCGAGAAAAAGTCGAGCCTTCGGCGCTTACGCGCCGTCGTCGATGCCGAGCTCGTCGATGTGACGGCCGCGCTCGACCATGAACGCGAGATAGGCTTCCTCTAGGGTCACGTCGTCGACGGCGCGGGCGCCGTCCGGGACGTGCCCGTCCTTGATCACGCCGCGCAGCGACACGCGGCCGTTCGCCGATTCGCGCGCGACGACCTCGAGCCGCTCGGCGAGGTCGGCCTCCGCCGCCTCCGGCACCGCGATTTCGACGACCTTGCCGGCGGCACGCCGGACGAGCTCCGCCGGCGAGCCGCGAAACTCGACCTTGCCGCGGTGCAGGACCGCGAGGTCGGAACACGCGGCGCCGAGATCGGCGACGATGTGCGTCGACAGCACGATCGCACGGTCGCGGCCGAGCTCGGCCATCAGCTGACGGAATCTCAAGCGCTCCTCGGGATCGAGACCGACCGTCGGCTCGTCGACGACGAGCACCTTCGGCTCGTGCACGAGCGCCTGCGCGACGCCGAGGCGCCGCACCATGCCGCCGGAAAGCTGCTTGACCTTGCGGTTCGCGACCTTCGCGAGGCCGACCGCGTCGAGCACCTCGGCGATGCGCCGCTTGCGCATCTTCTTGTCCACGAGGCCGGAAAGCGCGGCGAGCGTGTCGAGCACCTCGGTGACCGTTTGCAGGCGCCACGCGCTCCACTCCTGCGGCAGGTAGCCGAGAAGGCGGCGTACGCTGCGCCGCTCGGCCACGACGTCGAGCCCGTCCACGGTCACGTGGCCCTGCGTCGGCACGAGCAGTGTGCAGAGGATCCGCATCAACGTGCTCTTGCCGGCGCCGTTCGAGCCGAGCAGGCCGAAGAGGCCGGTGCCGATCTCGAGGCTGACGTCGTCGAGCGCGACGGTGCCCCCCTTGTACGCGTGCGTGACGCTGTCGGCGACGATCACGGCAGCCATCGCCTGCCCCTACGCAAACGTCCGGTTGTCATTCGTCGTATCTCCCTGCGATGCCCGCTGGCGCGGACATCGTCCCCGGTCGGATCGCCGGCATCGCTCGCGCGATGCGTCCCCTTCGAGTCCCCTGACTTCCTCTTGCCGTTACGTGCCCTTCCTGGGCTCCGGCTTGATGGCAATTCGTGTGCCAGCGTCCCGAGGACGGCTCGGCGCGCCCCAAAATATTGACTGGAAAAGAGTTTCTTGACCTCGGACGTTTGCGTCGCGGGAAGCGCAAATGGGCGGCACCGCGATAGACTGGCGCGATACGCTAAGATCATTCCGCATTCGCCAATACTCCGCGGCCACGTCGCGGCCGCGTTTCCCCCCGCCTCGGCCGCGCGTAAGCTCGTCGTGCAATCGTCTCACAGTCGGAGGAGGAAAAGACGATGTCCGCTCGATCTGCCCGAATCGCGGCGGTAACGGTCGCCGCGGCGATGTCGACGCTCAGTGCGCACGCGCAGCAGCCGGCACCGGCGCCGGCCGACATCGAAGCGCTCGCCGCGCGCGTTCGGATCCTCGAGGACCGCGAGGCGATACGCGCGCTGATCCTCGCGTACGGCACGGCACACGATCATCGCGACTATCGGACGCTCGCGGGCCTGTTCGCGACGAACGGCGAGTGGGTAGGCGGCCTCGGCTCGGCGAAAGGCCCGGACGCGATCTTCAAGCTGATGGACGACACCATCGGCCACGACCCGCGCCCGGAAGGCTCCGGGACGTTCCACATCCTGACGAATGAGCAGATCGAGATCGACGGCGACCAGGCGTCGGCGCGGACTCTGTGGCTGTACGTCACGCCCGGCGACGATGGCGCGCCGAGACTCGTGTTCCTCGGCCATTACGATGACCAATTCATCCGCGAGGACGGCGAATGGAAATTCCTGCGGAGGGAGGCGCCGGTCGACATTCCGACCGGACTTTGAGCCGCCCGGCACAGAGCGCGGCCAGCGGCGCCGCCGTGGCCGGCCGTTTCAGAACCCCAACCTGTCCAGGAACCCTTCGAGCAGCGCGTTGAACTCGGCCGGCTTCTCCATCATTAGGAAGTGGCCCGTGCCTTCGAGTTGCACGACCTCGAACTCCGGCACGTTCTGCCGCACCACGGCAACATCCGGCATTTGCGCCGTCCCCGCATAGATCGCGTAGACCGGCATCGGGATCGTCGCGTCGGCCCACACGGCCTCGTCGCCCATCGCGCGCAGCGCGCCGACCGCCGTCGCTTCCGGCGCGGCGAGCATCATCCGGAGCACGTGCGCCTCGACCTCGGCAGACGTGTCCGGCGTGAACATCGCGCGGATCGCGGTCTCGCGCGCGTCGAGCCCTTCCGGACCGCTGACGTCCGGAAACTGCGGCGGTCCCCCGCTCTCCGAGCCCGGGAGCACGAACGCCTGCACCGATATCGGTCCGTCGACGGGCACGAGCGCCGCGACGTGCTGCGGGTACCGGCGCGCGTATTGCCGAATGACGGGCGCACCCATGCTGTGCCCGATCAGCACGATCGACTCCGCGCCGATTTCCGCGCGGACCGCCTCGACCGCATCCGCGAAGAGATCGAGCGAGAACGCGTCCGCGGCCGGCATGCCGCTTTTGCCGTGCCCCGGCAGGTCGACGGTCACGACGCGATAGCGATCCGAGAACGGCTCGATCTGCGTCGCCCACGAGGTCTCGTCGCACGTCCAGCCGTGCACGAACACGAGCGTCGCGGGACCGGATCCGTGCGTCGAGTAGTGGATCGGAATGCCGTTGACGTCGGCGGCCTCGACAGACGATGCGGCCGCGAAGGCGAGGAGGAGCATGACGAGGGGGCGCGGCATCGGGATGGCCTCGAAGGTGGGGATACCGAGCTTACACCCGCGCGGCGCGGACGGAAACGAGCGGCGACGCGGCGGTCACTCGAGCCGCTCGCGCAGCGCCCGCCATTCCGGCTGCTCGAGCACCGGATCCGCCCAGCTATTGCGCGCGATCAGAAAGAGCGGCATCGGATCCATGCCGTCCGCGCGAGCCGCGATCGCCTCGTCGAGAAGCTCTCGCGCGCCCGCATAGTCGCCGACCGCGAGCCGCATCATCGCGGCGAGCCCCGGGCCGATATGGCGTCCGGCGCTGTCTTCCTCGATCTCGCGAATCAACCTCGCGGCGTCCTCGGGCGCGCCCGCGCGGGCGTACGACAGCGCGGCGTCGGCGCGGAAGTTGCGCGTCGTTTCGTCGAGAAAGCGCTCGGCGAGCCGTAACGCCTCGAGGATTCGCGGCACGTCGCCACGCTCGGTCTCCGTCCGCGCGAGCGTAACGTAGCCGATCGCCGCGGCCGGAGCGGCCTCGATCATGCCGCGCGCGGCCGCCGCCGCGCCGGCCTGGTCGCCGAGGGCGCGCAGCGCGACGCTGAGCGGCGCGTACGGCGCCGGGTTCTTCGGCTCGAGCTCGAGGGCGCGCCGCGCCGCCGAGGCCGCTTCGCGATGCTCACCGAGCAGATTCGCGACGAGCGCGAGATAGTGCAGCACGACGGAATCGGTCGGCCGCAGCCGCCGCGCCTCGTCGAGCCGCACCTTCGACTCGGCGAACCGGCCGCGATACATGTCGAGACGCGCGAGCGCGACGTGCGCAATCGCGAGCCCCGGGTCGAGCTCGAGTGCCCGGCTCGCGTCGCGCTCGCTGCGCTCGATCAGCCGCCGGCTCGCCAGCGGCCAGTCGTCGGCGGGCAACGGGTCGAACATCAACGAGTCGAGCGCCACGTGCGCGCGCCAGCCGAGCGCGGCCGCGAAGTCCGGATCGATCGCGAGCGCCTCGTCCAGGCGCGCCGTCAGCGTCTCGCGAACGGCGAGCGGCATGCCGACGCCGATGCCGCCGCTCGCGCGGTAGAGCGCGACCGCCTGCGAGTAGAGCGCATAGGCCTCGAGCGACGTCGTCGGCTCCGGGGCTCTCGACGAGACATTCGGCGGGAGGCCTTCCCCCGCGGCGCCGGCATCGTCGCGCGACGCGAGCCAGGCTCCGGCGATCGCCGCGACGGCGAGCACGCCCGCCGCGAAGAGCCCGTGCCGCCGCATCGGCCTCGGTGCCGGGACGAGCGACGGTCCGTCCGGTGCAGCCTGCAACCGCCGGACCGCGGCGACGAACTGATAGCCGCGGCGCGGCACGGTCGCGACGAAACGCGGCGCGTCCTGCGCGTCGCCGAGCACGCGGCGCAGCGCAAGCACGACCTGGCTCAGATTGTTGTCCTCGACGATCGTCGTCGGCCACAACGCATGCGCGAGCTCGCGGCGCGACACGACCGTTCCGGCGCGCTCGACGAGGTACACGAGCGCATCGAAGGGCTTGCCGGTGATCGCGACGACCTCACCGTCGGTGCACGTCAGCCTGCGGCCGGCGGGATCGAGCCGAAACTCGCCGAATGCGTAGATCGGGTTCGCGCCGCTCCGGACACCGGTCGACAGGTCACCGATACGGGCTTCCCCCATGCCGGTCTCACCGTATTTCATCGTTCCGGCAACGCGATTTCACTGGCTCCGGACCTCATAGTGTCGTCCGAGCCGGACGCCGCGGCAATCGGACGGCGGTCGGCGACAGGAGATCGTCTCATGACCGTAGCCGTTCCATCGGCCGTCGCGTCTGCGTGCACGCGTCGCCGGTCTCGCCCGCGCCTTTACGTCTACTCCGCCCTACTGCTCGCGTCGATCGCGTTCGCAGGCTTCACACCGACCTTCTTTTCGCCGCTCGTCGCCGGCACGCTCGCGCTGCACCCGGCGATCCTTGTGCACGGCGTGCTGTTCTTCGCGTGGACGCTCTACTTCGTAGCGCAGACGAGCCTGGCCGCAGCGCGGCGGACCCGCGCGCACATGATGCTGGGGCTCTTCGGTATCGCGCTCGCGGCGTGGATGCTGTTCTCGGGGATACTCGCCGCGATCGTGAGCCTCGCGGCGAACCTTCCCGGACCGAGGCCCGACGCGGCGCGGGCCGCCGCCGCGCTCAGCTTCTCGGGCACGCTGCTTTTCACGACGTTCATCGCCGTCGGCATCACGAACATCGGACGCCCGGACGTGCACCGCCGCGCAATGACGCTGGCTGCGTTCTCGATCATCCAGGCAGCCATCGCGCGGCTGATCATGATCGTGCCGCAGATCGCACAGCCCGAGCGGATCGTGATCGGCGCCGTGATCGTGGACCTGCTCCTCATCGGCGTCGTCCTGCTCGACCGGCGCGCGATCGGCCGCGTGCACCCGATGTGGGTGGCGGGGTTGGCGCTGATCGTGACCGTGCAGTGGCTCCGGGTCGTGATCGCACGCACCGAGGCATGGGCCGTCTTCACGGCCTGGCTCGCGCAGCTCGGGTGATCGGTGCGGCCGGTCAGTCCGGCGCCTTGCGGATGGCGACCGCTGCGAGCGCGCTCGGGTCCGGCGGAAGCTCCACCTCCCCCGGCGGCGCGCCGCTGACCGCGAGCATGTACGCGAGCAGGTCCGCATACTCGCCGTCCGACAGGAAGCCCGGATTGTTCGCCGGCATCGTCGTGCGGAGGTACTCGAAGAGCACGCCGAGCGAGCGGCCGTCCCAGTTCCGCAGGAATTTCGGGCCGCCGATCGGTTTCGTCGAGAACATGTCGGGATCGTCGGGCGCCCCGTCGAGCCGCTTGCCGTGGCATTTGCCGCACGGTCCGGGATAGAGCTCGCGGCCGCGCCGCGCCTGCGCGTCGGTGAAGACACCGTCCCAGATCGACGCTTCGAGCCCGCCCGCGGATTCGCCCCTCGCCGGCTCGTCCGCCGGGAGCCGCCCGGACACGACGGCGAGCGTCACGCAGAGCGCCGCGAGCCGCGCGATCAGGACCAAAGCTCCGCGTCGCTCGGGCCGAGATCCGCTTCGAGCTCCGCCGTCACCGTCACGTCCTCGACCGCGTCGGCGTCGTGGCGGAACGGGAAGTAGTCGCGGCCGCTGACGAACAGGCGGAACGGTCCCTTCGGCACGCGAAGCTCCGCGACGCCGCGCTCGTCGGTGATCGCGCGGTACGGGTGCACGACGACCTTCGCGCCCGCGACCGGCGACCGGCTTTCCTTGTCGATCGCGACGACCGTCAGGCGGCACTCGGGTGCGGGCACGACCCGGACGCTGAATTTCGCGCACGCGTCGCCGTGGCCGACGTCGTCGCCGTCGCCATCGATCGCCGGGGCGAAGGCTTCCCACGCGAAGAGTCCTTCCGAAGCAGGGGCCTCGAGCTCGGCTTCCGCGTAGAACAGCGCCGCCGTGCCGGGCCACGGCTCCGGGCCGACGCGCCGCGACGCGCGCACGCGTCCCTCGTGATCGCGGATGCCGAAGACCCACGTATCGGGCACGCATTCGGCGCTGCACTTGATGCCGACCTTGACGCTGAACGTCGCGCCGCGCTCGATCGCGCTCGGCACGTCCCAGACGACGATGCTTCTCGCGTGCAGGTTCGCGTGGTCGCGGCTCGCCTTCTCGTCGCTGTCAGAGCTCATGTCACGACACTCCGATCTGCGTGCGTCACGTGGCCGTTACGGCCGGCCCGGTGCGTCGCCGGGGGCCGGCGCTCACGCTCATGCAACCGGCTCCTGCGCCGCGTGCGTGCCCGCGATGAAGCCATGCACGTGGCCCTTGCCGAGGCCGTGCTTGTTGAAGCCGCCGACGGCCTCGCCGCCGGCGTAGAGGCCCGGGATCACCTGGCCCTGCAGATCGATGACCTGCTGCTTCCCGTTGCAGCGCAGCCCGCCGTACGAGTCGTGCCAGACCGCCATGATCGAAAGCGCGTAGAAAGGCGGCGTGTCGATCCGATGCATCGGCGCATCGGCCTCGCGCTCGAACTCGGGGTCCGCGCCCTCGTCGACGTAGCGGTTCCACGTCGCGACGGTCTCCGCGAGATACTTCAGCGGCACGCGCTGGAACTCGTTTCCGGCCTCGATCTTGCGGGCGAGCTCCTCGATCGTGTCGGCCTTGAAGAAGTAGCCGTTGTCCGCGACGAACGGAAAGCGCAGCTCCCAACCGGCCCGCTCGACGGCCGCCTGGTCGAAGATCGCCCAGAGCGGCCCCGAATAGTAATGCGGCGGCTCCGAGCCTTCGTTGATCGCGAGCGCGGCCTCGAGGCCGTGGTCGTAGCTGTACGTCGTCTGCAGCCACTCGTGCCGGCAGTTACGCCAGTCGCCCGGCTTGTGCTCGACGCCTCGGTTCGGCGCGATGCCGCCGCCCGGATATTGGCCGCCGCCGGCTCGCAGCGGCAGGCGCACCTCGTTGAAGAACCGCTTGCCGACCTGATTCACCGCGATGAACTCCTCGAAGCCGGCGTTGCCGACGTCTAGCCCGCTCGAGCCGCGGAACGGGAACGTCGGGTGCCCCGGCATCATCCCGGTGTACGCGTCACGCGTGCCGAGGCGCGTCGAGATGTGATACGTGAGCCCGGACGGATTCTGCTGCATGCCTGCGAGATTCGCGCCGATCTTCAGGCCCGCGATCAGCGCACTGCCGTCCTGCGAGTGCGGCCCCAACAGCGCGAAACCGCTCGTCGGGAACAGGGGCTCGCGGAACGCGGGGTAGAACATGCTGCGAAGCTGCGGATTGCCGGCGTGTCCGCCGCTCGCGAGGATCACGGCCTTGCGCGCGCGGATGTAGACGACCTCGCGCCGCTCGTCGATGTTGCCGTTCTGCCAGTAGCTCTCGAGGCGTTGCCCCGTCTCCGGATCGAAGCGCGGCGAGTAGTGCGCCTTGATGCCGAGCACGCGGCCGGCGAAAGGCTGCTCGCGGATCAGCTCGTCGAAGTGGCGGTTCAGCATGAACTGAACGCCCTTTTCGCGCGCCGAGAACTCGAGCGGGCGCGCGAGTGCGACGCCGTTGCTGACCGCGCCCGGGCCGACGAAGCGCGACGCGATGTTCATCTGCACCGGCGCGAACGCGCTCGTCCGCTCGGGGTCTGCGAGGCCCGCGTCCTCCGCCGTGATCGTGCCGGCCTTGATGTCGGTCTCGTCGCCGAGCATCAGAAAGCAGACGCACCCGCGCGCACGCGACATGCCGCCGCCCGCGTGCGTGCCGTTGATGCGCGCGAATCGGATGTAGTTCTGCATCAGGAACTCGCGCGTTGCAGGGCAGTTCTCGGCCCACGCGCGGACCATCTCCGGCTCGTTGTAGCGGTAAGGCGTGGCGCCTTTGCGGTCGACGATCGACCAGTCCGTGATGTCCTTGAAGAGCAGCTCGACGTCGTCGTCGAGCTCCTCCGGACCTTCGACCGGCGGCATCGTGATGAAGCCCTCCGGATCGCTCTCGCCCTTCATGTCGCGAAGCTGCACCGGGTCGCCGCCGCCGAGCGAGATGAACGAGCCGCTGTGCAGCATGCGGCCGCCGACGTCGAAGTTCTGCTCGACGACGAGGACGCTCGCGCCCAGGTCGCGCGCGCGGATCGCGGCGGTGAGCCCGGCGCAGCCGGCGCCCGCGACGACGACGTCGACCTCGTAGTCCCATTCGATGCCGGCCGCGTTCGTCGGGCCGTTCTGCGCAGCGGCGGGGCCGCCGACGAGCAGCGCGGCCGCGCCGAGACCCGCCGCGCCGCTCCTTACGAAATCTCGCCGGCTCAAGCCCTTCTCGCGTGCGGGATCGGCCTTTGTTTCGTGACGTTCTTGGTCGGCCATGATCGTCTCCCCCCGCGGAGTGATCCGAGTTCACGTTAGCAGGCGAAGGTGCCCGCGACAATTCCGCCGTCCGCGAGGAAACGGCCCGCACGCAGGGCGTCGCGCAGCGCTATTCGCGACGCTCCAGGGCCGGCCGCGTCGAATCGAGCACTCGGCCGAGCGCGGCGAGCGCGCGGGCAAGCTCGCCGCCCGAGACGATCTCCGCGAACATTCGGTTGTCGATCAGCAGCGTCGCGAAGCCGTGCACCGTGGACCACGCGAGCGCGATCTTGTCGGCATCGAGCTCCGGCGGCGCGCCGGCCTCGCGGCACACGCGGTCCATGCATTCGACGAACTGCCCGAACGCGTCGGCGGACGACCTCGCGAGAGACGCGCGGTTCCAGTCGAGCCGGTCGCTGCGGAACATCAGCTGGAAGCGGGCGCGATGCGTGACCGCGTACTCGACGTATGCGATGCCGCTCGCGCGGAGCTGGTCGAACGCGCCGGCCGGCGCCTGCGAGCGCCGGCGCCGCATCGCGGCCGCGAGCTCCGCGAACGACTCGGCGGTGAACTCGGACAGGAGCCCCTGCACGTCGCCGAAGTGGTGGGCCGGCGCGCCGTGCGAGACGCCGGCACGGCGCGCGACCTCGCGCAGCGTGAACGCCTCGACGCCCGCGGTCTCGAGCAGCTCCTCCGTCGCCGCGAGCAGCGCGCGGCGGAGGTCGCCATGGTGATACGGGCCGGCCGCGCCCCGGCGCGCGGCTCCTGCGGATGATTTCCCCGCCGCGCCGCGCGGCTTGCCGGCCGCGCGGGGCGCGCCCGCGGTCTTGGGCCTGCGCGCTGCGGCCTTCCTCGGCGTCGGCTCCGGCCGTTTGCGTGGTCCGCCGCTCGGACGCTTTCTCGATGTGCCCATGGTCCGCTCTTCGGATCTCTACTTGACAGTGTCTAGTTTAAGTCGTACCGTCGTCGATGTTAACTAGACACTGTCTACATTGGGAGGCTCGACATGGCTACCCTGCTCCAAACGACGTTCGACGCGAGCCGCGACGCATCGGGACGCGCCGGCGCGCAAGAAAACCGCTCCGTGCTCGCGAGGAGGCTGCCGCGGCCCTTCGCAGCGCTTCACGAGCGTCAGCCGAAGCTCGCGACCGCAGCACTGATCGCGCTCGTCGGCGCGGCGGTCACGCTCGCCGCGATGCCGTTCGACGCGCGCACCGTGAACGGCATCGACGTGTGGATCAAGCCGACGAAGTTCTTCATCTCGCTCGCCGTGTACTACGCGACGCTCGCATGGGCCTTCGGCTTCCTGCCCCGCGAGTCGCAGCGAACGCGCGCGGGACGCTTCGTGGTCCTCGCCCCGCTCGCGGTCGGCTTCTACGAGATGTCTTGGCTCGTGCTCGCGGCGGCGAACGGCGTTCCGTCGCACTTCAACTACGACTCGCCGTTCTGGCTCGCGGCCTTCAGGCTGGCCGGCGTCGGCGCTGTCGTGCTGATCGCAGCGATCCTCGTGCAGGGCATCATGATCGCGCGGCAACGTGCGGTGCCGATCGCGCCGGCGATGCGTTTCGGTCTCGTCGCGGGAGCGGTGATCGCGTTCGGCGCAACGCTGATCACCGCGGGATATCTGGGCGCGAGCGGCGGACATTGGGTCGGCGGCGTCGCGACCGATGCCGGCGGCCTGCCTCTTCTCGGCTGGTCGCGCACCGGCGGAGACCTGCGCGTCGCACACTTCTTCGCGCTGCATGCGCAGCAGGCGCTGCCCGCGCTCGGCGCGCTCGCCGTCGCGCTCGGGCGGCCGAACGCCCGCGCCGCGCTGATCGTCGCCGCGGCGGGCTACGTCGGGCTCGTCGCGTTCACGTTCGTGCAGGCGCTGCACGGCGTGCCGTTCCTCGGCTGAGGCGGCGCGCCTTTTTCAGGTGGGACGGCGTGCCTGTCTTCAACAGCGTGCCGGTCCTCAAATGAGGCCGCGCTCGGCTGAGGCGTGGCGTCTTCCCTCCGAGGCGAGGTAGCGCTTGGCCAAGGTGGGCCGGCTCTTCCGAGCCGGCCCGCGATCCTGATCTGCAAGGTGTCCGACCCGATTTCGTGCGAAAATGCCGCAAACGAGTCGAACGAACCGCCCGGGGGACACCATGTCGCTGAGATATTCCGCGCTTTCGGCCGTCTTTCTCTCCGTCGCCGCCGTGATGCTCATCCCGAGCGTCGTCGCCGCCCAGGACGCAGGTCCCGACTGGCAGCGCGACGCGCCGGGCCGCGTGCATCGAATAGACTTGTCCTCGCTGCCCGAGCCGTTCGCGACGGGCTCCAACGTGAATTTCCCGCGCATCGTCCCGCGGCCGGACGACGCAGAGCTCACGGTGCCGCAAGGATTCACGGTCGACGTCTACACCCGCGACGTCGAGCGGCCGCGCGTGATGCGCGTCGCGCCGAACGGCGACGTGTTCGTCGCGGAGACGCGCCCCGGCCGGATCAGGGTGCTGCGCCCGTCCGCGGACGGGGCCACGGCCAAGAGCGTCGCGATCTTCGCCGAAGGGCTGACGCAGCCGTTCGGCATGCAGTTCTACCCGGCCGAGAACCCGGAGTGGCTGTACGTCGCGGAGAACAACCGCGTCGTCCGCTATCGCTACCGGGCGGGAGACACGACCGCGTCCGGCGAGCCCGAGGTCCTCGTGCCCGAGCTCGCGCCGACGGGCCGCGGCCATTACACGCGCGACCTCGTCTTCTCGCCGGACGGACGTCGCATGTTCGTCTCGGTCGGCTCGGAGTCGAACGTCGCCGAGGACATGCCGGAATCGCCGCCCGGCGGCATCGAGGCGTGGGAAGCGGAGCACGGCGTCGGCGCCGCGTGGGGCAACGAGACGCGACGCGCCGACGTGCTCGTCTTCGACGTCGCGGCAGACGGGAAGGTCGTCGCGCCCGAAGGCAAAATCTACGCGACGGGGATCCGGAACTGCGTCGCGCTCGGCATGAATCCGGACAACGGCGACGTGTGGTGCACCGTCAACGAGCGCGACGGGCTCGGCGACGAGATCGTCCCGGACTACTCGACACGCGTGCAGGAAGGCGGCTTCTACGGCTGGCCGTGGTACTACATGGGCAACCACGAGGACCCGCGCCACGCCGGAGAGCGGCCGGATCTCGCCGGCAAGGCGCTGACGCCGGACGTGCCGTACCGCGCGCACTCGGCCGCGGTCGGCTTCCTGTTCTACGGGCCGAGCTCGGGCGCCGCGGCGTTCCCCGAGGAGTACGTCGGCGATGCGTTCGCCGTGTTCCACGGGTCGTGGAACCGCGCGGACCGCACCGGGCACAAGGTCGTGCGGCTGCCGCTCGAGAACGGCGTGCCGACCGGCGAGTACGTCGATTTCCTCGTCGGCTTCATCACCGACGCCGGCGAGCCGTGGGGGCGGCCGTCGAGCCTCGTCCAGCTCGGCGACGGCTCACTGCTCCTGAGCGACGACGAGGCGAGCGTGATCTATCGGATCGCGTACTCGCGGTCCGGCGGCTCCCGCTGACAGGGTCGGCGCGTCGTACGAGCGTCGCGTCGACCGGGCTCGCGATCGTCGTCGGCGACGGCCGCCTGTCAGTAGCCGCGGGCTACCTGCTAGGGCCGCGGCGACGGTGCTATGTGCCGCTTCGTGCTGCGGCGGGGGGCGCTATATCGCGCGCTAGTAGGCCATCGATCTCGCGCGCGTCGCCGGGATCGAGGCGGCCGGCCGCACCGCTCGCGCCGAGGCGAGCGGTGCCGTCCGGCTCGAGCCGCGCTACTCGAGGTGCTCCGTGAAGAACGTCATCACGTTCTCCCGGAAGCGCTGCGCCACGCGGTTGCCGTGATCTCCGTCGTACACCTCGAACGTGTGCTCGACGCCGAGCCGGCGCAAAGCCTCCGATAGCTGCACGTTGCTGTCGTGCAGGCCGTCCGCGTTGCCGACGTCGATGGCGATCGCGCGGTAGCTTTTCAGGCTCGGCACGTACTGATCGACCAGCGCGAGCGGCGAATTCGCGATCCACTTCGCCTCGACGAGCGGCTGCCGCTCGCCGTCCTTGTACGGCCAGTCGATGTAAAGCGGCGGATTCTGCGGATTCGGCGCCCACGCCGCGGCCTGCGCGAGCAGCACGTTCGCGAAGCCGCGGCCTTCCGTCGGCCGGCCGTTCTTCGTGCGCTCGATCTGCGCTTCGACGGCCTCCTTCGACGGCGCGGCGTTCATCAGGCAGCACGAGCTCATCGCGTACAACGCGCCGAACACGCCCGGGTGCTTCATGCCGATACGCAGCGTGCCGTAGCCGCCCATCGAGTGGCCGGCGAGCCCGCGGCTCTCCGCGCGCGGGATCGTCCGGTAGTGCTCGTCGATGTACGCGACGAGGTCGTTCGCGACGAAGCCCTCCCAGTCGCCGTTCGTCGGCGAGCTCGAGTACATGCTGCCGTTGTAGACCGTGTTTGCATCCGGCAGCACGACGATCATCTCGCGCGCGCCGTTCGCGATCGCCTGGTCGATCGCGTCGGGCAGGCCGAGCAGGTTCGCGTAGACTTCCGCGCCGACGCCGTACCCGTGCAGGAAGTAGACGACCGGATAGCGGCGCTGCGGCTGCGACGCGTAGCTCGGCGGCAGGTAGACGAAGACCTCGCGATTCGGGTCGTCGCCGGAGAGGTTGCCCTCGAGCGACGTGCCGTGGACGGTGATCCGCTCGAGCGTGCCTCGCCCCGCCGACGCCTGCGGACCGCCGAGCCCCTGGATCAGCTCGAAGCGGTTGCCGGCCGGATCGCGGCCGAACGCGATCAATATGCCCGTATTGCCGAACGCGCGCGGCGGTCCGTCCATCGTGCCGCCGGCCGCCTCGACCGCCGCGGCGACGGCGGCCGCATCGGCGACGTTGAAGATCAGGTGGGGGACCGAATCCTCCAGATCGTCTGACTCGCGCGTCATGATCACGACGTCCGCCGCGGGATTTGCCTTCGCGGCGTCGACCGTGTCGCCGAAGTCGAGCATGATCTCGAGCATCCCCGGGAACTCGAGCCGGTTCACTTCCTCGAGACCGAACGCCTTCTGGTAGAACTCTGCGAGCGCGGCGACGTCCTCGGCGCCGATACGCGCGCCGTTCAGCGAGATTTGTGCGTGCGCGGCCGACACGGCCAATGCCGCGAGCGCGGCGCAAAGCCACCTCGTCAATGCGGTCATGCGGTTCCCCTCCTCGTTGTTCTTGTCCCCAAAGGGGAGCGCCGTCATCATCGTCCACGACAGAAGCGTCGCGCAACCGAAAATCGTGTCAGACACCTTCTTGAAAATCGTGTCAGACACCTTTTTCTGCGAAAAAGGTGTCTGACACGATTTTCCCCTGCTGGTATCGTAGGGTCAGCGCCTCGTTGGACATCGTGCCCCGGCAATACGCAAGCGGAACCCCTCCCGTGAAACGCCTCGACGACATCCTCCCCGACGTCCGCGACGGGCTGACGCGGAAGGAGCGGATCGTCCTCCACGTGCTGCACGAGACGCAGAAGGAGCGCGCCGACCGCAACGTGCCGACGGCGATGCTCTGGGGCCGCGTCTGCGAGCACTTCTACATCAGCCCGGAAGAGCTCTCGCTGATGCTCGCGCGGCTCGGCGCGCGGAAGTGACAGAAAATCGGGGTCAGAGCCCTTTTTCCAAAGCGCCGCAGTTCAGCGGCCGCGTGACCACGCGTCCAGCGCGCCGCACGTGCATAGTGAAGTGTCGCAGTGCGACGCGCCCGCGCCAAGGTGTCACGGTCCGCTGCAACTGCTTGTTGTGCAAGCGGCACACGGCGCTCTTCACTGCCCGTTCGGAGGGTCACCTCCACCGTCCTCACGAGATTTCTTACCCTGCTTGGCTTCCTGAACAGCAGGGCTCTGAGTAACTTCGGTTAGGACCGCACCCAGCATGTGCGCTCCACCAGTCCCTGTGCGCGCCCATCGCAAAAGGCGATAACACAGCCACACAATCAGACACAGGCCGACCGCGACGATCGATAAGACAGTTACCCGCAAGGCAATGTCCATCGCCCCCCACAGCGAATCGTGAAACGGCTCATTTGTATTGCACAACGCTTGTATTGCACAACGCTCGGATCGGGCGCCCTTCCTGCCTAACGGGCTCTGACCCCAATTTCTTGCGACGCTGACCCTCCTAGCGCAAGATCACGCCGTTGTCGTCCGCCTGCGGCGATGGCGCGTTCGGGTTCAGATTCACGCTCAACGTGTGCACGTACCTGAGCTTGCCGTCGACGAGACGGAACGTATGCGAATCCGGCATGCCTGTCGTGCTGTTGCCGAAGCGGCAAAACACGTTCACGACGCCCAGCTCCTCGTCGACGACGTAGTCGCGGTTGACGATGTAGAGCACGCCGCGCGGAATCCCGACCTCGCACGTCGCGTTCGGATCGCCGCTGCGATCGGTGTACGCGCCGCCTTCTAGCCGCGCGCACGGGATGCCCCACGGCACCTCGACGAACTTGTCGGAGAAGAGATCGAGGTACGCGTTCGCCGCGTTGATCAGCTCCTGCGCCGGCGTGCGCCGCTCCGCGGGCAGCGGGGTCCAGTCCTCGGCGCTCGAATACTTGAGGTACGCGTTCGCGTTGAAGAGCCAGTCGCCTTCGTCGGTCACGAGGCTGTCGACGCGGATGACCTCGCCGCCGTCGACATAGAGCCGAGTGCCGATCACGTAAGGGTGACCGCCCTCCGTGACGACGATCTCCGTGAACGTCTTGCAGCGCGTCTCGTCGACGAAGCTCCGCGACAACGCGATCGGCAGCGCGGTGTTCCACGAACCTGCGCTGCGATCGACGGGCGACATGTTCTCGACGAACACCGCGTCCGACGCGAGCTTCATCTTCGAGACGTCGCCCGACTTCTGCGCTTCCACGTAGCTCTCGGCCGCCGCTTGGAGGTCGGCGCGGCTGCAGACCGCATCGACCTGATCCGGGATCTGCGCCTGCGCGCACGCCGCTCCCGCGGCAAGGAGCAGCACGCAGCCCATCGCTGTCTTTCCGATCATCATCGCATTCTTCCCGCTCGATTCGGCTTGGTTCTTGTTTATCGATGGCTCAAGGCCGCTCGAGTGTACGCGTCGCGAGCGTCGGCCGTCGAGGCCACCGCCGTCGCATGAACGGCAGCCGCGGCGGTCGAGCAACGAGAGGCGGTGCAACGCGCGACACAGCGAGCCCTGCCGCACGAACCAGGCACACCACACCGCCGGCGACCGTTCCCGTTTCGGGTACACTGACCGGCGCGGCCGCGCTGGCCGCGGTGCCGCAGGAGGGAATGCGCCATGAGTAGAACACTTCCCGCGCTCATCCTCGCCGCCACGCCGCTCGCGCTGCCTCAGCGCGCCGCGATCGCCGACGGGCTCGCGGACGAGCCGACGGCCGCGCGAGCCGCGGACGGTCGCTACATCTCGTGGCGCGAGCACATCATCGACGACGAGGCGCTCGGCGGCATCCCGCTCCGGGGCAGCGACGGCCTCGCGATCGCGGACCTCGACGGCGACGGCTACGAGGACATCATCTCGGTGCACGAGGCGGACGACGTCTACGGCGGCGATCCGGAAGGCTACGTGCGGATCGCGTTCGGCACGGGCGATCCCGACCGCTGGGTGCTCGCGACGCTCGCCGAAGGTCCCGAGGCTGCCGCGGCCGAGGACGCTGCGATCGCCGACCTCGACGGCGACGGTGACCTCGACGTGATCGTCGCGTGCGAGCTCGCGCACTTGATTTATTTCGAGAATCCGGGCGGACCGGCCGCTCGTGCCGCCGACTGGCAGCGCCTGATCCCGTCCGTGACCCGCGATCGCGGCTCGTTCATCCGCGTGTTCGTCGCGGACCTGAACGGCGACGGCCGGCTCGAGGTCACGTCGCCGAACAAGGGCGCGCAAGGGCCGACCGTCGATCAGGATCCGACGCCGATCTCGTTCTTCGAGATCGTCGGCGATCCGCTCGACGACGAGTGGGTCGAGCACGTGCTCACGAAGATCACGTGGCCGATCAACTCGCACACGGTCGATCTCGACGGCGACGGCGACATCGATATCGTCGGCGGCAGCGTCGCCGAGCAGCGCATCGTCTGGTTCGAGAACCAAGGCCGCGACGGCGAGTTTCGCTTCGCGACGCACGACCTCGCGCTCGAGCCCGCCGAGCCTTCGGCGGCACCGATCCCGGTGCACGGGTTTCACATGGAGTTCGTCGACCTTTCGGGCGACGGCCGTCTCGACATCGTGACGTTCAATCCTGCGCGGATCGTCGGGCCGGAGCTCGTCTGGCTCGAGCAGCCGGAGACGGCGACGTCGCCGTGGCGACAGCACCGGATCGATTCATACGCGCCGGACTCGGTCGTGGGCCTTCGGGTCGCGGACATCGACGGCGACGGCGACCCGGACCTGATGACAGGCGGCTACAGCCTGAGCCCGCGAGATCGCGACGATCCGACGCCGCGGGGCGCGCTCGGGCGGCTCGCGTGGTACCAGAATCAGGGCGACGGCACGTGGGTCCGCCACGACTTCTCGCGCCGACAGCGCGGGATGTTCGACATGTTCATCGAGCGCGACATGGACGGGGACGGCGATGTGGATTTCGTCGGCACGCGCGGCAACAGCGGACCTTACGACGGCGTGTTCTGGCTAGAGCAGGTGCGGACGCCGGAGCCCGTCGCGTCGTTCCGGCAGGCCCGGGCGGTGGACAGCCCCGAGGTGCCGCTGCCGTAACGCCGATGCGCTGGCGGGTCCCTCCTAGCGCGGCGTGGCCATTGTGCGCACGCGCCACGCATGACACGCCGACGTGCGGCCGCTGAGCTGTGGAGCGGATGCGGGATGGATATAGTGCCTAAAGATGACCGTCGGCAGCGCGCCGCTCATCCGGAGCGTTATACGCATGATTGCGCAGGTGCGTTCTCCTGAAGAAGCGCTTGCTGCCGGCTGCGCCATACTCGAGCCGGTGCTCGCTCCACACGGCTTCGTATGGGTTCCCGGCGCTGCAGGGCATAGCTCTGGCGGGAGCTCTGCCAGTGGGAGCTTTGTCCGCGGCACGCGGCGACTCGAACTTCATTTCAGGTATTCTCTCGGGCTAGTTACGTATCATCTCGGCGAGACGTCGCTCGATCACGATTCCTATATGAGAGTTGTGTTGGGCGCGAAACCCGTTAACCAGTACCCCGGGTTCTCTTCTGACCCAATGGATGGCTTCCACCATCTGGCGCATGATCTTAGTGAGTTCGGCCAGACGTTTCTCAGCGGCTCAGACGAGGAGTTTATTGGCATCGCCTCACGCGCACGCGCTGAAGTTCGCAAGCGCTTGCCGTAGCATCCCGTAGAACGAGCAGTTGCATCGGACGGTGACACGGCGGCACGGGCGCGTCGCACGTACTCGATTTCATTATGCACGAGTACCGCGCTGGACACGTGGTCACGCGGCCGCTGAACTGCGACGTTATGCGATGCAGTAGCGCGCACGCACTTTTGGCAACGAGTTTAGGGCGAGGTCTCCTTTTGACGGGGACGAGCTAACCACAGTGACCCTGCCCGCTTGAAAGGACGAATATGCCCCTTGCTGTAATTGGTATCGGCTATCCCAGAACGGCGACCATGTCCCTGAAGCTTGCCCTGGAGCAGCTTGGCTTCGGGCCGTGTCACGCCGGCGGAATGAGGTTACCGATGATTCCACTGTCGGCACAGGTGTGGGGGTATCGGATACTCTTCTTGGGCCTTGGAGTTCTTCCATCTGCGTTGGCTGGCTCGCCTTTCCCAGCGTTGGCGTTCGGGCTGGCGTGGGGTCCAAACGGTCTATTCTTGATGTGGCTGATGCGCGGCGCTTTGCGCTTGCCTCGTTTTCTCGTAGCCATTCATCCGGTAGAACCCGTCCTTTACCGCTTCCTTGGCGTCGGGCTGGTCAAACGGATCGTTGCGACCCGCATATGGCCTCTAATGCACGGCGGGGAGCCACCCCCAAAGGCCGAGAACCGTCGAGAACTTCTGGATCGCATCGACTCCACGACACGAGGCGCCGAGGCATGTCACGGCGCGACGTTCATATTGGCTTCCTCAGTCGCGCTGTTATTTCTGGCTCTCGGGCAGTTCACTGAGGCCGCGTGGATCGTCGCGTTCAATATGTTGCTAAATGGCTATCCTGTCATGCTCCAGCGCGTTACTCGCCGGCGAGTACAGCAAATTCGCGCGTCGGCATGCCAGGGAAACCCGACGGCCGCCACAAATGTTCAATTTTCGACCGGCAGTTGACATCACGCGGCCGCTGAACTTCGAGTCCCGCTCCAGCCGTGCCCGTATAGAACCATTTCGAGCAAACTCGCCGCTCGCGCGCGATTGCGGACACGATCTGCGCTCACCCGATAGCCGCCACCGCTGTTGATCGAGAAGCGCGGCGTCGGTCAGCTCCGCAGAAATTGCCTGAGCTCGGCAAGCACCTCGTCCGGCGCACCCTCCTGCATGTTGTGACCGCCGGGCATCGCGCGCCCGGTCACGTTCGTGCCGCGCTCGCGCCAGATCGCGAGCACGTCGTAGAGGCGATCCATCGAGCCGCCCTCAGCCCAAAGGATGTGCAGTGGGCAGCGGATGCGCTGGTCGATGTCCGCCGCGTCGTGCACGAGGTCGATCGATGCGCCGGCACGATAGTCCTCGCACATGCCGTGCACGCCCTCCGGCGTGCCGTTCGTGCGCTGGTACTCGGCCATCGCAGGCGGCAACGGACGCCCGGAGCGGGCGCGCTCCGCGTTGCGCTCGAGCAGCTCGTTCTCCGGGATCGGCGCGGGACGCAGATAGCTGAACCAGTGGTAGTACGCCTGCACGAAGTCGAGCGTGACGTGCGTGTAGAGGTAATACGTCGGCACGATGTCGATGAACACCGCCTTCGTGACGGCGTCCGGATGATCGAGCACCATGCGATGACCGACGCGGCCGCCGCGGTCCTGGCCGACGAGCGCGAACCGCTCGAAGCCGAAGTGGCGCATCACGTCGATTTGATCCTGCGCCATCGCCCGCTTCGAGTAGTTCGAGTGGTCGGGCAGCCCCTGCGGCTTGCTGCTGTCGCCGTAGCCGCGCAGGTCCGCGGCGACGACGGTGTACTCCTCGGCGAGGCGCGGCGCGACGTCGCGCCACGTGTAGTGCGTCAGCGGCGCACCGTGGAGCAGGAGCACCGGCGGACCGTCGCCGCCCTTCACCGCGTGGATCGTGACGCCGCCGCTCGTCTCGATGTCATATGGCGTGAAGCCCGGGATCGACGGCGGAGCGCTTTGACCCTCGGACGACGAGGCCGCGCCTGCGGATGCACCTGCCCCGCCGCCCTCCTGCGCTCGCGCGTCGCGGAACGTCTGCGCGAGCGCCGCGCCCGCGAGCAGCGCCGACGCGCTGCGCAGCACGGTGCGGCGATCGAGCGAAGCGGCATCACGGTCGGCGTCTTTGGGCGGAATCGGGGCACTCATCGTCGGGTCCTCGCTGGTTCTCGTTATCGTCGTTGATTCGGGTCAGAGCCCTGCCTGATTCAATGTGTTTGGGGTCAGAGCCCTGCACGGCGGAGCCCTGTCTGCCCCGTTTGTTCTTCGATCAGCCGCTCGATCAGCGCGATCGTCTCGGGCTTGCGGACCGGCGGATGCGTCGCAAGAAACACGCCCTCCGCCCAATCGAGCGGCGTGCGGCCCTGCTTATCCGGAACGTCGAGCCGCGCGCCGTGCGCGGCGAGATACTCGATGATCGCGTTCGCACCGCGATTCGCCGCGCCGTGGATCGCGCCGACGCCCATCGAGTTCACGGCGTTCACGTCGTTGCCGAGCTCGATCGTCATCTTCACGGCCTCGAGCAGCGCGTCCTCGCTGACCGTGTACGTCTCGTCCACGGCCCAATTGACGCCCGCGGCGACCATCAGCGGCGTCGTCCCCGCATACGTCGGGATGTTCGGATCGGCGCCGTGCTCGAGCAGCAGACGCATCACCGGGAGATCGCCCGCGGCCGCGGCGCGCAGGAACGGCGTCTGTCCCGTGAGATCCACCCATGCGACGGAGCCGACGACCTCGACGATGAAGCGACGCTCGTGCGGAAACTCGCGCGTGCGCGCGTTCGGATCCGCGCCTAGCTCGAGCAGCCGCTCGATCAGCGCGAACGCCTCGTCGCGGACGTTGAACTCGTTGTTGCGCGGCCCGAGCTCGAGGTTGCGCATGTCGACCGCGGCCCAGAGCGGCGTCTGGCCGTACCAGTCCATCGCGTTCGGATTCGCGCCGGCATCGAGCAGCACGTTCGCGATCTTCATGTGATCGGTCTTGCCGTCGCGGCTGATGCGCACCGCGCTCGCGTTCACGATCGCGTTGATCAGCGGCGTGATGTCGTTGCCGTCCGCGAGCTCGAGATCGGCGCCGGCCTCGATCAGGCGCCGCACGATCTCGAGGTGACCGTGGCGCGTCGCATAGAGCAGCGGCGTCTTCGAGCCGCCCGCCGGGAAGCGCTTGCCGCGTCCCTCGGGCCAGCCGGCGCGGATGATGCCGACGCCCTTCGAGAGCCCCTCCGGAGATTCGCTCGGCGGGATGAAGCGCGGCGGATCTTCGGCGAACGTCTGCGCGTCGACGTCGGCGCCCGCGTCGAGAAGCAGCTCGACGAGCTCGAGATGTCCCTCGCGAACCGCGACCATCAGCGGCGTCTGTCCGTAGTGCGGCTCGCGCGCATCGACCTCCGCGCCGTGCGCGAGCAGCGCCTCGGCCACCGCGGGCTCGCCGACGCGCGCGGCGAGCATCAGCGGCAACTCGCCGGCGCGATCGGGCGCGCTCGGATCGGCGCCGGCCTCGAGCAGAAGCCGCACGATCGAGGCATCGCCCGCTTCGATCGCGACGTGCAGCGGCTTCAACCCATAGCGGTTCGCCCTGTTGACGTCGGCACCGGCCGCGATCAGCCGCCGCACGGCCTCGCGCTCCCCGAGCCGCACGAGCCAGTGAAGCGCCGGCGTGCCGTCGCGGCTCGGCGCGTCGACGTCGAGGCCGCCTGCGGCGAGGAGCGCGAGCACGTCGTCGACGTCGCCGCGGCGCGCGGCCTCGGCGAGCGGCGACGCGGGAACGTCCTCGAGCGCGGGCGCGAGCGGCACGGGGCGCGCCGCGCCGTCGGGCATCGCTCGCGGCTGAGCGAGCGCGGACGGACTCGTGGTCAGCACGAGAACCAACGCGAGCGCGCCGAGCCCGACGAGCGCCGCGGGCGAGCGCGGCACGGTTAGGCCCACGCCGTGCCGCAATACGGCGTCGATCGCCCGTTCGTGCGGCACGGCGGACGTTGCCCGGAGCGCCATATCAGATCTCGACGAGCCCCGTGCTGTCGGCGAACGACTCGACCGGCACGTCGACCTTGTGCAGCATCGCGAGCAGGAGATTCGCAGCCGGCGTGCCTTCCGGCACGCGGATGTGACGCCCGCCCTGCACCCGCCCGGACGCGCCGCCCGCGACCAGCATCGGCAGCGGATCGTGATCGTGCTGGTTCGGGTTGCTCATGCCGCTGCCGTAGAGCACGAGCGAATGATCGAGCAGCGTGCCGTCGCCGTCCGGCGTCGTCGCGAGCTTCTCGAGCAGGTACGCGATCGTCGTTCGCGTGTGATAGACGTTGAGCTGCGCGAGCCGGTCGATGTTCGCCGGCACCTCGGAGTGGTGCGAGCAGTTGTGGAACCCTTCGCTGACGCCGCTCCGCGGATAGACGCGGTTGCTGAGCTCGCGCGCGATCAGGAACGTCGAGACGCGCGTGAGATCCGCGGCCCACGCGATCGCGAGCAGGTCGAACATCAGCGCCGCGTGCTGCTCGAAGTCGGACGGCACGCCGGCCGGCTTGTCCGGCACCTCGAGCTCGGCGAGCGGCGAGTCCGCGACGAGCGCGAGGCGCCGCTCGAGCTCGCGGATGTCGGAGAGATACCGGTCGACGCGCTCGCGATCGGCGGCCGGCAGGTTGCGCTGCAACGCCGCGGCCTCGCCCATCACCGCGTCGAGCAGGCTCGACAGCTGCCGCTGCCGCGCCGCCCGCTCCTCGGGTGTGCTGCCGTCGCCGAACAGCCGCTCGAACACGATGCGCGGATTGACCTCCATCGGCAGCGGCGTAGTCGGCGTCGCGTACGCGATCGACGAGCCCGCCTCGAGCGCGAGCTCGAGCGACGGCAGCGGCGTCTCCTGGCCGATGTGCCGCGCCGCGAGCTGGTCGGCGGACGCGGGCGACGGCCCCGTGCCGTCCGGCATGCACGTCAGCCAGCACTTCGACGAGCGCGAGTGGTTCTCGGCCGCCGAAGAGTCGCCGATGTAGGCGGCGCCGAGCTTCAGGCCGCTCACGATGTTGAAGCGATCGCGATACGGCTCGAGCGGCTCGAGGATCGGCCCGAGCGTGAAGTCGCGCCCTTCGCCGGAAGGCGTGAAGCGGTCCATGACCGCGCCGTGCGGGATGTAGAAGAACCCGAGCCGCACCGGCGGCACGCCGGCCGCGGACGCGCGGCGCATGCCGGCGGGGAACATCGACTCGAGCAGCGGCAGCCCGATCGCGACGCCGGCGCCGCGCAGCACCGTGCGCCTCGACAGGTGTTTCTTCGTCAGATACCGCATAGCGCCTCCCGTCGAGATTCACTCCGAGACCGGTCCCGTGCCGGTCTTCACGCGCTTCTGGAACGTATCGCTCGCGACGATCGCGTGCACGAGCGAATGGAGCGTGTAGTCGTCCTGCGCGGCCGCGCGCACGACGCTACGCACGACCGGCTTGTCGTAGTGCTCGAGCTCGCGGCCGAGCGCGTACGTCATCAGCTGCTCGGTCAGCGCCGTCACGAACGCTTCCGAGCGCGACAAGAGCGCACGGCGAAGATCCGCCGGACCTTCGAGCCGCGTGCCGTCGACCATCTCCGCGCGCGCGTCGACCGGATGCCCGTCCTCCTGCTCGCGCCAGCGGCCGAGCAGATCGAAGTTCTCGAGCGCGAGCCCGAGCGGATCGAGCATCCCGTGACAGCCCGAGCACGCGGTGCTCGCGCGATGCATCTCGAGCCGCTCGCGCACCGTGTCGCCCTTGAGGTTCTCTGCCTCCGCGGCCTCGGCGGACAGATCCGCCTCGGCACCCGGCGGCGGCGACGGCACCGGCGCGCCGAGCAGGTTCTCGACGATCCATTTGCCGCGCACGACCGGCGAAGTGCGGTTCGGCGCGGACGTCGCGGTCAGCAGGCTCGCGTGCCCGAGCAGCCCGCGGCGCGGGCTGTCCGGCGGCAGCTCGACGCGCCGCATGTGGCTGCCCCGCACGCCTTCGATGCCGTAGTGCTCGGCGAGCCGCTCGTTCAAATACGTGTAGTCGCTGTCGAGCAGGTCGAGAACGCTGCGCCGCTCGCGGAGCAGGTCCGTGAAGAGGAGCTCCGTCTCGCGGCGCATCGCGGCGCGCAGGTCCGCGTCGAAGTCCGGGTCCTGCGGCGCTGCCTCGTCCAGCTTGCGCAGCAGCAGCCACTGGCTCGCGAAGCTCTCGACGAGCGCCGACGCGCGCGGGTCGGCCAGCATCCGCTCGACCTCGGCCGCGAGCACGTCGGGGTCGGCGAGGCGCCCTTCGGCCGCGACCGCGAGCAGCGCATCGTCCGGAATGCTGCTCCACAGGAAGAACGACAGCCGCGTCGCGAGCTCGAAATCCGAGATCCGATAGACGGAGCCGACCGGAAGGTCCGCTGGCTCGTGCTCGAATCGATAGAGGAACCGCGGGCTTGCGAGCAGCCTGGACAGCGCGTACTGGATGCCGACCTCGAAGTCGCCGCCTTCGTCCCGGCCGAGCCGATAGAACTCGAGGAGCTCGTCCACCTCGGCGGGCGTCGCCGGATGGCGGTACGCGCGCGTCGCAAGCCGCGACAGGATCCGCCGCGCGCACGCGGCCTCGTCCGCACCCGAATCCGGGTGACAGACGAAGATCTCGCGCCGGCTCGGCGTATCGCCCGCGCCCTCGGGATCGAACGGCCCGGTGATCGTCAACGACTGCACGCCGCCGGGCGACGCGATCTCCCCGAGATAGAGCTCGTTCACGCCCGCGCAGCGCACGTCGTCGACGAGCGCGACCGCGATTTGCTGCGGGCCGGCCGGCACGCGCAGGCGGAAGCGGCGGGGGTTCGGCACGTCGACCGGCGCCCCGTTGAACGTCACGTCGACCTTCGGCCCGTCGCACCAGACCATCGCGCCGGTCGGGTTGTTCCATCCCTTCCGCGAGCTCGACGCGGCGATGGAAAACTCGTAGACGGCGTCGAGCGGAAAGACGTGCTCGACGACGAGGCCGCCGCGCGTGCCGAGCGGCAAGCCTTCGAGATGCCGACGCTGCGCCTGGCCGCCCGGCGCCGTGTAGCGTGTCTCGCCGTGCCCCATCGTCACGTCGCCGACGGCGCGGCGGCCGATCTGCATCGCGGCGAGCGCGTAGGCCTCGAGCAGCGTCGGCGATACCGTCAGCGCCGCGGCGTTCGTGTCGAAGCCGTCGACCGAGACATCGGCCGGCAGCGTCCCAGCGATTGCGGACGCGTCGAACTCGAGAATATCCCGGATCGCGTTCACGTACTCGGTACGGTTCAGCCGCGCGAGCGGCCTCGTGCCGGGATTCGGCGCGGCCTGCCAGGCCGCGTCGAGCTCGTCCTCGAGCCAGGAGGCGAAGCCGTCGAGCACTTCACGATCCGGGCGGGGCGCGTCGAGCGGCGGCATGAAGCCGGTGCGCACCTTGCGCACCGCCGTCTCCCAGATCGCAGCGTTGCCGTGGAAGTCGCTCCGGTCGATCCTCTCGAACGAGAGATCGCCTGACCGGTCGATATCGTTGTGGCAGGTGACGCAATAGCGCTCGAGGACCTGCCACTTCTCGCCGCCGCCGAGCCACGGCCAAGACATTCCCCCGCCGACAGCGGAGAACCCAACGGCTGCAATGCCGACGGCTGCGGCAGCCGCGCCGGCGGCAACGACGATCGGCCTCGAGAGCATCGTGCCCGATAACCTACGTGGTTTCGGGTAGCATACTGCATCGGGCCTGCAAGTGTCCCCCGTACGGAACCGCAAATCCCGCGTCGCGACCGAGGCACGGCCCGCCGCGCCGGGGCACGGGCCGCCGCGCCGGGCACGGCCCGCCGCGACAAAGCCCCTATGCGGCCGCGCTGTCGCGTTTCCGCAGCAACGTGAGCCCTTCGCCGACCGACAGCATCGCGTGATCGACGCGCTCGTCGTCGCGCAGCAACGCGTTCAGCTCGAGCAGCGCCGCGGCACTTTCCGACCCTTCGGAGAAGATCGGCCCGCCGGCGAGCGCGATCGTGTTGTCGACGGCGATCAGGCCTCCCGGGCGAATCAGCCGCAGCAGGCGCTCGTAGTAGGCCCGGTAGCCGGTCTTGTCGGCGTCGATGAAGGCGAAATCGAACCGCCCTGCCTCGCCCGCCGCGAGGAGCTCGTCGAGCGTTTCGACGGCGGGCTTGATCCGCAGGTCAATGCGCGACTCGACGCCGGCCTCGCGCCAGAACGGGCGGCCGATGTCGGTCCATTCGCGGCTCACGTCGCACGTGATCAGGAGCCCGTCCGGCGGCAGCGCGAGCGCGACCGCGAGCGCCGAGTACCCCGTATACGTGCCGATCTCGATGCAGCGGCGCGCGCCGATCAGCTTGACGAGGAGCGCCATCAGCTGGCCCTGATCGGGCCCGATCTGCATCACGCTGTTCGGCAGCTTCGCGGTCGCCGCGCGCAGCCGCGCGAGCACGTCGGGCTCGCGCGACGAGCGGAGCACGTACTGATAGACCTCGGCCGGGAGGATGTCGGTTCTCTTCGCCATGCGGCGAGTCTAGCAATCGCGGCGAGCGGAGGCACCGCGGAGAAAGCTACTCGAAGTCGAAGATATCCTCTTCGTCGGGCCGCTGCATGCCCTGCTCGAAGTGCTTCTCCCAGATGGCCGCCCAGGGGCGGCCGTAGATGTCCGGCATCTCGTACTCGATCGTCGTGCCCGGCGATACGGGCGTCGCGCGGCCGCCGATCGGGAAAATCGTCTGATTGCATTCGATGAAGACGTACGGATCGCCTTCTTCGAAGCCGCTGATCTTCTCGAGGTTCCGAACGATCCGGATCGGCTCGACGAGCGCCTCGGGGTCGTAGAAGATGCCTTCGTGATTGAGGCCGACGAGCGCGCCGGCCTCGTCCCGATTCGGCGTGTAGATCTCGATCGTCTGCAGGCTGCTCGAGAACTCGGGGTTGCCGTGCACCTTCCAGCCCTGGATGTTCGACGTCCACGTGATCAGCACGTCGCCGTCCCAGAAGCCGATCGTCTCGCCGTACCAGCGCGGCACCTGCTCGCCGAGGTACGGGACCGGACCGTCCATCTCGAACTCGCGGCCGATGTGCACGTTCGTCACGAAGTTGTCCGCATCGCCCGCCATGATCTGCACGAGCGTCGGCGTCACGAGGACCGTATGCGGCTGGTTCGTGACGCCGTGGTAATGCCAGCGGCGCATGAAGCCCTCGGGCCAGCAATATTGCGCCGGCCACTGCGGCGCGTTCGTGTGTCCCTGGTGATACGCCTGCTGCACGAAGCGGGTCTGGTACTCCGGCGTGAGGAGCGACAGGATCGTCGGGAACTGATTCCAGAAGAGCTCCGCGTACCAGTTCTGCCCGCGCGGCCAGACGTAGCGGCCGCTCCACTCGCCGGGCACGGTCGCGTACGTGTGCACCGTGGGCCCGCCTCTCGCACGCGTCTCCTCGAGCAGCGCCTCGTAATGATCCTTGGCGGTCCGGAACGGATACGGGCTCACGATCGCGTCGCGCGGATAGTCGCGATCGCAGTGACCCCACGCGGCCGTCGCGGGCGGATCGTCGCCGATGACGCCAGCGCCGCCGCCGAACGCCGCCCACTGCTGCTCCAGCGCGCCGGGGCTGTTGCAGCGGAAGTAGCGCGGGTCGCTCCAGAGCGCGCGGTCGGCGTAGAAGTCGGCCGTCGTGAAGATGTCGACCGGCAGCGGCTCGATGCCGGCGGGCACGTCGCCGTTCCATGCGCTGCCGACGCGCTCCTCGTAGCGCTCGCCGTCCGGCCGCGTGCGGATGATACGGTGCGGGCCGACGACCCAGTGGCGCTCGGGCAAGCCTTCGATCTCGACGGGCGGAAAGTTTTCGAGCGCCTCCCGCGGCGTGCGCAGCGGCGCAGGAAGCGCGGGATCGAGCGCCGCGCCGCGGCCGACGCTGACGAAGTCGATCCGCGCCGTGCGCTGCGCTTCGGCGGCGCCGAACACCGACGCGGCGACGGCCGCGACGACGACGCCGCACGCTCGCGGCAACGGGTGAGTCCCGGCTTTGCGCGACGGACCGTGAGCTTTCCTCCCCCTCGGCGCCATCTTTCTTCGCCCCCGGGTGCTCGGGCTTCGGCGCGGGCACGGATCGTGACCGAGCCGTTCCGGCGACTATCGGACTATAGCATTGCGCCGGCGGCGCGATGACGCGGTGACGGCCGAGGACGCGGGCGCGCGGCGCCGACGAACGTCAGCGCACGCGCGACCCGGACGCGTGCTTCCCGAGCCAGTCGGCCGCCCGGTCGAGCCCGTCGAGCACGCCCTTCAGCGCGACGAGGCCCGCGACGCGCATCCGATCCGCGAGGCCGAGTCCGAAGAACCGGTCCACACGATGCATGTGTCTGCCGAGCACGCGATGTCGCCGCAGCCGGGCGTCGACCGACGGCACGTGCCGGGCGACGATCAACGCCGCGAGGGCGAGGAACACGAGGCCCGGGATCACCGGAAGCACGATGCCGATCAGGCCGAGCACGGCGAGCCCGAGCACGGCGATCGCGGCGAGCAGCTTTGCAGACAGCGGTCGGGAGCGGGTCGGCATGTCGGGGGGCCTCAACCGTAGTAGGAACGCGTATAGCGCGGATAGTCGTACCGGGGCTTAATCGGTGCGAGCAGGAAGTAGAAGATCCACGCGAACCACGAGAGGAAGACGATCGCGAGAATCCACGCGAGCTTCTCGCCCCCCGTCGTCTTGTCCGAGCACAGAATGATCAGGATCGGCAGGAACCAGATCACCAGGAAGGCGACGGGCAACACGAGCGCGAAGATCGCCCATGCCGCAGACGCGAGGATCGGCAGACCGATCACGATCAGGAGCAGCACGAGCAGCACGGTCAGGATCTTCATGGCGCCTCCGGAAAAATGGTCGAGATCACGATGAACCGGCGCCTCGTTGCGAATCGCGTGCCAAAGCATTTTTTCTTTTCAAGATATTGATTTAGATGTCGGAGCCTTACGCCGAACCGGATACGCGTCGCTAAGGATTGGCGATTTTCACCACGGGAGGAGCGCCATGAGCGCACGAATGATTTCGATGACGACTTACCCGACCCGCGTCGAGGCGGACCTCGACCGTATCGCCCTCGAGGCCGAGGGCGTGCCGTGCGTCGTCGTCGGCCTCGGCACGGTCTGGGAAGGCGGCATCGAAGGCGTGCAGCTGCTCGTGCCGGAGGATCAGCTCGAGCGCGCGCGTCGGATCCTCGACCGCGACCCGCCGGACTGTATGGATTCACAAATCGCCGATCCTTGAATTCGCGCTCGCCGACCCTAGTGTCGGTGCCTAGCGGCGTTGCGTGCGCCGTCTGCAGCGCCGCGATGCACCAACAACGAAAAAGGAGGAACACCGTGAGCGCCATCGCAAGCAGATTGGCAAAGATCAAGGACACGCTGTTCGGTGCGTCGATCGTCGCCATGCTCGTGCTCGTCCAGTCACAACCGGCTTTCGCGGAAAGCTCGGCGGACGAGAGCGGCCAATACGAGTGGTCGGCCGAGCTCGTCTCGTTCGACGCGGCGTCCCGGACCGCGACGCTGAAGGCGCGAATGGATGCGCGTGCCGACCGCTCGATACTCCGCGAGCTGTCGGAGGGCGATCGGATCACGATCACGTGGACGGGTCTCACGTGGGGCGCCGGCATTGCAGCGGTCAGCCGGGGCGACTCGGCGGGCTCCGCGGGCAAGCTCCAGCTTCCGGCCGAGTACGTCGGCACGGAGATGGATGACATCTACCTCGTCTTCCGCGTTCGGGTGCCCGAAGGTTCGGCGGCGAAGCTCGAGGCGCTGCAGCCGGGCGCTTGGGTGACCGCGACGACGTCCCGCGACGCGTCCCGGCTCGAGCAGGCCGTCAGCGAGATCCGACCCTACAACGACGTGAGCTGAGCCGATTCGCGCGGCTCGCGCATCGGGATCGGCCGGGCCTGCCGCGGCCGATCCCGGCGCGCACGAGAAGCTCGGCGGCGAGGCCCGGTTGCGCACACCAAGGTGCCTTCGCTGCGCTGGACAAGACCGGCCCGCGCGCGCGAACATCGGTCGCGTCGCACCGTTTCGACGATCGTCGCGACAACGATCGTCGCGACGACAACAGGGGGGAGACAGCGTGGACCGACTCGACTTCACGCGGTGCGTCGTCGCCGCGCGCAAAGCGCCGCTTGCGGGCGTCCTCGCGGCATCCGTCGCCGCCGCCCTCACGATACCGGCCGTGTCGCTCGCGCATCACGGCCTCGGCCGCTTCGACCGATCGCAGCCGGTCGAAATCACGGGCACGATCACCCGCATCGATTTCGTGAACCCGCACTCGTATCTGTACCTCGACACCGTGGACGCGAACGGCGAGCCGCGAGCGATGCGCTGCGAGATGCGCGCAGCGACGCTCCTTCGCCGCTCGGGCTGGACCGAGGAGATGTTCGAGATCGGTGCGCAGGCGACCGTCTTCGGCTTCGCTCACCGCGACGATCCGAGCGCGTGCTATCTCGAAGACATCAAGATCGGCGACGCGCTCGAGCTCAATCGCAACGATCAGCTCGAGCATCGGACGACGAGCGTGAGCGGGAATCGGCCGCTACGCCTCGCGTCAGGCGAGTTGAACATCTCGGGCGACTGGGCGCAGGAGCAATACGTGATCGCGGTCGCGCCGGACGGCCGCAGCAATCTCGTGCCGAAAAGCATGATCGAGGCCGTCGAGTCGGGCGAGGTCGCGCTCGAGGACGTGCCGCCGGCCGGCTGGGGACCGCGCCCCGTCACGCTGACCGCGCGCGGGCAGGCCGAGGCGGACGCGTTCCGGATGTGGTCGCCCGAGGACAACCCGAGGCTGCGCTGCGAGCCGACGAGCATCCTGTTCGACTGGGTCTTCGACGGCGCGGTGAATCGGATCACGCAGAAGGGCGATCGCATCGTCATCAACTACGGCCTCTACAGCTTCGAGCGCGTGATCCACATGAACATGGACGAGCATCCCGAGGACGTCGAGCCGAGCTATGCGGGGCACTCGATCGGCCGCTGGGAAGGCGACGTGCTCGTCGTCGACACGATCGGCTTCGCGCCCGGCGTGCTCGCGCCGCCGGTGCGGCACAGCAGCGAGCTGCACGTCGTCGAGCGCTTCTCGCTGAACCCGGAGACGATGGAGCTGCGCCGCGACTATGTCGCCCGGGACCCGGTCTATTTCGAGGACGAGTACGTCGGCTACGACATCGTGCTGCCGTCCGACGTGCCGTACGTCGCGCATCCCTGCAACGAGCTCGCGCCCGAGTTCATCGGCGAGGATACGAGCCCGCAACTAGTCGCGCCTCGCTGAAGAGCGCGCGCCGCGCGTCCGACGCATGTCGCCGGTCGGCGACATGCGCCCGCGGACCGTGGTGGCAACCGCTCGGCCTTGTGCTATCTTCGGCTCGGCCCGCTTCACCTACACGATTCCTATCAGGAGCGACCCCGGCATGTCTGCTCCCGCTTCGGACAACGAGGCGCGGTCCGCCCCCGCACTCCAAGCCTACGCGGTGCCCCTCGAAGCGCTGCCGGCGCCCACGTACTCGTGCGACGCCGAAGGGCGGATCACCGGCTTCAACGAGCGCGCGGCGGCGCTCTGGGGCAGACGGCCGAAGCTGAACGACCTGACCGAGCGGTTCTCGGGCGCCGAGATCCTGCTTGCGCCGGACGGCACGCCACTCCCGGCCGACCGTTCGCCGACCGCGCTCGCGCTCGCCGACGGCCGGCCGTACGAGGGCAGCGAGACGGTGATCGTCCGGCCGGACCAAAGTCGGCGCACCGTGCTCTGCTATGTCACCCCGACGTTCGACGCCGCCGGAGCGCCGACCGGCGCGACGACGGTGCTCGTCGACGTCACGGACCGCGAGGAGCGGCAGCGCGAGGCCCAGCGGGCATTGAGGGAGAGCGAGGCGAACCTCCGCGGTTTCTTCGACAGCGTCGCGGTCGGCGCGGTGCAGGTGAACGCGGCCGGCCGAATCGTTCGCGTCAACGACCGCTACTGCGAGATCACGGGCTACAGCCGCGAGGAGCTGGTCAAGATGAGCCCGTTCGACCTCGATCATCCGGACGATCGCGAAGCGGACGCGGAGCGCGTTGCGGCAGCGCTCGCCGATCCCGCCGCCGGTTATCACGCCGAGAAGCGCTACATCCGCAAGGACGGGACGATCCGCTGGGTGCACGTCGCGGCCAACTTCCTTCGCGACGAACTCGGGCGGCCGGTGCAGACGGCGGCGGTCGTCCTCGACATTACCGAGCGCAAGCGGGCCGAGGAAGCGTTGCAGCGCTCGGACCGGATGAAGGACGAGTTCCTCGCGACGCTCGCGCACGAGCTCCGCAATCCGCTCGCGCCGCTGACGAGCGCCGTCGAGCTGCTCTGCTCGTCCGGGAATGGAGACGGCGACTGGAGCCGCCGCGTGATCGATCGGCAAGTGCGTCATCTGACGCGGCTGATCGACGACCTGCTCGACGTCTCGCGAATCACCCGCGACAAGCTCGAGTTGCGCAAGCAGCGGATCGAGCTTGCGGACGTGATCAACGACGCGCTCGAGGCGAGCCTGCCGATGCTCGAGCGCTGCGAGCAGACGGTGACGACGTCGCTGCCCGTCGAGCCCGTCTTTGTCGACGGGGATCTGGTCAGGCTGACGCAGGTGTTCACGAACCTGCTGACGAACGCGGCGAAGTTCACCGACAACCCCGGCGCGGTGCGCATCACGGCGCGCCGCGACGCGGAGAACGTGTGGATTCGCGTCGAGGACAGCGGCATCGGCATCGCGAGCGAAGACCTGCCGCGGATCTTCGACAAGTTCTACCAGAGCCCGCAGCGCGGCGAGCGTTTCGTCGGCGGGCTCGGCATCGGGCTGTCGCTCGTGCGACGGATCGTCGATCTGCACGGCGGCGACGTCGAGGCGCGCAGCGCCGGCCTCGGCGAAGGCAGCGAGTTCATCGTGCGTCTGCCGCTTGCACGGAGCGAGCCGTGCGCGGCGGAGCGCGCGACCGCGGAGCTTCCGCCGGGCAACGCGAACCGCATCCTGATCGTCGACGACAACTGCGACGGCGCAGATGCGCTCGGCCGCCTGCTGAGCCTGATGGGCCAGAGCGTCGCGACGGAGTACGACGGCCACTCGGCGCTCGAGCGCGCGGCCGAGTTCGATCCGGACGTCGTGCTGCTCGACCTCGGCATGCCGGGCATGGACGGCTTCGAGGTATGCCGCGCGCTCCGCGAGCGCGGCGGTCCGAAGCGCCCGAAGATCATCGCGCTGACGGGCTGGGGCCGGAGACAGGACATCGCGAGAACGAAGGAAGCCGGCTTCGACGCGCACCTCGTGAAGCCGGTCGATCGCGCGCGGCTTGAGCGGCTGCTCGCCGAGCTCGGCACGGCGTCGGCCGCGGCCTGAGCGCGCTCGGTCGAGCGTGCCGATACGCGCCGACATCGTCGCGGCGCGCACTACGCTCGCAAAAGCCCTGGCGCACCGGCGCGGCGCGCGAGCTACGCCCGCACGAGCCCCGTGAGCAGCGGCGCCGCGCGGCTGTCCGGAAAGACGTCGGCGTCGAGCGCGTGCTCCGGAACGCCGAGATGCTCGGCCAGCACGCCCTTCAGCACCGAGCGCAGGTCGAGCGTCGGCGCGAGGTCACGTCCTTCGTGCAGCGCACGTGCGGCGAGGCCCGGCCAGTCCGCAACGACCCTGCCGCCCTGCACGGCGCCGCCGAGCAGGAACGCGGCGGCGCCCGTGCCGTGGTCCGTGCCGCGGCTGCCGTTCGCCTCGGCCGTGCGCCCGAACTCCGTCGCGACGAGCACGACGGTGCGCCGCCAGCTCGGACCGAGCCCGCGCTTCAGCTCGCGCAGCGCCGCGTCGAGGGACGCGAGGCGCAGCGCGAGCTGCCCCTGCGCGGCCCCTTCGTTCGCATGCGTGTCCCAGCCGGTCGTGTCGAGGACGGCGACGGACGCGTGGCCGTCGTCGCCGAGGAAGCCGGCCGCCGCGGCAACGGTCTCGCCGAGCCGCGCATCGCCGCGTCGCCCGCCCGCCGCCCTGTCGTCCATCGATGCGGAGGCCTGCGCCCGCGCCGCGAGCGCGTCGTCGAGACGGCGCGACAGCAGCGGATCCTCCGCGTAGAGATCGGCGATGCGGCGCAGCGTGTCGTCGTCCGGCGCGGGCAGGCGCGAAGGCGACCACGACGTGACCTGCGCGGGGCCGCGAAGCACGAGCGGCACGTTCTGCCCGAGCGCGACGGCGCGCTCGGCCGCGGGCGCCGCCGCGCGCGCGGCCGGCAAAGCTCCGAGCGCGCGATTGAGCCACCCGCTGTCGCCCGCATGCGGCGTCGTGAAACCGCTCTCGAGAACGTTCTGCGCGTCGAAATGGGAGCGGTCCCGGTACGGCGTCGCGACGGCGTGCAGCACGGCGAGCTCGCCGTCGGCGAACGCTTCGTGCAGGAACGTAAGGCTCGGATGCAGGCCGAAGAAGCCGTCGAGGTCGAGCGCGCCGCCGTCCGTGCCCGGCGCCGGGAGCGCGAGCTCGCGGCGCAGGCGCGCGTAGTCCGGGTCGGCGTACGGCGGCACGGCCGAAAGCCCGTCGAGCCCGCCGCGGAGCAGGATCAGCACGAAGCGCGCGTCGGACGGGGACGCGGCGAGCGTCAATCTCGGCGCGAGCAGCGCCCCGCCCGCGGCGAGCGCGCCCTTCAGGACCTCACGTCGGCTCGTCGTCGGCATCTCGAATCTCCTGTCCGTGAATCTCGTCGAATGCGGCTCACCGCCGCATGAACTCCGGCGCGACGAGCAGCAACGTCAGCGCCTGCTCTGCGGTCGCCGCCCGCTCGATCGCGGTGCGGGTTTGTGCGGTCAGCGTGCCGCCGAGCAAGCTCGGCGCGAGCGCGGTCGCGCGCCGGCGCGAGCCGATGCGCGCGGCAAGCGCGTCCGCCCATTCGATCCGCTTCAAGAGCGCCGATGCACCGTCCCAGTCGCCGCTCCGGTCGGGCCAGCCGGCCGGCGAGCCCGGCGCATACGTCCTTTGGCCGAGCAGCTCGAACGACGCCGCTTCGAGACGGCCGCCGCTCGCCGGCACGTCGAGCCCGCGGAACGCGGAGAGCACGTAGTCGCTCGGCGTCTTGTACTTCGCGAGCGGCGCCTGCCACGCTTCCGGCGCGTCGATCAACGCGCGGTACACGCTCGGCAGGTCGCCGTCGGTCTCGAGGAACGTCCGCGCGATGCGCTCGACCGCGGCGTCGGGCGGATCGTCCGCGATGAAGTGCCGCGCGAGCTTCGTCGCAACGAATCGCGCGGTCGACGGATGCGCCGCGAGATCGCGCAGCACCGCCTCGCCCTGCCCCTCGCCGTCATCCGGATAGCGCTTGCCGACCACGCGCTTCGCGCCCGGCTCGTGCAGCGCGGCCCTGAACAGGAACTCTCCGGGCTGTCCTTCGCTCGCGCCGAGACGCTGCGCGAGCCGCGCCGGCAACCGGTTCGCGCCGCCGATCGACCAGCCGGTCAGGACCTCGGCGAACCGCGTGACATCCTCCTGCGTGTACGGGCCGTCGACGCCGAGCGTGTGCAGCTCGAGGATCTCGCGCGCGAGGTTCTCGTTCAGGCCGAGCTCGCGCCCGCGGCGTGCCGACACGAGCCGCGCAGCGGGCGAGCCGGGCCCGATCGACACCACGTTGTCGAGGTAGATCAGCATCGCCGGATGCCGCTCGGCGGCAAGCAGCAGGTCGACGAAGCGGCCGAGCACGTGCGGACGAATCGCCTCGCGCTCGAACGCACCGGCGATGCCAAGGACCGTGGCCTTGTCGACGGAGACCGCGAAGTGGTTCGTCCAGAAGTGCGTCAGCCGCTCGACGAACGGGCGCTCCGTCTCGACGGCGTTTCTCGTGCGCGCATCGACCTCGGCGGCGTAGATCGACCGGTGGTCGCGCAGGATGTCCGCGAGCCGCCGCGCGGCGGCGCCGTCACGCGCCGCTGACGCGCGTCGCGCCGAGGCAGCGGACGGCCGCCCGCCGTCCGCCTGCCGAACGCCGCCGCGGGCCTCGATCGCGTCTCCGAGGATCTCGGCCGTGGACGGCAACGTGTCGTCCGCGACGACGGGCGGCGGACCCTCGAGCTGGTCGAGCAGCCACCCGCGCGGATCCGGCTCGATCCGCTCGAGCTCCCCGGGCCTCGCGCCGAGGCCGAAGCGATTGGCGGCAATGGCCGCAGCGATGTGCGCTTCCATGACGTTCCGTCCGGTCCGGGTCCGCCCCGGGCTTCATCAGGCTACAACGCCGGGCGGCCGGACCGGTTGACGTGCGGCTCTGTGACGAGGCCTGTCAACCGAATCGCGCGCCGGCCGTTATCCTTCGACGAGCCCGGAGGTCCGGATCGGAAATCGGTGTCAGACACGTTGTCGCCTTCCGTCGGCGGTGCAGAGGCCGCCGACGATGCGTCCGCGCAGATCGACGCGCCGTCGCGGTCGTGCGCGCAGGACATGGACCGATTCCTGCGCGAGATCGAAGCACGTGCGTACCGCATTGCGATGCTCGGGCTGCGGAACCGCGACGACGCGCTCGACGCCGTGCAGGACGCGATGCTGCGGCTCGTGCGCCGCTACGGCCGGCGGCCGAGCGACGAATGGCGGCCGCTGTTCTACCGGATCCTGCAGAACCGCGTGCGCGACCTGCAGCGCCGGCGCCGTTTCCGCACAGCCGTCCTCGGGCTCTTCACGGACGCGGACGACGGCCGCGAGCCGATCGACGAGGCGCCCGGGCCCGCACACGCCGACCCGCTCGAGCAGACGTCCGCGACGAGCGCGATGGCGGCCCTCGAGCAGGCGCTCGCGGCCCTGCCGGCGCGGCAGCGCGAGGCGTTCGTGCTGCGCTGCCTCGAGGGGCTCGACGTCGCCGAGACGGCGGCGGCAATGCGCTGCACGGAGGGCAGCGTGAAGACGCATTATTCGCGCGCCGTGCACCGGCTGCGGGCGCTGCTCGGCGCGCATATCGGGGGTGAGGGTTAGATGAGCGAAATACACTCGGACTCCGCGCGGGATGCCGCGCTCGAGCGCTTCGCGCGGCGGGCCTTCGCGGACGGCGTGGACGCGGTCGACGCGGACACGTGCGCGAGGCTCGCGTCCGCGCGGCGGCGCGCCGTCGCCGCGGCGGCCGGGCGAGGCGTCGACCTGCGCCTGCCTCGGCTCGCGCCGGCCCCGGCCTGGGTCGCCGCGGGCGCAGCGGCCGCGCTCGTCGTCGCGCTCGCGGCCGTGCTTCGCCCCGGCCCGGATGCGCCTGCCGGCACGGATGCGCGCGTCGCGCAGGATCTCGACGTGACGCCTGCGGACGGCGCTCCGCTCGAGCCGATCGCGCCGCCCGACGCGCTCGCGTCGCCGGCGGATCTCGAGCTCCTCGCCGGCGGCGTGCCGGACGTGCTCGACGTGCTCGAGGAGGATCTCGAGTTCTACGCGTGGCTCGAGCAGCAGCCGGAGCTCGCGATGGATCGAGAGGGACCGTGACGATGACGACGTTGCGAAGGCTCGGCCTCCTCGTGCTGGTCCTCGTCGCAGGCGCCGCGCACGCGGACGGCGTCGACTGGGCCGAGCTGAGCCAGGCCCAGCGGCGCGTGCTCGCGTCCGTGCAGGAACGCTGGGAGCAGCTGCCGGCCGACCGGCAGGAACAGCTCGCGGCGCTCGCCGAGCGCTGGCTCGAGATGACGCCGCGGGAGCGGGCCGCGCTGCGGCAGCGCCTTCAGCGCTGGGGCGCGCTCGACGACGGCGAGCGGGCCGTGCTGCGGGAGCGATTCGAGGCCTTCGACAGGCTGCCGCCCGAGCAGCGGGCGCGCGTGCTCGACGTCTACCGTCGCTTCAGCGGGTTGTCTCCGGAGCAGCGCGCGGAGCTGCGGCGGCGCTTTGCCGAGCTGCCGCCCGAGCAGCGCCGGACGCTCCGCGAAAGGCTGCTCCAGCGCTGACGTCCGCGGCGCGCACGCGGCTCGAAGGGCTCAACCCGAGCGCAGCGGCGTGTGCTGATGGAACGCGAGCTTCCATGTGCCCGCGCGCCGCACGTAGCCGCTGCTGACGAGCGCGCGATACGGCACGCCGTTCCCGCGCGTCGCGCTCGCCTCGTACGTCACGAGCGCAAAGTCGTCGGTCGGCACGACGAGCCCTTTCGGTGAGAGCTGCACGTCCTGCCAGCGGACGCCGTCGCCGACGGTCCGCGCGATCTCGTCCTTGCCGAAGATCCCGGCCATCTCGACGAACGCGGTCAGGCACCGATCATCGACGTGGTCTCGGTAGTAGTCGGCGTTTCCCGTCCAAAAACCTTCTTCGAGCGCGAGCAGCTCGTCTTGCAACGCCATCGGCCTCGCTCCTGCAACGCGACATCGCACCGGATCGAGCAATAGACGTGCCACCGGGATGATCGCGCACCGACGCAGCCCGGATACCGGCCGCGCTTCGGCAGCCGCCAAAGCCTCGCGGCCGAGGAGTCCTCGGAGCGCGCACGTGCCGCAGAGCGGGCGCGAGACCGCGGCGGGCGGATTGCCGACGCCGGCGCGGGCGACGGAGCACGACCAGTTCCGCAACGGCGTCGGCGACGACGTCCTGCCGTGCAGTGAATTGGGGTCAGAGCCCTTTTTCCGACGGAAAAAAGGGCTCTGACCCACTGCTGTCCCACAAGTTTAGAGCAGCGCCAGCTGGGGTGGCTGCGGGTGGGGAGGTAGCGGTGGCCGTGGGCTGAGGAGCTCGAAGAGATTTCGTCTTACAAAGAGGTTGAGCTGCAACAGACGCAGGAGCTGCT
>DASVCR010000073.1:0-97498 GCA_036381515.1 Gammaproteobacteria bacterium | reverse complement strand
GCCTTACGATGAACGTCGTTCTCGTGCTTCACGACTGGGGCTCGGCGCTCGGCTTTCACTGGGCGCGCCGCCATCCCGAGCACGTGCAAGGGATCGCCTACATGGAGGCGCTCGTGCAGCCGCGGCGATGGGAAGACTTCGTGCACGGCCGCGACGCGATATTTCGAGCGTTGCGATCCGAGCGCGGCGAGCAGATGGTGCTCGACGAGAACTTCTTCGTCGAGACGGTGTTGCCGAAGAGCGTGATGCGTCCGCTGTCCGTCGAGGAGATGGAGGCCTATCGCGCGCCGTTCAGGGAGCGCGATGCCCGCCTGCCGACGCTGTTGTGGCCACGTGAGCTGCCGATCGACGGACAGCCGGCGGACGTCGTTGCAGTCGTGGAAAGCTACGCCGAATGGCTCGCGAAAGGCTCCGTTCCGAAGCTCTTCATCGACGCCGATCCGGGCGCGCTCCTGACCGGTCGCGCGCGAGACTTCTGCCGCGGCTGGCCGAACCAGCGGGAAGTCACGGTGCCCGGCATCCAATACGTCCAGGAGGATTCGCCGCACGAGATCGGCGCCGCGTTGCGCGACTTCGTGCTCGCGCTACGCGGTTGAGGCAGCTTCGTCCGCGAGCCGCTTCTCCATGAAGACGCTGAGGGGGTCGTCACCGTACGGCCCGAACGGCCCCCGCGCGGCATAGCCGAGCTTCTCGTACAGCCCGATGGCCGCGGGCTGTTTAATGCCCGTTTCGAGCCGCACGAGAAAGATGCCGTTTGCCCTCGCATCGTCTTCGACGCGACGCATCAGGACCTGCGCGATTCCTGCACCTCGGTGGCTCTCGAGAACGAACAGCCTCTTGACCTCGGCGTACCGCTCGTCGTCCTCGCAAACCTTCGATGCGACGCACGCGACCAGCTTCTGCCCGACGTAAGCTCCGAACACCGCGACATTCGGGGCCGCAAGTCCGGCCACACTTTCCAGGTGATTGCTCTCGACCGGATACAGCTTGCTCAGATACTCGTCCGAAAGCGCGATCAAGAGGCCGAGATCCGGGTTGTCGGGCGACACCCGACGCACGGTGACATCACGTTGGCGCATGTATTGCGGGCATTGAAAGGCGGTGCTCGATACCGGCGCGAGATGGTACCCACGGATCCGAACGCTCGCTAGCTAGCGCCGGTCGCGAGTCTCGTCGCGGACGCGCTCGGCGCGCGTGCCGCGAATCCAGACGAGGGCTCCGAAAACGAACAGAGTGATCGCGATGATCGCGATCGGCAGCGGCGGCAGCCAGACGGGCACGGGTGCTTCTCCAGTCAAAATGGGCGTGATCAGGCGCGAGACCACCCACGCGATCGGCAGGCCGAGCAGCACGCCGAACGCCATCTTCGGATTCGTCTGCCAGATCCGCGCCCAGATGAGCAGCATGACGACGACACCGAGCAGCCAGAAGAGCATCGTCCTTCTCCGTCGAAGGAGTCGCCGGCGAGCGGGCGAACGCGCGCCGTGCGTCTCCGGTCAGTGCTCGGGCGCCGCGATCGGCGGCGGCTCCGAGAAAAAGTCGATCCGTGTCAGCAGCGTATAGTCGCCCTCGACGACCATCAGGCCGATGAGCACGAGCAGCACGAGCGGCGGTCCGAGGATCGCAAAGATCAGCGCGAGCCGCTCCCACGCCATGTGCATGAAGATCGCGACGATGAAGCCGGCCTTGAGGAACATGAAGAGCAGGATCAGTCCCCAGCGCATCAGTCCGTCGTCGAGAAAGTCCGTCAGGTACGAGAACAGGCTGAACAGGAACAACAGGCCCCAGATCAGGAAATAGATCCTGATCGGATGCTGTTGCCCGTGCGCTTCGGCGGCTTCCAGCTCGCGGCCATGCGGCTCGGTCGCTTCATGTACCTCTTCTACGGTCGCCATCGCTCGAGCTCCGTCACCACAGGTAGAAAAACGCGAAGATGAACACCCAGACGAGGTCGACGAAGTGCCAGTACAGGCCCGCGATCTCGACGATCTCGTAGTTTCCGCCGGCGCGCTCGTAATCGCCGCGCAGCACCTTCAGCGCGACGATGACGAGATAGATGACCCCGATCGACACGTGCATGCCGTGGAACCCGGTGATCATGAAGAACGACGCACCGAACTGCTCGGCGCCGAACGGGTTCTGCCACGGCCGCACCCCTTCCACGATCAGCTTCGTCCACTCGAACGCCTGCATCCCGACGAACACCGCGCCGAAGCCGGCCGTGAACAGCATCAGCGCGGTCGTCTTGAACCTGTCCCGGCGGTAGCCGAAGTTGACCGCCATCGCCATCGTGCCGCTGCTCGTGATCAGCACCATCGTCATGATCGCGATCAGGAGGAGCGGGACGTCGATGCCGAAGACCTGCAGCCCGAAGACCTCGCTCGGGTTCGGCCACGGTACCGCGGTCGAGATGCGCACGTTCATGTACGACACGAGGAAGCACGAGAAGATGAACGTGTCGCTGACGAGGAAGATCCACATCATCGCCTTGCCCCACGGCACGTGGAAGGTCTGCTTGTCGGCAGACCAGTCCGAGACGATGCTGCGCCAGCCTTCAGGCTCGCCCCGTGCGATTGCGGTCACCCCGTCTTGCGCCATAGGTCTCTATCTCCCCCCCGCGGCGGCGGGTCCGACCCGCCGCCGCGCGCTCATGTCGACAACAGCAACCAGAAGAGTCCGAGCCAGACCAACAACAGGAAATGCCAGTACGTCGTGCAGAGCTCGACGCTCGTCACGAGCCCGCTCGTCACGACGACGTTGCTCGTGTCGGCCCGCGCCATCCTGAGCGCCGCGCGCGCGAGCACGACCAGCCCGCCGACGAGGTGCAGGCCGTGCACGGCCGTCAGCAGGATGAAGAATGAATAGGCCGGGCTCTCGACGGTGTAGAGCCCGGTCGACGACAACGCCACCCAGGCAGAGACCTGACCCGCCAGGAACAGCACGGTCAGGACGCCCCCGGCGGCGAAGCTCCTGCGCGCCGCCGCAACGTCCTCGTGCGACATGCGTCCGCGCGCGTGCTGCAGCGCCGCGCTCGCGAGGACCAGCAGCACCGTGTTGAGCCACAGCACGTTCGGGTCGTCGACCGGCATCCACACATGCATCCCGCCGCCGTGCCCGTGGTCCTTGCGCATGATGTATGCGCCGACGAAGACGAGGAACAGGCTCGTGACCATCGCCAGGAAGACGAAGAGGCCGACCTTCGGCGCGGACGACGTCAGCGAGTCCTGGCTGCCGGGAATGACGCCCTGCTCGGTCCACGGCTTCGTCTTGAGCCGCTGCACGAGCAGCCACCAGATCGTGATCCCGGTCAGCATCGCGATCAGCAGAGCGGTCAGCATCGCGAGATCCTCCTCGAGCCGGCCTCGTCAGGTCGCCGCCCGGACGCCTTCGCGCGGAGGCTCGTTCTGCGGAATGAAATCACGGCTCGCGCCGGGAACGCTGTAGTCGTACGCCCAGCGGTAGACGACCGGCAGCTTCGGGCCCCAGTTGCCGTGCTTCGGCGGCGTGTCCGGCGTCTGCCACTCGAGCGTCGTCGCGCGCCACGGGTTCTGCTCCGCCTTCTTGCCGTGGCGCAGGCTGTAGAACACGTTGATCAGGAAGATCATCTGCGCGAGCGCGACGATGATCGCGGCGATCGTGATGCTCTGGTTCGCGATCACGCCGGACTCGGGCAGGATCTGGGTATCGCCGTACGCGTAGTAGCGCCTCGGCATGCCGAGAATCCCGAGGTAGTGCATCGGCAGGTAGATCGCGTACGTGCCGAGGAACGTCATCCAGAAGTGGATCTTCCCAAGCGTCTCGTTCGCCATCTTCCCCGTGATCTTCGGGAACCAGTGGTAGATCGCGCCGAACAGCACCATGACGGGCGACACGCCCATGACCATGTGGAAGTGGCCGATCACGAAGTACGTATCCGAGAGCGGCAGATCGACGGTGACGTTGCCGAGGAAGAGCCCGGTCAGGCCGCCGTGGACGAACGTGAAGATGAAGCCCGTCGCCCACAGCATCGGCAGCGTGAAGTGGATGTCGCCGCGCCACAAGGTCAGGATCCAGTTGTAGACCTTGATCGCGGTCGGCACCGCGATGATCAGCGTCGTCGTCGCGAAGAAGAAGCCGAAGTACGGATTCATGCCGCTGACGTACATATGGTGCGCCCAGACGACGAACGACAGCGCGCCGATCGCGACGATCGCCCACACCATCATGCGATAGCCGAAGATGTTCTTCCGCGCGTGCGTCGACAGGAGGTCGGACACGATGCCGAACGCGGGCAGCGCGACGATGTAGACCTCAGGGTGTCCGAAGAACCAGAAGAGATGCTGGAACAGGATGGGGCTGCCGCCGTCGTTGCCGGTCTCGCCGCCCATCGACAAGAGCGCCGGCATGAAGAAGCTCGTGCCGAGCAGCCTGTCGAGCAGCAGCATGATCGCGGCGACGAGGAGCGCCGGGAACGCGAACAGGCCGAGGATCGTCGCGACGAAGATGCCCCACACGGAGAGCGGCAGCCGCATCAGCGTCATGCCGCGGCAGCGTGCCTGAAGCACGGTCGTCACGTAGTTGAGGCCGCCCATCGTGAACGCGACGATGAAGATCGCGAGCGACGCGAGCATCAGGATGATGCCCCAGTCGACGCCCGGCGTGCCTTCGGCGATCGCCTGCGGCGGATACAGCGTCCAGCCGGCGCCCGTCGGCCCGCCCGGCGCGAAGAAGCTCGCGATCAGCACGATGACGGAGAGCAGGTACACCCAGAAGCTCAGCATGTTCATGTACGGGAACACCATGTCGCGCGCCCCGCACATCAGCGGAATCAGGTAATTGCCGAAGCCGCCGAGGAACAGCGCGGTCAGCAGGTAGATGACCATGATCATCCCGTGCATGGTCACGAACTGGTAGTAGTTGTACGGCGTGATGAACGAGAACGTATCGGGGAAGCCGATCTGAAGCCGCATCAGCAGCGAGAGCCCCAGCGCGACGAGGCCGACGAGAATCGCTACGCTGCCGTATTGGACCGCGATGACCTTGTGGTCCTGGCTCCAGATGTACTTCGTGACGAAGGTATCGGGGTCGTGCAAGTGACGGTCCCGGTCGGCGATTGCGACATATGCCATTTGGAGCCCCCTCCCGGCCGCCGCGTGCGCTCCGCGGTCGGCCGTGCGTCATCTCAAGTCGATTCGAATACCCTCACCGTTCCTTGCGTCAAAGCGAGTCGATGTACGCGACGACGTCCTGAAGCGCCCGCTCGTCGCGCAGGCTCGCGGCCATCATGGCCATCTGCATGCCGTACAAATCGTCGGGATGCGCGCCGCGCACGCCGTCCCGGAAGTATTCGAGCTGCCGAAGCAGGTACCAGTCGCTCATGCCCGCGAGACGCGGTGCGTTCGTGCTCCAGTTGCCCTGGCCTTCGCGGCCGTGGCAGCCGGCGCACGTCGTGTAGATCTCGCGGCCGCGCACGGGATCGCCGAACACGGTCTGCTCCGGCTCCTCGCCGGGCAGCGTCTCGATGTACGCCGCGACGTCGGCGAGCACCTGCTCGCTCGTCAGCGTGTTCGCCATCGGCGCCATCTGCATGCCGAAGGCGTCGCGCTCGTCGGCGCCGCGGATCCGCTGCTGGAACATCCGGATCTGCCGCTTCACGTACCACGCCTCCTGGCCGGCGAGCTTCGGCGCGTTCAGCGTCGCGTTGCCTTCGCCCTGCGCGCCGTGACACGCGCTGCAGACGGCGTACATCGCGGCTCCGGCCTCGGGGTTGCCCCGGGGCGCCGACGCGGTCTCGGCGTAGGTCGGCAGCGCGGAGAGCCACGTCTCGAAATCGGCTTCGTCGTCGACGATCACGCGCCCGCGCATCGCGAAATGCGCGAAGCCGCAGAGCTCTTCGCAGAGAAGCTCGTAGGTTCCGACCGCCGTCGGCGTGAACCACTGATAGGTCACCATGCCCGGCACGAGATCCATCTTCGTGCGGAACTGCGGCACGGTGAAGTTGTGGAGGACGTCCGCCGAGCGGAGCAGCATGTGGATCGGACGGCCGGCGGGAAGATGCAGCGTCGGGCTCGATACGAGCCGGTCGTCCTGCCCGGCCGGATCGTCGGGATCCATGCCGAACGGGTTGTCGACGCTCATGTGCCGAACGTCGGTTCGCCCGAGCACACCGTCCTCGCCGGGGAAGCGGAAGCTCCAATGCCACTGCTTGCCGAACGACTCGACGACCATCGCGTCGTCGGGCACGGAGACGAACTCGCCCCAGACGAAGAGCCCCGGAGTCAGCATTGCTGCGACCCCGACGGCCGTGAATGCGGTCAGCCCGCCCTCGAGCTTCTTGCTCTCGGGCTCGTAATGCGCCTGATGGTTCTTACGGTGCCGGTACCTGATGAGGCAGTAGGCGGTGAAGAGATTGACGGCAACGAAGACGATGCCGCAGACGATGAACGTGATGTCGACGGTGGTGTCGACCGAAGACCAGTTGGATGCGAGAGGGGTGAAGTACCAGGGACTCGCAAAGTGGAAGATGAGGGACCCAACGACCAAGAGGACGATGACTACGGCCAAAGCCATATCTCTTCCACCCCGCGTTCTTGCGGCGGTCGGCGTGCGACCGCCTGGATTGCAGAAAGGCGCGTCGGTCCCTCAGCTTCCTACTCGGCTACTCCACCTCGAACTTCCGTATTCAGATTGATCCTCGCGAACTTCACTGTCCTGAAACAAGGACGACCGAAGGTTCGACCTGCTCCTTACTCGACGATGAACTTGCCGTTCATCAGCACAAAGTGGCCCGGGAACGAGCAGAAATACGTGTAGTCGCCGCCCGGCTCGAGCTTCGAGAGATCGAACGTCACCGACGTCTCCTCACCCCCGCCGACCACCGAGGTCGATGCGATCACGCGCTCGTCGTTGGCCGGAGTGTAATTCGGGGGCCCCGCCGCCTGACCGGCCTGCGCGACGGCCATATAGTCTTCCGTGGCCGTCAACACCCAGTTGTGCCCCATCACGTTGGCCGCGAGCTTGCCGACGTGCCGCAGCGTCACGGTGACTTCGGTGCAGCTCGAGCTGACGCGCAACTCCTTCTTATCGAACTGGATCTGATCGTTGCCTTCGATGGTCAACGAGCACTCCTGTGCAAAACCCGGCGCGGCGGCGAAGAGGCCGATTAAGCCGAGCACGACCGTGAATCGTTTCATCGAGCTCCCTCTACTTCCAGTTGACCTGCAGTCGCTCCAGTTGAGCACTTGGAATGTTAACAGACCCTTAACGGCCGGTCATTTGGGCGCGGCCCGACCTCCCCACGACCGCGATGATCGGGCGGATGATGATTGCGGCTGCCGGCAGCCGATGTCAACGGCGGGGGGGACGCGGAACCCGCGGTCACACCTCGCGGGTCTTCAGGTACGCGAACTCCGACGCGCGCTGCCAGCCCTCCGACTGCCGGAGAAACGCGCGGTACGATTCCCAGACCTTCGCCGAGACCGGATCCCGCGCGGCGAGGGCCTCGACGACCTCGAGCGTGGCCCGCTTCAGCTCGGCCAGCACGGGCTGGGGAAACTCGAGCACCTCGACGGACTCGTCTGCCTCGAGCTGCTCGAGCGCCTGCGCGTTGCGCGCCATGAACTCGGCCGTCATGTCGAGATTCACCGCCTGGCAGGCGGTCTGCACGATCGCCTTCAGGTCGTCCGGGAGCCGCTCCCACGCCTGGCGGTTCACGATGCACTCGAGCGTCGGCCCGGGCTCCTGCCATCCGGGATAGTAGTAGTAGCGGGCGGCCTGATGCAGACCGGCCGCGATGTCGTTGTACGGGCCGACCCACTCGGCCGCGTCGATCGTCCCCGTTTGCAGGGCCGTGAAGATGTCGGCGCCCGGCAGGTTGACGGGGGTGCCGCCCGCGGCCTTCAGGACCTCGCCGCCGATGCCCGGGATACGCATCTTGAGGCCGCGAAGGTCCGCGACGCTCTCGATCCTGCGGTTGAACCAGCCGCCGGTCTGCACGCCGGTATTGCCGGCCGGGAACGGCACGAGGTTGAACGGCTCGTAGACCTCGCGCCACAGATCGAGGCCGCCGCCGTAGTAGAGCCACCCGTTCATCTCGTGTGCCGTCAGGCCGAACGGGATCGATGCGAAGAACTGGGCCGCTTCGACTTGGCCGCGCCAGTAATACGCCGCGCCGTGGCCCATTTCCGCCGTGCCGCGCGAGACGGCGTCGAAGACCTCGAAGGCCGGGATCAGCTCGCCGGCCGCATAGACCCTGATCCGCAGGCGGCCCGCGCTCATCTGCTCGATGACGCGGGCGAGCCTGTTCACGGCAGTGCCGAGGCCCGGGAAGTTCGGCGCCCAGGTCGTCACGATTCGCCACTCGAAGCGCTCGTCGCTGCGCGTGCCGCCGGACGTCTCCGGAGCGGGGGAGCAGGCGGTGAGGGCGGCAGCGCCGCCGATCGCGGCGACGAAATCGCGGCGTTTCATAGTAGGCTTCCTCCCCGTGGCACGGAAAGCGCGTACTAATAGCAGATCGCCCGGTGCACTGACAGAGGAGCGCGGCGAGTTACCACCTCGTACTCGTATCGGGGCGATTCCTGGTGCTGAATCTCCACAATGCACGATTTGCGCAGCAAGTGGGATTCATACATCGATATTTCCGACTCTTAAGCGATAAAGTGGGAGACATCTGCGAAAGGACATCGCCGTGATCGGCCTCCTGCAGCGAGTGAGCCGCGCCCGCGTGACCGTCGACGGCGAAATCGTCGGGCAGATCGGCATGGGGCTCCTCGTCCTCGTCGGCGTCGAGCGGGGCGACGGGCCGGCCGAGGCGAAACGACTGGCCGAGAGGCTGGTCGAATACCGTGTTTTCCCGGACGACTCGGGCCGAATGAACCGCAGCCTCGTGGACGTCGGCGGCGCGATGCTGCTCGTGCCGCAGTTCACGCTCGCCGCCGACACGCGCAAGGGCACGCGCGCAGGCTTCTCGAGGGCGGCGGATCCAGCGGACGGCGCGGTGCTTTTCGACCGGCTCGTCAACGAGGTGGAAGCGCTCGGCGTGCCGACCGCTCGCGGCCGCTTCGGCGCTTCGATGGAAGTCGATCTGACGAACGTCGGCCCCGTCACGTTCTGGCTGCACGTCGCGCCGCGGAGTTGACGCCGGCGCGCAGGCGCTTTGGCGTATCATTCGATACTTTGCTGTCCCTCGAGGAGGGTACGAAATGGGACTCAGCGGAATCAGCATCTGGCAGCTCCTGATCATCCTGTTGATCGTCGTGCTGGTCTTCGGCACGAAGCGCTTAAAGACGCTCGGCAGCGATCTCGGCGGTGCCCTCAAGAGCTTCCGCAAGGCGATGGAGCAGGACGACGACAAGGATCGTGCCGGCGACGATCCGAAACGCCTCGAGGCCGGCGGGGTGAAGCAGGCGACGGAGCCCGACGCGGAGTTCGTCGAGCGCAAGGACAAGGCGTCGCAGAGCTGAGCGCCGTCACCGGTTGACCGCGAGGGCCTCGGATGTTCGATACGAGCATGGGCGAGCTGATCCTGGTCTTCGTGATCGGGCTGCTGATCCTTGGCCCCGAGCGGCTGCCGCGCGTCGCGGCACAAATCGGCCGTTGGGTCGCGAAGGCCCGCCGCACCGCGAATCAGCTCCGTTATCAGCTCGAGCGCGAGGTGGCGCTCGAGGAGATGCACAGGGCGCAGAAGAAGAAGTCGGCGCCGGCCTCTTCGAAGCGCGCCGAGTCCGAAGCATCCACGTCCGCGAAGCCCTCCGCATCGACGGCCTCTGAATCCTCGGCCGAGCCGTCCGGCGCGCCCGAAGCCTCCGGGCCGGCGGGCGAGGGCACGGCGCCCGCATCGCCGAAGGCGGCGACGTCCGCACCGTCGGAAACTTCGGTTTCCGCAGCGGCCGAGGCCGCTCCCGCGGAGTCGTCCCCGGCGTCGTCTGCATCCGTGTCGACGATGACGCGCCCGGTCGAGGTCGCCGCGCGAGGTACGGAAGACGGTGCGCGCCCCGACGCGGCGGGCTCGCCGCGTGAAGAGGGGGCGCAGGAGGCGGCCGAGACCGCTGTGGCGGAGGCGGCGAAGGTCCGCGAGTCGAGCGCAAGATGAGCAGCACAGTGGCCGACGATCAAGAGCAGGAACAGCTCGCCGAAGGCACTCTGATCTCGCACCTGATCGAGCTCCGCTCGCGCATCATCAAATCGATGCTCGCGGTGCTCGTCGTGTTCCTGTGTCTCGTGCCGTTCACGCAGGAGATCTTCACGTTCGTCTCGGAGCCGCTCCGCGAGGCGCTGCCCGAAGGCCAGACGATGATCGCGACGCGCGTCGCGGCCCCGTTTCTGACGCCGTTCATGACGACGCTGTTCGTCGCGGTCTTCCTCGCGATGCCGATCGTGCTCTACCAGGTCTGGGCGTTCGTCGCGCCGGGCCTGTACCGGCGGGAGAAGCGCTTCGCGTTGCCGCTGCTCGTGTCGAGCGTAGTCCTCTTCTACGCGGGCGTCGCCTTCGCCTATTACGTCGTCTTTCCGATAATGTTCGGTTTCTTCGCGCTCGCGACGCCCGAGGGCGTCGCGATGAACACGGACATCGGCGAGTATCTGAGCTTCGTGCTGACGCTGTTCTTCGCGTTCGGCGTCTCGTTCGAGGTCCCGATCGCGACGGTGATGCTGATCTGGAGCGGCCTCGTCGACGTGCAGAAGCTCAAGGCCGCTCGGCCGTACGTCTTCCTCGGCGCGTTCGTCGTCGGCATGCTGCTGACGCCGCCCGACGTCTTCTCGCAGACGCTGCTCGCGTTGCCGATGTACGCGCTCTACGAAGGGGGGCTGATCATGGCGAGGTTCCTGGTGCCTGAGAAAATGGCCCCCGCCCCGGTCGAGGAGGAGCAGGCCTGAGTCGACGGGCCTGATCGCTCGATCGTGGGCCGGTAAGCCGCGTGCGGGCGCAGAGAGCCGGATGGCGTCGGCGCACCGCACGGCATGGGGTTCGCATGCCGAACTTGTCACCGGTGAGCTCCCCATCGGGAGCCTCATGGCGGTTCCGATCGTGCTCGCTGATCGTGATTGCGCTCGGCGCGTCGTGGCCGATCGCGGTCGGCGCCGCGATAATCGGCCCGATCGCCGCTGCGCTCTGCCGGGTCGCTGCTCGGGCTCGTCGAGGAATGCTCGGCGCGCCGTCCGTCAGCGCCGAAAGAACAGGTTCACGAGCACCGTGAGCACGATGCTGACGATGATCATGGTCGTGATCGGAAAGAAGAACCGCGTGTTGCCGCGCTCGATATCGATATCGCCGGGCAGCTTGCCGAACCAGCTGAGCGCGTTCGGGGCGAAGTGCAGCAGAAGGCCGAGGCCTACCAGGGCGAGGCCGATTCCGATCAGAATTTTCGCAAGCATCGTCGGATCTCCGCGCGCATGAGTCTGCTTGAATCGAAACTCCCGAAGGTCGGCACGACGATCTTCACGGTGATGTCGCAGCTCGCCGAGCAGCAGAAAGCCATTAACCTCTCACAGGGGTTCCCGGATTTTCAACCGCCGGCCGAGCTCGTCGCGCGCGTGACGCATTATTTGGAGGCCGGCCGCAATCAGTACGCGCCGATGGCCGGCGTGCGCGAGCTGCGCGAGGCGATCGCGGAGAAGCTCCGCGGCCTCTACGGCGTTCATGCGGATCCGGAGACGGAGATCACCGTGACGCCCGGCGCGACCGAGGCGCTGTTCGCCGCGATCCACGCGGTCGTGCGCCCGGGCGACGAGGTGATCGTCTTCGATCCGGCCTACGACTCGTACGAGCCGGCGGTCACGCTCGCCGGCGGCCGGACGCTTCACGTTCCGCTCGCACGCCCGTCGTTCTCGATCGACTGGGAGCGCTTGAAGTCCGTGCTTTCCGACCGCACCCGCCTCGTGATCGTCAACTCGCCGCACAACCCGAGCGGCGCGCTCCTGACCGACGAGGACCTGGGCGAGCTCGCCGCGCTGCTCCGCCCGTACGGCTGCTACCTGCTGAGCGACGAGGTGTACGAGCACATCGTGTTCGACGGCCGGCACGCGACCGTGCTCGCGCATCCGGAGCTCAAGGAGCGCTCGTTCGCGGTGTTCTCGTTCGGCAAGACCTATCACGCGACCGGGTGGAAGGTCGGGTACGCCGTCGCGCCCCGCGCGCTGACCGCGGAGCTGCGCAAGATCCATCAGTATCTGACGTTCGCGACGGTCACGCCCCTGCAGCACGCGCTCGCGGACTTCATCCGCGAGCGGCCGGAGCATTACCTGTCGCTGCCGGACTTCTACCGGCAGAAGCGGGATCTCTTCGTCGAGCTCCTCGCCGGCTCGCGATTCGAGCTCGCTCCGGCGCGCGGCACGTACTTCCAGCTCGCCGATTACGGGCGGATCTCGTCGGAGCCGGATACCGAGTTCGCGCGGCGGCTCACGATCGAGCACGGCGTCGCGGTGATCCCGATCTCGGTGTTCTGCGCCGAGCCTCCGCCCGGCTCGACGCTCGTGCGTTTCTGTTTCGCGAAGCAGGAGCAGACGCTGCGAGAGGCCGCGGAACGGCTCTGCAAGGTCTAGGCGCTCGCGTTCGGGCGGCAACGATGCAGGTTGCGGAATCCGGCGACCGCGCGCGGCTGATGCGACTCGCAAGCGGCGGGTCCGTCACCGTCGCGTTCGTGCTGATCGTGATGAAGGCGTGGGCGTACGCGGCAAGCGGCTCGGTCGCGCTGCTCGGCTCGCTCGCGGACTCGCTGCTCGATCTCGCCGCGTCGCTGATCACGCTTCTCGCCGTGCGCATCTCGCTCGCGCCCGCGGATCGCGAGCACCGCTTCGGGCACGGCAAGTCCGAAGGCGTCGCGGGCCTCGTGCAGGCGCTGATCGTCACGGGCTCCGCGCTCTACGTCGGCCTCGAGGCCGCGGGCCGCCTGATCGCGCCGGAGCCGCTCGAGGCGCCCGCGGCGGCGCTCGGCACGCTCGGCGTGTCGCTGCTGCTGACGCTCGGCCTCTTTGCGCTGCAGCGCTACGTGATCGCGAAGACCGACTCGCTCGCGATCTCGGCCGACTCGGTCCACTACCAGGCGGACGTCCTGACGAACGCCGCGCTGCTCGTCGGGCTCTTCGTGAGCTACCGTTTCGGCTGGTATCTGCTCGACCCGCTGCTCGGCCTCTTCGTCGTCGGTGCGATCCTATGGAGCGTGCGGCGGATCGTCGTGGAAGCGCTCGACGTGCTCCTCGACCGCGAGCTGCCGACCAGCGCCCGCGGCCGCATCGAGAGCATCATCGCCGGCCACCCGGCGGTGCTCGGGTTCCACGACGTGCGGACGCGGTCGTCCGGGCACACGGAGTTCATCCAGCTTCACCTCGAGCTCGACCCGAACCTCACGCTGCTCGAGGCGCATGCGATCTCGGAGGAGGTCGCGCGCGAGGTCCGGAACGCATTTCCGCGCGCGGAGGTGCTGATCCACGTCGACCCGTACGGCCTCGCGGAGCCGCGGGACCCGTTCTAAGGCGCCGGAGCCCGCCGGAGGAGCAGGAGGGCGGCGAGCCGCATGCCGCGGCGGGCCGCTTCGGCGTCAGTCGTCGAGACGCTCCGACTCGACGAGCTCGTCGATCAGCTCGATCAGCTGCTCGTAGCTCCCCGCGAGCGTCGCGTTCGTCGTGTACTTGCCGTTCACGACGATCGTGGGGACGCTCGTGATCCGGTAGGCGCGGTTCAGCTGCTCGGCCCGCTGGAGCGCCTCGTGGACCCCATCGTACGAGTCGAACGTCCGCTCGAACTCGGCGGCATCGACACCGAAGCGCGCGAAGAACTCCGCAAGGGCCTCACGCGTGTCGAGCGGATTGCCGTTCTCGTGGATCTCGTTGAAGAACGCCGAGTGCATCTCGTCGAGCTTACCGAGCACTTGCGCGGTATAGAACGCCCGGGCGTGGGTCCGCAGCACGGGATTCCAGAGCGCGGGGATCCGCACGAAGCTCACGTCGGCCGGCTTCTGCGCAGCCCACCGCTCGAGATACGGCTCGAACGCGTAGCAATGCGGGCAGCCGTACCAGAACACTTCTGCGACCTCGATCTGGTCGGGGCTCGAGCTCGTCGGCTGCGTCGGCGACAGCCGCTCGTAGTGGACGCCGAGCTGGAAGCGCGCAGACGTCGGCGCCTCCTCGGCATCGGCGGGCCGGGCCGCGGCATCCTCCGGCTCGAGGGCCGCCTCGTCACCGGCGGGGGCGAGGCCCCGGTCGGCACCCTGCGGGTCGCCTGCCCCGCAGGCGGCGAGCAGCAGCAGCCCGAGCGGCACGACGATGCGGCGGCACGCGCGGATCATTGCCGCAGGCCCTGCACGTAGCTCACGACCGCGCGCAGCTCGTCCTCGAGCAGCTGGTCGGCGATGTTGCGCATCATCTGATTGTACTGAGTGTCGGAGCGGCGGGTCCCGGCCGCGTACTCCTGCATCGTCTTCAGCATATATGCCGAATTCTGACCGCTGATGCGCGGGAAGCCGGCAAGGAAGTTGCCGTGCCCGCCGGGGCCGTGGCAGGCCATGCAGGCCGGCACGCCCCGCTCCGGGATGCCGGCGCGGTAGACGTCCTCGCCGAGCCCGACGAGCTCCGGATCAGCGCCCTTCGGCGTGAGCTGCTGCGACGAATAGTAGGCCGCGATGTCGCGCATGTCCTGATCGGACAACATCATCGCGAACTGCTGCATGCCCGGATCCTGCCGCTCGCCGTTCTTGAAGGCCTGGAGCTGATTGTAGATGTAGCGCGGGTGCTGACCGGCAAGGCTCGGCCACTCCGCGCTCACGCTGTTGCCGTCGACGCCGTGGCACGACGCGCACGTCGTCGATTTCTCCCGGCCGGCCTCGACCGAGCCGCCGAAAATGACGTCCTGTCCCTGCTGCTGCGCGGAGGCCGTCCCGGTCAGTACGGTCGCCGCGACGAAGGCGACGGCGGCGAGCACCGTCGAGGGCCGCAAACGGCGGCCGCGCGGTTCGTCGATCATCTCGTCCACGCTTCCCTGGAATGCTTTCGTCGAGGTGAGGCGCGGATTGTACACTACTTGCCCTTCGCCGTTCCGTCCGCAGCCGCGAATATGGCCGCCGCCAAGTTTCTGACAAGCGCCTCGGATCCGAGCGGTTTCCTGAGGCCCGACGAGCCCGAGGTCGCGTTCGTCGGCCGCTCGAACTCGGGCAAATCGAGTGCGATCAACGCGATCACCGGCGTGCGGAAGCTTGCCCGCGTCAGCAAGACGCCGGGGCGCACGCAGCTGATCAACTTCTTCGAGGCCGGACCGGGCAGGCGGATCGTCGACCTGCCGGGCTACGGGTTCGCGCAGGTCACGCCCGACGTCCGGAAGCGCTGGCGCTCGCTGCTCGACGGGTACCTGCAAGGTCGGCCGAACCTCCGCGGCCTGGTCGTGACGATGGACATCCGGCGAGGCGTGACCGAGCTCGATCGGACGATGCTCGACTGGGCGGAGGCGCTCGGCCTGCCGACGCTGTTGCTGCTGACGAAAGCGGACAAGGTGAGCCGGAACGAGGCCGCGCGGCAGCGTCGCCGCGTGGCGGCCGAGGTTCCCGCCACGGCCGGGGTCATCGTCTTCTCGGCGCAGACGGGGCAGGGGGTCGACGACGCGCGCGCGTGCCTCGACCGCTGGTTCGACGGGGCGTCCGGTCCGGACGACGCGGCGAAGGAGGGCGACGAGGCGCCCGCCGGACATAAAAAAAGGCCCCGGGGGGGAACCGCGGGGCCAGTTTGAAGTGGCCCCGGGCGCGGGATTCAGGGGACACGCCCGGGACCAGGTGTTCCGGTTGGGGTAACCGGAACCAAGCCCGCTTAGGGAGGATAGCGGGGACGCCCTCATCGGACGTCTGGGGCATTAGTCCGGGGCCGCTGCGAAAAGTTCCGGGGGCTCGGCGGAGAAAAATTCATCGGCCTCGGACCGCCGGCCCCGGGGTAATTGGCCCCGCGGGCCGGCCCGGCGGCGGCCGCGTCATCGCGGCTCGGAGGGCTGCCTAGTGCGCCTCGTCCCAGTTCCCGCCGATGCCCGCATCGACCTTCAGCGGCACGTCGAGTTCCGCGGCCGACTCCATGAGCGCGACGACGGCGTGGGCCACGTCCGCGGCCTGGTCCTGGCGGACCTCGAGCACGAGCTCGTCGTGGACCTGCATGATCAGCCGCGCATCGACCCGCGCGTCGGCGAGCCACGCGTGGATCTTCAGCATCGCGCGCTTGATGATGTCCGCGGCCGTGCCCTGCATCGGCGCATTGATCGCGCTGCGCTCGGCGTACTGCCGCCGCTGCGCGTTGCGCTCGTTGATCTCGGGCAGGTAGAGGCGGCGCCCGAACACGGTCGATACGTAGCCGTCGCGGCGGGCCCGCTCGCGCGTCTCGTCCATGTAGCGCTTCACGCCGGGGTAGCGCTGGAAATAGAGGTCGATGTAGCGCTGCGCGACGCCGCGCTCGACGCCGAGCTGGCGCGCGAGGCCAAACGCCGACATCCCGTAGATCAGCCCGAAGTTGATCGCCTTCGCGGAGCGGCGCTGGTCCGCGGTGACGTCCGCGAGCGGCACGTTGAACACCTCGGCGGCCGTCGCGCGATGGATGTCCTCGCGCTCGGCAAACGCTGCGCGCAGCCGCTCGTCGCCGGACAGGTGCGCCATGATCCTGAGCTCGATCTGCGAGTAGTCGGCCGCGATCAGCTTGTAGCCGCGCTCCGCGACGAACGCCTGGCGGATCCTGCGTCCCTCCGGCGTGCGGATCGGAATGTTCTGCAGGTTCGGATCGGACGACGAGAGCCGTCCGGTCGCGGCCACGGCCTGGTGGTACGACGTGTGGATGCGCCCGGTCTGCGGGTTGATCTCGCGCGGCAGCTTGTCCGCGTACGTCGACTTCAGCTTCGCGAGGGCGCGGTGCTCGAGGATCAGCCGCGGCAGGTCGTACGACACCGCAAGCTCGGCGAGCACGCTCTCGGCCGTCGACGGCTGCCCGCCGGGCGTCTTGCCGAGCACGGGCAGCGCGAGCCGCTCGTAGAGCACCTCCTGCAGCTGCTTCGGCGAGCCCAGGTTGAAGGGGCCGCCGGCGGCCTCGTACGCCTCCTTCTCCACCCGGGCCATCTCTTCGGCGAGCTCCCTGCTCTGCCTCTCGAGCATCTTCGCGTCGACCTTGACGCCCGCCTCCTCCATCGCGAACAGCACGGCCGACAGCGGCTGCTCGATCTCCACGTAGAGCCGCTCGAGCTCCGGCGTCTCGACGAGACGCGGCCACAGGGTGTCGTGCGCGCGGAGCGCGACGTCCGCGTTCTCCGCCGCGTAGCGGCACGCGTCGTCGACGCCGAGCTGATCGAACGGGATCTGCTTCGCACCGCGTCCACAGACGTCCTCGAGCGTGACGGTTTTGAGGCCGAGGTACTTCGACGCGATCGCGTCGAGGTCGTGGCGCGACCCGACCGAGTTCAGCACGTACGACTCGAGCATCGTGTCGTGGCGTATGCCGCGCAGCGTGACGCGTTCGCGCTTGAGCACGTGTGAGGCGAGCTTGCCGTCGTGAACGACCTTCGCCGCCGCGTCGGACTCGAGCCAGGGCTTCAGCCGCTCGATCACCGCGTCGCGGTCGAGCTGCTCGGGCGCCTCGGTGCTGCGGTGGGCGAGGGGGATATACGCCGCTTCGCCCGGGTGCACGGACAGCGCGAGGCCGACCAGCCTCGCGTGCATGTAGTCCGGCCGATCGCTCCGCACGTCGAGCGCGACGAGCGGTGCCGCGGCGATGCGCTCGATCCACGCGTCGAGCTGCGCTTCGGTCAGGACCGTCTCGTAGCGGCGCGGCGTCTCGGGCTCGGGGGGCGGCGGCACCGCGCCGGGCTCGGGCGACGGCAGTCGCCGCTTGATCAGCGAGAAGAGCTCGAGGCGCGTGTAAAGCTCGCGCAGGCCGTCGATGTCCGGAGCCTCGACCTCGAGCTCGTCGAGCCCGAACGGCAGCTCGCAGTCGCAGCGGATCGTCGCGAGCTCGCGGTAGAGCGGCAGGTGCGGAATCGCCTCGCGCAGGCTCTCGCCGGCCTTTCCTTTGATCTCGTCCGCATGCTGGATCAGCGCGTCGAGCGAGCCGTATTGCTCGAGCCACTTCGCGGCGGTCTTCGCGCCGACGCCCTTGACGCCCGGGATGTTGTCGGTCGTGTCGCCGACGAGCGCGAGGTAGTCGACGATGAGCTCCGGGCCGACGCCGAACTTCGCCTTGACCGCCGCCGCGTCGATCGGCTGCGACGCGTCGCGGCCCGGCCGCGGCATCGTATCGACGAGCGTGATCCGGCCGTCGACGAGCTGCGCCATGTCCTTGTCGGACGTCGAGATCACGGTCGAGACGCCCGCGTCGGCTGCGCGCTTCGCGATGGTGCCGATCACGTCGTCCGCCTCGATGCCCGGCACGCTGATGACCGGGATGCCGATCTTGCGGATCGCGTCGAGCAGCGGCTCGATCTGCGCGCCGAGCGCGTCCGGCATCGGCGGCCGATTCGCCTTGTAGTCCTCGTAGAGCTCGTCGCGGAACGTCTTGCCCGGCGCGTCGAACACGACGGCCATGCGCTCGGGCTCATACTCGTCGATGAGCTTGTAGACCATGTTCAGCACGCCGAGCAGCGCGCCGGTCGGTTGGCCGTCCTTCGTCGACAGGTCGGGCAGCGCGTGATACGCGCGATACAGGTACGACGAGCCGTCGACGAGGACGAGCGGCTTATCCGCCATCGGCTCCGTCTTCCGTTTGCTCGTCATCGTCGTCCGCCGTGGGCGTGCTCCCGGCTGCGTTCTCGTTGCGCCCGTCGTCGCTCGAATCGCGCGACGCAGGGGCCGTTCCGGGGCGCGTCGCCGCCTCGTCGGGCAGCACGAGCGGCCCCTTCTGCCCGCAGCCTGCGAGCGCCGCGAGCGCGATGCCGGCGAGGATCGCGCCCGTCGCCGTCGCCGCGCGGGACGCGCGGCCTCTGGAGCGCCGCCGCTCGGCCGTCATGGCTTCTTCGCCGCGAGCTCGGCGGCGACCCGGCGGTAGGCCTCGCGGAATGGCAGGCCCTGCTCGAGCACGAGCTGGTTCGCCCGCGCCGCGGCGTAGAGCTCGTCGCTGAGGCGGATGTTCTCCGGTCGGAACCGGACGCCGCGCAGCGCGTGCGCGGCGATCTCGAGCACCGCGTCCGCGAGATCGATGCTGCGAAAGAGCGGTGCCTTGAGCCGCTGCAGATCGCGGTGATAGCCGGACGGGAGCTTCGCCGTGATGCCGAGCGTCTCGACGAGCGCGCCGTGGAGCGTCGCCTGCGCGCCGCGCAGGAGCTCGAAGACGTCGGGGTTGCGCTTCTGCGGCATGATCGACGAGCCGGTCGTCATCTCGACGGGCAGCGTCACGTAGGCGAACTCGGCCGTATAGAAAAGGAGCAGGTCCGACGCGAGCCGGCCGACGTCGCCGACGAGGAGCGAAAGCTCGAAGATCACGCTCGCCTCGGCCTTGCCGCGCGACAGCTGCACGGCCGTGACCGGCTCATGGTTGCGCGCGAAGCCGAGCTCGCGGCGCGTCGCCTCGCGATCGAGCGGCAGGTTCGGCACGCCGTAGCCTGCCGCCGAGCCGAGCGGATTCTGATCGATCCGCGCGAGCGTGCGGAGGAGGCCGTCGCGGTCGTCGCGGAGCTCCGCCGCGAAGCCTCCCGCCCAGAGCCGCACGGAGCTCGGCATCGCCGGCTGCATGTGCGTGTAGCCGGGCAGCGGGATGTCGCCTTGGCTGTCTGCGAGCTCGTCGAGCGCGCGGATCACGTCGTCGGCGCGTTCGGCGAGCGCCGCGACCGCGTCCTTGAGATATAGGCGCAGCGCGACGAGCACCTGGTCGTTGCGCGAACGGCCGAGATGCACGCGGCCGCCCGCATCGCCGATCCGCTCGATCAGCCGCGCCTCGAGCGCGCCGTGCACGTCCTCGTCCGCGAGGGAGATCTGCCACTCGCCGGCCGCATGCGCGGCGGCGAGCGCCTCGAGGCCCTCGCGGATCGCCGCGCCGTCCTCGGCCGTGATCAGGCCCTGCTGCTCGAGCATCCGCGCGTGTGCGATCGACGCGCGCACGTCGTACTCGACCAGCCGCTCGTCGAGCACGTGATCCTCGCCGGCCGTGAAGCGCAGGATGCGCTCGTCGAGCGGCAGGCCCTTGTCCCACAGCCTAGCCATGCAGCGGAAAAATCGGGGTCAGAGCCCATTTTTGGGGGAAGATGGGTTCAGAGCACATGTCTCCGCCGTGATCTCGGGAAATGGGGTCAGAGCCCATTTTTCGGACCTCGCTGCCGCAAGGCTGGGGTAGGGGCGGGAAAATGGGCTCTGACCCCATTTCCCGTACGGCCATCACGGGGTGCTTGCGGGCGGACCGGAAAAACGGGCTCTGACCCCGATTTTTCCGGGCAGACGGCGAAAATGGGCTCTGACCCCAATCGTTTCATGCCTGCTGCTCCGCAGGGCTCAGGTGCTCGACGTCCTCGACGACCATCGTGCCCGTGCCCTCGTTCGTGAAGACCTCGAGCAGCAGGCTGTCCGGCAGCGAGTACGAGATCACGTGCACGCGGCGAACGCCGCCCGCGAGTGCCTTCTCGATCGCCGCGGCTTTCGGCAGCATGCCGTCCTTGAGCTTGCCCTCGTCCTTCATGCGCTTCAGGCCCGCGATGTCGATGTACGAGATCAGCGAGCCCGGATCGTCGAGCGACTCGAGGATGCCCGCGACGCCGGTCGCGATGATCAGCTTCTCGGCCTTGAGCTCGCACGCGATCGCGGCCGCGACCGTGTCCGCGTTGATGTTCAGCAGCGTCCCCGAGTCGTCGGCCGAGATCGGGCTCACGATCGGCACGAGATCGTCCTCGAGAAGCTTCGCGATCACGGTCGCGTCGACGCGCTCGATGTCGCCGACGAAGCCGTAGTCGACGACCCCGCCGTTGCGCTCGACCGGCGGACGCCTCTTCGCGCGGATCAGGCCGCCGTCGACGCCGCTGATGCCGACGGCCGGCACGCCGAGCTCGCGGCACGCGGCGAGGATCCCGGTGTTGATGCCGCCGTTCATGACCATCGTCGCGACCTCGAGCGTCTCCTTGTCGGTCACGCGGCGGCCTTCGACGAACCGGCTCTCGAGGCCGAGCCGCTGCGCGAGCTGCGTCGCCTGCGGGCCGCCGCCGTGCACGACGACGACACGGATGCCGACCTGGTGCAGGATGCCGATCTGCTCCATCAGCGCGCGCGTCGACTCGGGGCTGGTGAACGCGTCGCCGCCCGCCTTCAGCACGAAGACCTTGCGCTTGTACATCCGCACGTACGGCACGGCGTGACGCAGCGCCGTGACGACGATCGTCCGTTCCGTCCCGGAGAGTCTCGCCATCGCTTTCATCCCTTCAGCATGCGATAGAGCACGGCCATCTGCACGAGCATCCTGTTGTGCGCCTCGCGGATCACGACGCTGCGCGGGCCGTCGAGGATCCGGTCCGCGACGACGACGCCGCGGCGAACCGGCAGACAGTGCATGAAGCGGCAGTCGGGCCGCGCGTTCTCGAACCACGGCTCGTCGACGCACCAGTCGACGAGCCCCTCGCGGAGCGCCTGGTCCGCGAGGCGGTCCGTGTAGTGCCGCGTCGACGCCCACGACTTCGCATAGATCACGTGCGCGCCTTCCATCGCCTCGCGCCGGTCCGTCGTCTCGGTCAGCCGGCCGCCGGAGGCCTCGGCCGCCGCGCGCGCCTTCGCCATGATCGGCCCAGGCAGCTCGAAGCCTTCCGGCCGGAGCACGACGACGTCCATGCCGCGCATCGCGGCCATGTGCACCGTCGCGGCCGGCACGGCGAGCGGGAGCGCCTTCGGGTGAAACGCCCACGACAGCACGAAGCGTCCGCCCTGCGCCGGGATGCCGAGCTCGTCCATCGTCTTCCAGTCGGCGAGGCTCTGGCACGGATGGTTGATCGCCGACTCCATGTTGATCCACGGCTTGTCGCCGACGAGCGAGACGAGCTCGTTGAACTCGCGATCCGCGATATCGTCGTCGAGCGACAGCCGCTTCGCGAACGCGCGGATGCCTATCGCGTCGCCGTACGAGGCGATCACCGGCACCGCCTCGCGCACGTGCTCGGCCGCGACGCCGTCCATCACGATGCCGCGCCGCGACTCGAGCCCGTGGATCGACATCTCGGGCGAAACGACGAATGCGCCGCCGCCGAGCCGGACCATCGCGGCCTGGAACGACGTGAGCGTGCGGAGCGACGGGTTCAGGAACAGGAGCGACAGCACCTTGCCCTCGAGCGCGCGCGGCTCGGGCTCTCTCTCGAGCCGGGCGGCGAGCTCGAGGAGCCCGACGACCTCGTCGCGCGAGAGCTCCGCGAGATCGTTAAAGCGCTTCATTGCCGATCTCCTTCAAGGCGGCGGCCAGGAGCTCCACGTGCGCACGCTCGAGCACGAGCGGCGGCAGCAGCCTCAGGACGTGCGGGTCCGTGCTCGTGCCGGTCAGGATGTTCCGCTCGAGCAGCGCGTCGCGGACCTTCGCCGCGGGCGGCGTCGTCTTGAGGCCGAGCAGGAAGCCCTGTCCCTGCACGCCGTGCGCGGGGCCGACGACGCACGTCTCGCGAATCAGCGCGGACAGCGTCCTCACGTTGTCGATCAGCTTCTCTTGCTCGATCGCGTCGATCGTCGCGACGACCGCCGCGCACGCGAGCGGCCCGCCGCCGAACGTCGAGCCGAGCTGGCCCGGCTTGAACTCCTTCGCGATCGTCGGCGTCATCAGCAGCGCGCCGCACGGGAAACCGCCCGCGACGCCCTTCGCCGTCGTCAAGAGATCCGGCATCACGCGATAGAGGTCCGCGCCGAACGGCGCGCCGAGCCGGCCCATGCCGGTCTGGACCTCGTCGAGAATCAGGAGCGCGTCGTGCCGGTCGCACGCCTGGCGCGCGGCGCGGAGGAAATCCGTCGCGAGGTCGAATGCGCCGGCGAGCCCCTGCACCGGCTCGACGATCACCGCGGCGGTCTTGTCATCGACCGCCGCGTGCATCGCGGCGACGTCGTTGCGCGGCACGAACACGACGTCGAACGGCGCGCGCGGGAAGCCGTACCACTTCTTCGCGCCCCACGTCGCGGCGCCGGCTCCCGCCGTGCGCCCGTGGAAGCCGTGCTCGACCGCGACGACCTTCGGGCGGCCGGTGACCGTCAGCGCGACGCGCAGCGCGTTCTCGTTCGCCTCGGCGCCGCTGTTCACGAAGAACACGCGGTCGAGCCCCTCGGGCGCGAAGCGCGCGAGCTTCTCCGCCGCCTCGTGGCGGACGGCGAGCGGCAGGATGTTGCTCTGAAAATGCAGCGTTGCCGCCTGGCGGCAGATCGCCTCGGTCAGACGCGGATGGTTGTAGCCGAGCGCGGCGACCGCGTGGCCGCCGTAGAAATCGAGCACGCGGCGACCGTCCGCGTCCTCGAGCCACGCGCCTTCGCCCTTGACGGGCGTGTACGGCAGCGTCGGGAACACCTCGTCGAGGTGCGCCCCTCGTGCCGCGGACATCACAGCCACCCCGGCGTGGGTGCCGTGAGTCCCATGGTCTCCGGCAGCCCGAGCAGTCGATTCACCCATTGTATGCTGCCTCCCGCAGCGCCCTTGATCAGATTGTCGATAGCGGCGTGGACGACGAGCGTATCGCCGTCCGCGGTCACCGAAAGCGCCGCGTAGTTGCTCGCGACGATGTCCTTGAGCCGCGGCGGCTCGGCCGTCACGCGGACGAACGGCGCGCCCCGGTAGTACGCCTCGAGCGCCTCGCGCGCGTCCGCGGCCGTCGCACCGCCCTGGAGCCGCGTGAACATCGTCGTGTAGATGCCGCGCGCGAACGGCCCCGAATGCGGCACGAAGTCGAGCCGGATCGGACGCCCCGCAACGGCCTCGACGAGCGCGCGCACCTCGGGCGCGTGCCGGTGGCGCAACGCCTGGTAGCCGAACAGGTTGTTGTGCCGCATCGGGTGATGGGTCGTGTCCTTCGGCGTGCGCCCGGCGCCCGTGCTGCCGGTGATCGCGCTGACGAAGAACTGCCCCTCGACGAGATCCGCGGCAACGAGCGGCACGATGCCGAGCAGCATCGACGTCGCGAAGCAGCCCGGATGCGCCGCGTGCGGCGTTTCGATCGTCTTGACGTGCTCGGGCAGCGCGCACGTGAACTCGGCGAGCCGCGCGGACGCCGCGTGCGGATGGCCGTAGACCTTCGCGTAGAGCGCGGCGTCGGCGAAGCGGAAGTCCGCGGACGCGTCGACCGCGGTCAGGCGCACGCCCGCGGCGTCCGCGGCGTCGAGCAGCCGCGCGACGACATCGGCGGACGCGCCATGCGGCGCGGCCGAGAGCAGCACCCAGTGCTCGACGTCGCCGAGCCGCTCGATCGCCGCGTCGAGCGACACGAAGCGCTGATCGGGATAGGCGCCCGCGAGATGCGGGAACGCGGCCGCGATCGGCTCGCCGGCCTGGCTCGTCGATATCGCGGAGCCGAGCTCGAGCTCGGGATGCTGCGCGACGAGACGCAGGAACTCGCCCGCGACGTAGCCCGAGCCGCCGAGCAGCAGGACGTGAAAGGCGCTCATGGCGCGACCTTCGCGGCGCGCTGGTCGAGGCCGGTGCGCGCGAGCAGCAGATCGCCGAGCGCGGCGCCGCTCGCGATCGCGTTGATCGCGGGCACGTTCGAGCGCTGCTCGATGATGTCGATGCCGACCTGGTTGTCCGTCGCGGGGCCCGTGACGATCGTCGGCTCGATCCCGAACTCGTCGCGCAAGAGCTTCACGCCGCCCCACGCGGCGACCGGATCGTTCGCGCACAGCACGACGGCCGTCAGCATCTTGCGGAGCTCCGGATCGTGCAGGATCGCCTCGACGCCGTACGCGCCGAGGAGGCCGTCGCCGAGCTCGCAGACGATCACGTCCGGGCGGCGGCGCACGAGCGTCGACAGGAGCGTGCGCGCGATCGCCGGCGCGTTCTTCGACGTCGTGCAGACGATGCCTAAGTCCGTGAAGATCGCCGTGTGCCGCGCGCCCGCGTCCTCCATCGCGAGGATGTCGCGGCGCAGCGCGACGCCGGTCGCCTTGAACGCGTCGACGACGAGCCCGTTGTGTCGGAAGCGGCTCACGATCGCGCACGCGGCCGCGGTCTTGCCGGAGTTCATGCACGTGCCGGCGAGCGCGACGACCGGGACGCCGTTCAGCGCGACCGGCCCGTTGTCCCCGTTCGGCTTGAGCTTGCCGACGCGCGCCGGCACGCCGACGCGCTGCCCGAGATACGGGAAGTCGAGCACGACGCCGAGCACGCGGCAGTCGAACGGCTGCCCGTGCGTCGGGTTGATAGAGTCGCAGATGCCGAGCACGCCGCCGAGGTTCAAAAGCTGCACGACGTCGCCCGGCGCGAGCTTCTCGGGGAGGTGCCCGGAGTAGCCGAAGAGCGCTTTGCGATGCCCGAGCGCGCCGACGATCACGTCGCCGCGCTTCACCTGCGCCATGCGGCCGCTCGTGAGCTCGAGCGTGTTGTAGGTCGACTTCGAGTTCAGCACCTCGACGGCGATCAGCACGCCTTCCTCGCACGGAATCTGCGAGTCGATGCGGATCTCGCGCGACAGGTCGTTCGCGAGGGCGACGGAAGCGATTTTGTCGACGACTACGGAGCGCATGGCGTCATCCTCCGGCTCGCGTGTGGAGCATCCCCGGCAGCGCGAGGATGCGCGAGAAACCGAGCGCGTCGGCCGGCGTCCACTCGCCGGCCGACTCGCCGTACTTGCCGCGGGTCGCGGCCATCAGCGAATGCGGCGACGTGACGCCGAGCACGAACACGCTGCCGGGCCTGAGCAGGCAGCGCACCTTGCCGCTCACGCGCGCCTGCGACGACTCGAGGAATGCCTCGATGTCGCGCGCCACCGGATCGAGGGCCTTGCCCTCGTGCACGAGGTCGCCGTAGGTCTGCGCGAGCGGCTCCTTGATCCTGAGCTGCAGGCCGGTCAACGTCAGCTTCTCGAGCTCGCGGTGCGCGGTCAGCAGGATCTCGGCCGCCGGCGCCTCGAACGCGACGCGGCCCTTCGTGCCGAGGATCGTGTCGCCCAGATGGATCCCGCGGCCGATCGCGAACGACGCACCGATCGCCTCGAGCCGCTCGATCAGCTCGACGGGCGGGAGCCGCTCGCCGTCGAGCTCGGTCGGCACGCCGCGCTCGAACGAGATCTCGATCTCGACCGGCTCGTCGGCCTCGTCGAACGCGCCCGACGACAGCACCCACGCGGACTCCGGGATCGAGTCGCGCGAATCGAGTGTCTCCGTGCCGCCGATCGTCACGCCCCAGAGCCCCCGGTTGATCGAGTAGGCCGAGCCCTTCGACGGGACAGGGAGCCTGCGCTCCTCGAGGTAGGCGACCTGGTCCGTGCGCTTCCACGCATGATCGCGCACGGGCGCGAGCACTTCGAGCCCCGGCGCGAGCGTCTTCAGGATGATCTCGAAGCGGACCTGGTCGTTGCCGGCCGCGGTGCAGCCGTGCGCGACCGTGCTCGCGCCGAGCTCCTTCGCGATCTCGGCGAGGTGCCGCGCCTGCACGCCGCGCTCCGCGCCGACGCAGAGCGGATACAGCTGACCGCGGCGCACGTTGCCCATGATCAGGTACTTCAGCACGCTGTCGAAGAACTCGTCGCGCGCGTCGACCATCACGTGATGCGACGCGCCGAGCGCGAGCGCGCGGCGCTCGAGCGCGACCGCGGCCTCGGCGTCGATGCCGCCCGTGTTCACGGTCGCCGTGACGACGTCGCGCCCGTAGGTCTCCTTGAGCCACGGGATGCAGAAGGACGTATCGAGACCGCCCGAGAAGGCGAGCACGATCGGGTTGTTGATGAGCGCTACGGGCTTCGTTCTCGAATCCGTCATTTCGGTCCCTTCTTCCAGTATTGCCGCAGCCGCACCCTGAGCCGCCGTTGGTGCGTCGAGTTCGCGGTCGCGACGAAAATCGTGTCGTCCCCGGAGAGCGTGCCGACGATCTCCGGCCAGTCGATTCGGTCGAGCGTGACGGCGACGCGCTGCGCCGCACCGACCGCCGTGCGGATCACGAGCAGGTTCGGCCCCGCGGTGCGGATGTCGCGGACGAGATCGGCGACGCTCTCGAGCAGCTCGCCGTTGCCGTCCAGCGCGCGTTCCGGCAGTCTGTAACCGTTCTTCAGCTTCGCCGCGCCGAGATCCCTTAAGTCACGGCTGACGCTCGACTGCGTCGCCACGAACCCTTCCGCACGCAACAACGCGACCAGCTCCGATTGGCGGCTGATCTGATGCGCTTCGAGCAAACGGGCGATCGCCCGCCGGCGCTCGTATTGCTGGGCGGTGGCACTCGGCATCGGCGAGGGGTGTTGAATAAAATTGCGCATATACTACACGATATGTGCAAACGCGCAATGGGTAGCCTGCGCCGCATCGGCTCGTCCCGACGCCGGCGGCGGCCGCGGCCGTGCGCACGGACGGGAGATCCTGATGAACGTTTCGCTACTCGACCGAATCGAGCGCGGGCCGCGTGACGCGCGCTCGGCCGTGATCTGGCTCCACGGGCTCGGCGCGGACGGCCACGACTTCGAGCCGATCGTCGACGAGCTCGGGCTGGCGGAGGTGCGCTTCGTGTTTCCGCACGCGCCGGTCATGCCGGTCACGATCAACGGCGGGCTGCCAATGCGTGCGTGGTTCGACATCGTCGGGCTCGACTTCGACTCGCCGCAGGACGCGGACGGCATCCGCCGGAGCGCCGCGGCCGTCTCCGCGCTGATCGACGCCGAGATCGGGCGCGGCGTCGCGAGCGAGCGGATCGTCCTCGCCGGTTTCTCGCAGGGCGGCGCGATTGCGCTCCATGCGGCGCTCCGCGAGCCGCGCGCGCTCGGCGGCGTGATCGCGCTCTCCACGTTCCTGCCGCTCGCCGACACGCTCGCCGCTGAGAAGTGCGAAGCGAACGCGCACATTCCGATCCTGATGGCGCACGGCGACGCGGACCCGGTGATCCCGATCCGAATGGCCGAGCGGAGCCGCGAGCGGCTCGAGCGCGAGGGCTACGACGTCGAGTGGCATCGCTATCCGATCGCGCACACCGTGTCGTTCGACGAGGTGCGCGACATCGGGCGCTGGCTCGCCGCACGCGTCTAGGGCGTGTCAGACACCATTTTCCCGCGGCGCGGGAAAATGGTGTCTGACACATCAGATCGGCTCTGGCCCCGCGTCGAACTCGAACCGAACCTCGCCCGCCGGCGCGCCGCGCGGGTCGAAGCTGCGCTCGACGAAGCGCACGCGGCGCTCTCGATCGACCACGACGACGGTCGAGCTTCGCGTCCCCCAGACCGGGTCGAGCACGAACGGCGATACCTGGCGCGCGTCGTAGCCGTTCTCGGCAGGTCGGCGTTCGGCCAAGAGCGCGAAGAGCTCCGCGTCGACGTCGGGGCTGTCGACGACCTCGCCGAGCCGATTCCGCGCGGCCGTGACCTTCGGCCAGTCGACGCCCGGCTCGACGTTGCTGACCGCGTGCACGCCGGGACCGAGCGCGTGCGCGGGGCTCCGCGTGCCGACGAACCAGAGCGCATCGTCATCGGCGACGAGCAGATTGAACGGCCCGTACGCGTCCGCCTCCGCGCCGATGCGCGCCGCGTAGCGCGCGGCAGGCTCGCGGCCGCGCAGGAAATCGGCGACGAGCGCGCCGCGCGACCGCGCGGCGGGGCCTTGCCACCCCGGGGTCACGAGATTCGTCACGGCCGCGAATCGGCCGCGACGGTCGATGCCGAGCCACGTGCCGCCGGCCGTGAGATCGCGGCCCGCGAGCACGTCGGGGGCGTCAGACCACCATGCGGCGGGCACGGTCGGACGCGCATGCGCCTCGTCGCGATTCGCGGCGACGATCAGCGGCCGGGCCGCGGACGCATGCCAGGCGACGGCGATCAGGCACATCGTGCCGACGGCCTGCGGAAGGCTTCGGGGTCAGGCCCGATCGAACGGGCGGACGGTCGGTTCACGGGAACGGCTGTCACCCGGCCATTGTGCCGCGGCGACGCGAACGAGGCAGCCCGGGGTCCGGGGCGCCGTAGGTTCAGGTCACGAGTGACGCGGACGAATGCTTGCCGGCCGCGGGGACCGCTTCGCGTCGGCCGACCGCATCCGCGAAGGCCGCGCAGGCGGGGCACCCGGCGCGCGGCACGGCGAGCAGGTCGACGACGTAGCCGACCGAGCACACGTCGCAGCGCGCGAGGCCGAGCTCGTCGCCGCGGCGCAGGCTCGCGAGGAGGTTCCAGCCCCACTCGAACGTGAGGTTCGCGCGCGGCACGAGCGTGCAATAGGTCTCGTAGCATTCGCAGAAGCGGTGCCCGAGATCGACGTTGCCCTTGAGCTTCGGCGCCTGCGCCGGGTCGAGCGACAGGACGCCGTTCGCGATCAGCAGATTCACGAAGACGCCCGACTCGAGCGCGCGGAGCGGCGTCTTGATCAGCGGCGCGACCTGCGTCGGCGAACGGCCGCGGCGGCGGCGTACGGGAGCATCCGTGTACTTGAAGTACGCGGTGTACAGCTTTCGGATGCGATCGTCGCTCAAGCCCGTCCAGAAACGAATCGTGCCCGTGCGCGCCTCGTGCCCGATCATGCGGATGGCGAGCTCGAACTTCGCCTTCTCGCCGCGATAACGGTGGTCGGTCGCCCGCATACTTGCTTATCCCCCCTAACGAGCTAGATACGGGAGCTTAAGTTAACTTTGCCGCTAATGGTATTTTAGGACCATATATGGTAATAATCGGCGAAAAAAGGGCCGACCATGCCTGACAGCCCGCTCCCTGCCGAGCCGCTCGAGCAGATCCACGAGCTCAACCGACTGTTCCTGAGATCGTTGCAGCAGCGCAAGATCGAAGCGCTGCGCAGCGTCGGCTTCCCGTCCGGCGCGATGACGGCGCTGCGCCAGGCGAGCCCAGAGCAGCTCGATGCGATCGCGGTGTTTCCGCGCGCACTCTTCGAATTCGAGCTCGACGCGCAACCGGCAGGCTCCGCCCCGCAAGGCGCGGCGCTCGACTCGGTACCGCTGGCGTCGCGAATCCTCGAGCTCACGATCGCCTACTGCGCGTGGACGACGAGCCGCGACAGCGCGTACCACGCGCGGCTCTTCTTCGGCCTCGGCGCGGACGTGATCCAGGCGCTGCGAGCGACGCCGCTATCGAAGCTCCCGTGGCTCGCGTTGACTCGCGCGCGCGTCGTATGTGCCTTCCGCGGCGCCGAGAGCCTGTGGAGGGAGCTGCTCGTCGAGACGCGGCCGGAAGCACGGCGGCAGCTCGTGCTCGTCGCGCTGCAGCCCGCGCTTCGCACCGCATCCCTGCCGACGACGGTTTGAGCCTCCCTGCGGGGGCCACGCGCGCCGCGCCGACGTGGCCGATCCCTGGTGGGGGTGCGGGTGCAACACGCCCGCGTCCGGCTCCAGTGCCGAACGGCTGCCCTGCGGGCGTCCCCGCGGCCCGACGATGAACGTCGGTCCCCGTCCGCCTCGAGCGGCGCGCTTTCCACGAGCGCCACACTAAAATACCCGGTCCGCACGCCGGAGCCGAAGCACATGGACGCGTTGGTCATCGAGAATCTGCGCAAGGTGTATCCGAACGGGGTCGAGGCGCTGAAGGGCATCGACCTCACGGTCAAGGAAGGCGACTTCTTCGCACTGCTAGGCCCGAACGGCGCCGGCAAGACGACGGCGATCGGCATCATCACGTCGCTCGTGACGAAGACGAGCGGGCGCGTGTCCGTGTTCGGCCGCGATCTCGACCGGGAGCGCGACGCTGCGAAGCGGCTGATCGGCGTCGTCCCGCAGGAAGTGAACCTGAACATGTTCGAGCGGAACTTCAACACGCTCGTGAATCAGGCCGGGTACTACGGCGTGCCGCCTCGAATCGCCCGCGTGCGCGCCGAGAAATACCTGAAGGCGCTGCACCTGTGGGATCGGCGCGACGACATCGCGCGCAATCTCTCCGGCGGCATGAAGCGAAGGCTCATGATCGCGCGGGCGCTGATCCACGAGCCGAAGCTCCTGATCCTCGACGAGCCGACCGCGGGCGTCGACATCGAGATCCGCCGCTCGATGTGGGACCTGATGCGCGACATCAACGCGTCCGGCGTGACGATCATCCTGACGACGCACTACCTCGAGGAGGCCGAGAGCCTCTGCCGGAACATCGCGATCATCGACGAGGGCAGGATCATCGAGAACGACACGATGGCGAACGTCATCAACAAGCTGCAGCGCGAGGCGTTCGTGCTGACGCTCGACCGCCAGATCCACGAGGCGCCGCGCCTCGACGGCTACACGGTGCGGCTCAGGAACGACTACGAGATCGAGGTCGAGGTCGCGAAGGAGCAGGGGCTCAACAGGGTGTTCGCGGAGCTGACGGCGCAGGATCTCAACGTCGTCACGATGCGCACGAAGACGAACCGGCTCGAGGAGCTTTTCATCCGGCTCGTCGAAGGCAAGGGCAAGCATGCGGAGGCACGGACATGACCGAGCCGCAGAGGACGCTGGGCGCCGAGCTCGCGTCGGCCGGGCAGGAGCCCGAGCCGACCGCGCTCGAGATCAACCTGATCGGGCTCGCGACGATCGTCAGGAAGGAGGTCCGCCGCGTGCTGCGCATCTGGATCCAGACGATCATCCCGCCGGCGATCACGATGACGCTCTACTTCATCATCTTCGGCAGCCTGATCGGCCGCCGGATCGGCGACATGGACGGCGTGCCGTATACGACCTTCATCGCGCCGGGCCTGATCATGATGTCCGTGATCACGAACTCGTTCGGCAACGTCGTGTCGTCGTTCTTCTCGGGGAAGCTGCAGCTCCACCTCGAGGAGATGCTCGTCGCGCCGCTGTCGCACGTGACGATCGTCGTCGGCTACGTCGTCGGCGGCGTCGTGCGGGGCCTCCTCGTCGGCGGGCTCGTGACGGTCGTCGCGATGTTCTTCACCGACCTCTACGTCGTGCATCCGTTCGTGACGATCAGCACGGTCGCGCTCGTCGCGGCCACGTTCTCGATCGCGGGGCTGATCAACGCGATCTTTGCAAAAACCTTCGACGACATCTCGATCATCCCCACGTTCGTGCTGACGCCTCTGACGTATCTCGGCGGGGTCTTCTTCTCGACGTCGCTGCTCTCGCCGTTCTGGCAGAACGTCGCGCATGCGAACCCGATCCTCTACATGGTGAACGCGTTCCGCTACGGGATGCTCGGGACGTCGGACGTGTCGATCGGCACGGCGTACGCGATCATCGTCGGCGCGTTCGTGGTGCTCTTCGCGTACGCGGTGTACCTGCTGCACAAGGGGACTGGACTGCGGCACTGACGGCGGGACGGCGCGCACCCGGCGGCGCACGCCGGCGGCCGCGCGGGCGGGGAGTCAGCGCGCCTCGAGCTGCAGCTGCCTTCCGCGGGCGAGCAGGACCACGCCCCGGCTGTTGATCGCGATCACGCGGATGCCGCCGGGCAGCGTATCGCCGGCCGCGTAGCGCGCGCCGTTGATGAACGCGAACTGCTGCGACGGGTCGTTCTCGTCGTACGCGAGGAGCTGCAGCGTCAGCTCGGGCAGACCGAGCGACGGCGCGACCGTGTTGTAAGGCTCGGGCAGCGGGTCGACCTCGGGCAGGTCGATGACCCGCCCCACGGTCTGCGGCGACGGCCGCGTCGCGTTCGTCTGCGAGCGCGCGGCCATCGCGAGCGGCGACGACGCGGGCTGTGACCTGTTCGCCGCTTCCGCGAGCGGCGAGCCGCGGAGCGCGCTTTGCGCCGCGTTCGCCGTGAAGCCCGCGGTGTGCTCGGCGGGAGCGGGGGCGGGCACCACCGGGTCCCGCGAGGCGCCGGAGCCCGCGTCCGCGTCCGGCCGCGCCGAAGACGGCACCGTCGGCGGCGGAAGCGGCAGCGGCTCGACGCGCGCGTGCGCGGCGGCGGCCTCCGGTGCACCGCCGGATCCCGCGTCGACGCGGCCTTGCGGCGCGTGCTCTGCCGCCGGGGCCGTTGCGGCGACGCCGGACTCGGCGGACGGCGGCGCGCCGGTCAGCGTGCTGATCCACGCGGCCGCGAGCAGGACGACCCCGAGGCCGAGCGCGCCCATCGTCGCGATCGCCCACGGCGGCAGGCCGTGCTGCGGCACGGCGCTCGGAATGCGCGCGATGCTCGGCAGCGCGTCTCGTTGCCGCTCGCTTTCGGACTTGCGCAGCGCATCGAGGATGAACGACACGGTCAGTACTCTCCCCGCAAGGTCGGACGCTCGGGCTCGCCGAGATCGGACGTCAGCGCGAGCTGCGTCATCTCGCCGACGATGCCGTCGACCTCGAGCATCTTCTGCCGCTGATAACGGCGCACGTCCGCTTCGAGCGGCGGGTCGTAGACCGGCGATGCCTGCTCACCGACGTCCTCGCCGCGCAGCCGCGCGAGGCTCTCCCGGAGCCAGAGCACGCCCGGTCCCTGCATGCCCGGAACGAGCGCGCCCGCGGCCTCGGCGGGCGGACGCCACAGGATCAGGTGATCGCCGAACCAGTAATGGGTCAGCTCGGAGAGGTCGACCGTCGCCGTGCGGTCTCCGCTCGTGAGCGTGGCCGCGCGATAGTCGAGCCTCTCGATCACGACTTGATGCATCGCGCCGTCCGCGTCGACGAGCGTCAGGATCGCCGGGCGGTTCAATTGCCGCAGCCCGCCGATAGACCCCTCGGACCGGAACAGGCACCGGAGGCGCTGCTGCGCGGCCTGATCGCACGGCGCGCCCCTTGCCGGGTCGTAGCGTGCCTCCCAGAGGTCGAAGATCGTTGCGAACGCGCTGTCGGTGTCGGTCCGGAATGCGGGGTCGGCGAGGAGCTCCGCGAGCGGGACGATGCTCGGCGCGTCGGCCGGCGGCTCGGCCCCATCGCCGTCGGGCCGTGCGTCGGGCGCGGCGGCGCGCGCGGCGGTGCTTCCGAAGGTCGTCCGTCCGGACGGCGCATTCGTCGCCGGGTCGGGGGCAGGGCGCGCGGCCGCCGTCGTCGCCGGCACGGCCGGCGGCGGCTCGGTGGCCCGGGTCCCGGCGTCCGTCACGAGTCCCCACGTCCCGAGCGCGATGGCCGCGATGCCGGCGGCCGCGACCGCCCACGGCCACGCGAACGGCACGAGGCGGCGGCCGAAGACCTCGGAGGCCGCGCGGCGGACGAGCGTGCCGTCGACCCGCGTGCGGTCCCGCGTGTACGCCGCGAGCAGCGCCCGGTCCGCGACGACGTTGATCAGCCGCGGGATCCCATGCGAGCGCCGGTAGAGCTCCCGCAGCGCGCTGCCCGTGAAGATCGCGGTCTGGCAGCCCGCGACGCGCAGCCGGTGGCGCACGTACGCGGCCGTCTCGGCGCGGCTCAGCGGCTTCAAGTGAAAGCGGCCCGTGATGCGCTGCGCGATCTGGCGCATCTCGGGGCGCCCGAGCAGCTCGCGCAGCTCCGGCTGGCCGATCAGGATGATCTGCAGCAGCTTCTGCGTCGACGTCTCGAGGTTCGTCAGGAGCCTCACCTGCTCGAGCAGCTCGGGGCCGAGCGTCTGCGCCTCGTCGACGATCAGCACGATTCGCCGGCCCTGCGCGTGCGCGTCGAGAAGGTGCTGGTTGAGCGCCGCAATCAGCGCGCGCAGGGAGCCGCCGGCCGGGATGGGCATCCTGAGCTCTTCGCAAATGTTCTCGATGAACTCGCGGGCCGTGAGCTGCGGATTCAGGATCAGCGCGATCTCGGCCTTCTCGGGCAGCTGCTCGAGCACGCTGCGGATCAGCGTCGTCTTGCCCGTGCCGACCTCGCCCGTGAGCTGGATGAACCCGCCGCTCTCGGAAATGCCGTAGATCAGATGCGCGAGCGCGTCCGCATGGCGGCGGCTCAGGTAGAGGTACCGCGGATCGGGCGTGATCGAGAACGGTTTTTCGTTGAGGCCGAAGAATTCGGTGTACACGAGATCGATCTCGACGTGTCGCGGGCGGTCGCCGCGCGAGCGGCGACCGCTGTGGTTATTGCACCGTGATGGTGACCGGTTCCGAGAGGACCGGCGGATCGTGCGGCACGTGCAGCTCGTCGCCGAGCAGCAGCTGCAGACGGTGCTCGCCGGGCGTCAACGTCAGCTCGGTCTCGGTTTGGCCCATGCCGAAGTGCAGATGGTGCTCGTCCGCCGGGATCGGCGCGTCGAACGACGGCGGCTCGGCATCGACGAGCAGGTGATGGTGACCGGCATCGGGGCGGACCACGCCGGCCGGCGCGACGCCCATTCCCTTCAGCCCGAACACGACTCGGACCGGGCTCGAGACCACGTCGCCGTCGGACGGCGAGATGATGTACGCGCTCGCGCCCGCCGGCGCGGCCTTGCGCGTGAAGGCTGGCGGAGCCGCTTCGCTCCCCGACGCGGCAGGCGTGTTTCCGGCGGGGGCAGGCGCGGCATCGGGTCCGCCGCCCGGCGGCGGGGCCGCGGCGTCGTCGGACGCACCGCAGCCGGCGAGGGTCAGCGCGAGCAACAGCGGTATCAGGCGATGGACGGCGTGCGGCATGGTCGTGCTCCGTTCAGAATGGGGGCCGGCCGTCGGGCGCCGGCCGCTCCGCAGTATCCGCAGCCCTCCGGCGCGCTGCAACTGTAGCGGCGCGGGGACAACGCCGGGCCCGCGCCGCGAGCGGCGCCCGGCGGCGGACGAACCGGTTTCCGCCGGGACGGTGACGGGTCGGGGAGCGGCCCCGTCAGCGCGGCTCGCCGCCCGCGGCCTCGCGCGTCTCGGTGCGCTCGTCTTGCGCCTCGGACGCCTGCGCCGGCGCACGCTCCGCGGCCTCGGCGCCGGCGAAGAAGCCGTCGGCGGCGGTCGAGCGGGCGAGCTCCCGCCGATCGAAGTCGTCGACGCCCGTGAGCGCCATGACCTCGCGGTCGAAGTCGCGCACGAGCGCGGCCTCGTCGACGCTGATGATGCCGGCGCGCTCGGCCTCGTCGATCTGTCCCGGCACGTCGTCGCGCTTGATCCTGCGCGCGCGGCGCGCGTCGAAGATTTTTCGCTCGATCGGCTTCACGCGCTCCGCGAGCTCGAGCGCCTGCTGCAGCAGGCCGATCGGGTTGCCGGGCTCGGGCGTGACGTACGCGACGTCGGCGAGCCGCCGGCGCGCCTCGGTCGGGTTGATCATGAGCTCCGCGATCCGCTGGCACAGCTCGTCGGACGGCGCCGAGTACGTTCGCCCGCGCGGGAATACCGCGACGCGCAGCAGCGCCGCGACGAACCGGTTCGGGAAGTTGCGCAGCAGGCCGTGCAGCTGCTCCTGCGTGCGATAGAGCAGCGTCCGGCATGCCCACTCGACGAGCGGGAGGTCCTCGGCCGGCTGACCCTGGTCCTCGTAGTGCTTCAGGACCATCGACGCCAGGTACAGATAGCTCAGCATGTCGCCGAGCCGGGCCGACAGGCTCTCCTTGCGCTTCAGCTCGCCGCCGAGCGTCATCATCGCCGCGTCGGCGGCGAGCGCGAACGACGCGCTGTAGCGGGCGATGTGCTGGTAGTAACGCCGCGTCGGCCCCGTCTCCGGAGCAGGCGCGAAGCGCGCGAGCGTGAGGCCCATCACGAACGAGCGCGCCGCGTTCGACAGCGCGGAGCCGACATGCGCGAACAGCAGGCGATCGAACTCCCTGAGGCCCCGCTCGCGGTCCTCATCGCGTGCGGCCTCCATCTCGGCCAGCACGTACGGATGGCAGCGGATCGCGCCCTGGCCGAAGATGATCAGGTTGCGCGTCAGAATGTTCGCGCCCTCGACCGTGATCGAGATCGGCACCGACTCGTAGTTGCGCGCGAGGTAGTTCTTCGGGCCGAGCATGATCGCCTTGCCGCCCTGCACGTCCATCGCGTCGTTCGCGACCTGCCGGCCGAGCTCGGTGTTGTGATACTTCAGGATCGCCGACGCGACGGCGGGCTTCTCGCCGGCGTTCAGCGCGGCGCACGTCACGCGCGACGCGGCCTTCATGATGTACGTCGAGCCCGCCATGCGCGCGAGCACCTCGCCGACGCCGTGGAACTTGCCGATCGGCAGGTTGAACTGGCGGCGGATCCGCGCGTACGCGCCGGTCGCGTAGACGGTCGCCATCGCGCCGCCGAGCGCGTTGCTCGGCAGGACGATGCCGCGTCCGGCCGCGAGCTGCTGCACGAGCATCCGCCAGCCGAGGCCCGCGTTCTTCGGCCCGCCGATGATGTAGTCGACGGGCACGAAGACGTCCTTGCCGCGGGTCGGCCCGTTCTGGAACGGGATGTTGATCGGAAAGTGCCTGCGCCCGATCTCGACGCCGGGCAGGTGCGCCGGGATCAGCGCGGCCGTGATGCCGTATTCGTCCTGATCACCGATCAGGTGCTCGGGGTCGTAGAGCTTGAACGCGAGCCCGATCACGGTCGCGATCGGCGCGAGCGTGATGTAGCGCTTGTCCCAATTGAGGCGAATCCCGATGACTTCCTTGCCGTCGAACGTGCCTTTGCACACGACGCCCGTGTCGACGATCGCCGTCGCGTCGGACCCGACGCGGGGCGACGTCAGCGCGAAGCACGGGATCTCCTTGCCCTCCGCGAGCCGCGGCAGCCAGTAGTCCTTCTGCTCCTCCGTACCGTAATGCAGCAGCAGCTCGGCCGGGCCGAGCGAGTTCGGCACGCCGACCGTCGATGCTGCCGTCGCGTTTCGCGACGACAGCTTCTGCAGCACCATCGACACGGCGAGCGGCGAGAAGCCGAGGCCGCCGTAGCGCTTCGGGATGATCATCGCGAAGAACCGCTGCTCGAGCAGGTAGTCCCACACGGCGCGCGGCATGTCCGCGAGCTCGTGCGTGATCTGCCAGTCGTCGAGCATCCGGCAGAGCGTCTCGACCGGGCCGTCCAGGAAGGCCTGCTCCTCGTCCGTCAGCCGAGGCGGCGGCAGGCTCCGCAGCCTGCTCCAGTCCGGCGAGCCGGAGAAGAGCTCGCCCTCCCACCAGACGTTGCCGGCCTCGAGCGCGTCCTGCTCGGTCCTCGACATCGACGGCAGCATCCTGCGGTAGACGTCGAGAATCCGGCGCGTGACGTGCTCGCGGCGGAAGCCCTCGGCGTTCAGTGACGCGAACGCCCCGAACGCGACGAGGAGCAGCAGCTTCCAGAGCCAGTGGCCGTCACCGAACAGCAGATAGGCGACGAGCAGGACGCCGAGGACGACGGTGGCGGTGCGGAGCGTCGCACGCCGGTAGGCGAGCGTGACGGGCACGGCGACGAGCAGAATCAGCCAGAGCAACGTATCCACGATCGTCCTCTCGAGTTCCGATCGGTTGAGGGTCAGAGAAGATCGGCGACTCCGTCGCGCTCCTCGCGAAGCTCGCCGTCGGTGATGCGGATCTTCTCCTGCGCGAAGTCGTCGAGATCGAGTCCCTGCACGATCTCGTAGCGGCCGCCGCGGCAGCGCACCGGGTACGAGAACACGACCCCTTCGCGGATGCCGTAGCTGCCGTCGGACGCGACCGCCATGCTGACCCAGTCGCCGTCGGGGGTGCCGAGCGCCCAGTCGCGCACGTGATCGATCGCGGCCGATGCGGCGGACGCGGCGGACGACGCGCCGCGCGCCTTGATGATCGCCGCGCCGCGCTGCTGGACCGTCGGGATGAACTCGTCGCGGTACCACGCCGTGGGGACGCGCTCGAGCGCCGGGCGCCCGTCGACGGTCGCGTGCGCGAGGTCCGGAAACTGCGTGGCCGAGTGGTTGCCCCAGATGATCACGCCGCGCACCGCCGAGACGTGCACCGAGGCCTTCGCTGCGAGCTGCGCCTTCGCGCGGTTGTGGTCGAGGCGGGTCATCGCGGTGAAGTTGCGCGGGTCGAGCCCCTTCGCGTTCTCGCGCGCGATCAGCGCGTTCGTGTTGGCCGGATTGCCGACGACGAGGACCTTCACGTCGCGGCTCGCCGCCGCGTCGAGCGCCTTGCCTTGCGCCGAGAAGATCTTGGCATTCTCGAGGAGCAGGTCCTTTCGCTCCATCCCCGGACCCCTCGGCTTCGCGCCGACGAGGAGCGCATAGTCCGCATCGCGGAACGCGGTCTCCGCCTGGTCGGTGACGACGATGCCGTGCAGCGCGTCGAACGCGCAGTCGTCGAGCTCCATCGCGACGCCGTTCAGCGCGCCGAGCGCGGGCGTGATCTCGAGCAGCTGCAGGATCACCGGCTGATCCGCGCCGAGCATCTGCCCGGATGCGATGCGGAACGCGAGCTGGTAGCCGATCTGACCCGCGGCGCCAGTAATGGCGACGCGGACGGGTTTCTTCGTGGATGTGCTCATCGGTCGTCGTGAAGCTCTTGGCTGATGATGGTACGAATCGGGAGCGCGCGGAATGCGCAACTGCCGAAATAGTAGCACGCGGCGCCGACGCGCCCGCTCTGCGCGCCGGGCTTCTCAGCCCGCGGCCTCGTCGCGTGATGCTTTGAGACCGTGCTTCTTCAAGAGGCCGCGCAGCTGGTGGTAGCTCAGGCCGAGCAAGCGCGCCGCGACGGTCTGCTTGTATTTCGCATGCTCGAGCGCTTCCGCGAGCGTTTCGCGCTCGAACTCGGCGACCGCGGTCCTGAAATCGAGCGGCCATTGGGTCGCGCCGTCCCGGCGGCGCCCGGCACCGTTGCCGCGCGGCGCTTCCGTGGGCGCGGCCTGCGGAGGCGGCAGGCTCTGCTCCGAGTCCAACGGCCGCGACATGTCGCGCAGCGGCCCGAACGGCGATTCGAATGGATCGAAGATGATCTCGCGGATCGGCTGCTCGGGGTCCTCGGCGCGGTACACGCTGCGCTCGACCGCGTTTTTCAGCTCGCGGACGTTGCCCGGCCAGTCGTATTCGAGGAGCGCGGCGGCCGCTTCCGGCGCGAAGCCCGGGAAGAAGTCGCGCTTCAGCTCGCTCGTCACGTTCACCGCGAAGTGGTATGCGAGCTTCGGTATGTCTTCGCGCCGGGCGCGGAGCGGCGGCACGTGGATCACGTCGAAGGCGAGGCGATCCATCAGATCGGCGCGGAACCGGCCCTCCGCCGCGAGGCGCGGCAGGTCCGCGTTGGTCGCGCCGACGACGCGCGCGTCGGTCTTCAGCGTCTTCGTGCCGCCGACTCGTTGAAACTCGCCGTACTCGATCGCGCGCAGGATCTTCTCCTGCATCCGCAGCGGGATAGTGCCGAGCTCGTCGAGCACGAGCGTTCCGCCGTCGGCCTGCTCGAAGCGGCCGATGTGCGTGCGCGTTGCGCCCGTGAACGCCCCCGCTTCGTGGCCGAAAAGCTCGGACTCGAGCAGGGTCTCGGTGAGCGCGGCACAGTTCACCTTGACGAGCGGCCGGTCCCAGCGCTCCGACAGATAATGCAGGCGCGACGCGATGAGCTCCTTGCCGGTGCCGCGCTCGCCGACGACGAGCACGGGCTTCGCGAGCGTCGCGGCACGTGAGACGTGCTCGAGCATCGACAGAAACGCAGGCGACTCGCCGATGAGCTGAGTCTCGTTGCGGGACGGGGCCATGGCGCGAATTACACCAAGAGTTCGCGCTTCGTGCCAACAGTTGGTCCATGGCCTCTTCCGGGCCGCGGCGGAAACGGCCGACCGACGTGAAAAACCCCGCCGAAACAATCGCTTGTGAAGCTCGTCGGCTTGGCACAAAAGCTGCTCAAGGGGGGCCACGTCAGGCTTCGGGCCTCGTGCAGAACGCCGACCCGCGGACCGGGGCCGCGGCGCGGCGCGAAGCCGGCACTATCAAGCATCGATGAGGAAGAAGTGATGGGCATCTTTTCCCGTTTTTCGGACATCGTGAACTCGAACATCAACGCGATCCTCGACAAGGCGGAGGACCCCGAGAAGATCGTCCGCCTGATGATCCAGGAGATGGAGGAGACGCTGGTCGAGGTACGCTCGGCCGCGGCACGCGCGATTGCCGACAAGAAGGAGCTGACGCGTAACCTTTCCGCGCTGGAGCGCGAGGCGAAGGACTGGGAGAGCAAGGCGGAGCTCGCGATCGACAAGGGCCGCGACGACCTCGCGAAGGCGGCGCTTGCCGAGAAGGCGCGCGTGCAGGCGTCGATGCGCTCGCTCGAGACCGAGCACCAGACGATCACCGAGGGGCTCGCGAAGCTCAACGAGGACATCGCCCGGCTCGAGGAGAAGCTCGCGGACGCGAAGGCGCGCCGGAACGCGATTCTCGCCCGACATCAGACGGCCGCGAAGCGGCTCGAGGTCCGCAAGCGTCTGCACGACTATCGGATCGACGACGCGTTCGTCCGGTTCGAGCAGTTCGAGCGGCGGATGGAGGGGTTCGAAGCGCAGGTCGAGGCGTATGATCTCGGTAGCAAGAAGGACCTGAAGCGCGAGTTCTCGGAGCTCGAGGCGTCCGAGGCGATCGAGCAGGAGCTCAGGAACCTGAAGTCGCGCCGAGCGGAGAAGCAGCGCGGATCCGGCGAGAACGTTTGAGCGGCACTCCTCTCATGAGCATGACCCCTTGGCTAATGGCGATGTCGACCCTCTTCATGGTGGTCGTCTTGCCGATCATCGTCGTGATGCACTACGTCACGAAGTGGAAGGCGACACGGGGATTGTCTCAAGAGGAGCAGGCGATGCTCGAAGAGCTGTGGAAGGCGAGCCAGTCGATGGATAGCCGCCTGAACACGCTCGAGACGATCCTCGACGTTCAGCAACCCGAGTGGAAGAAGAAGACGTGAGGCATGCTGCAACCGCCGCCGGATGCCCCTTCCGGCATCGAAGACGTCGTAACGGATACGAGGATCCGCACGTGAAGGACCTGCAAGGCAACCGTCTGTACCGCAACTCCGAGAAGGGAATGATTTTCGGAGTCTGCGCGGGTCTCGCCGACTACTTCGGTTTCGACGTGACGATCGTCCGCGTGCTCGTCGTGCTCGGCGCGCTGTTCTTCCCGGGCCCGCTCGTCGTCGTCGGCTACCTCGTCATGGCGCTGCTGCTGCCGAAGCAGACGCGGCCCATGCGGACCATGCTCGACGAGCACGAAGAGGACGTGTGGCGAAGCATCCGCGCCGAGCCGCACGCGACCCTCGGTTCGCTGCGGCACCGGTATCGGGAGCTCGAGAGCCGGCTGCAGCGGCTCGAGAAGTACGTGACCTCCGAGCGCTATCAGCTGGACCGGGAGTTCGAGCGCCTGCGCGACTGAGGTCGAAACGACAACAGGCGGCCGCGCACGGCGCGCGGCCGCCGCGTACGAAAGGCTTGCCGGATGGGCCAAGAGGTTGTCATCGTATTCATCGTCTTCGGATCGATCGTGGCCATCGTCGCGCTTGGCGTGTTCTCCGGCGTATGGAAGACCAAAGCCAAGATGAAGGCGCTCCACGCGACTCGGTCCGAGGAAGACGAGCACCTCGCGCTGCTCACGCGGCTCGAGGAGCGCATCGAGGTGCTCGAGCGGATCGTGACGGACGAAAAGTTCGAATTGAGGCGGCGCTTCCGCGAGATGTAACGAACGTTACCCGTTACTGGGGATTCGCCGCTCGATACGCACGCAGCTGCTCGTCGAAGGCTGCCGCCACGGTCTCCATCTCGCCGACCGCGGCGTTGTAGCGCTGGATCATCAGCGCCTTGAACTCTTCCGTCGCGTTTTCGCCGGCGACCTCGATTTCCTCGTTGACGCAGGCGAGATACTCCTCCATCGCCGCGACGTACTCGGTGACCTGCTCGCGCGCACGAACCATTTCCTCGGTCGTCGCGGTGGCACCGTCCGGCACGTCGACCATCGTCGGCGTCTCGCAAGCGAGCGTTGCGGCCGCGACAAGCAGGCTCGGCGCGAGGGCTGCTCCCCGCAGCGTGAGCCGTCTGGACGTCTTCATCGGATACCCCTCGACCACCTTTGCATTGCTCGGGCGACTATAGCGTGTGCGCCGGATTGCGTCTCGCCCGGTTGGCCGCCTCTGCATCCGCGAACAGCGCGCGATACTTGCCGGTGCCCTCCGCCTCGGCGACGAGCATCCGGCCGAACGCGTCGGCGTCGACCGGATCTCCGAAGAGATGTCCCTGCACGTAATCGCACTCGTGGCGGCGCAGGAACTCGAGCTGCTCTTCGGATTCGACGCCTTCGGCGACGACGTCGAGCTTGAGGCTGTGCCCCATGCGGATGATCGTCGCGACGATCGCCGCGTCGTCGCGATCGATCGCGACGTCCCGGATGAACGACTGGTCGATCTTCAGTGTATCGATCGGGAACTGCTGCAGCGCGCTGAGCGACGAGTAGCCCGTGCCGAAGTCGTCGATCGCGAGGTGCAGCCCCATGCCGTAGAGCGCGTTCAGGATGCGGATCGTGCGCGCGGTATCCTCCATCAGGGTCGTCTCCGTGATCTCGAGCTCGAGAGACGTCGGCGAGACCCCGTGGGAGCGGAACGTGTCCCTGATCTTCTCGAGGAAGCGCTGCTGGAGGAGCTGGCGGAGCGAAAGGTTCACGGACACGCGGCACGGCGACGGCATCAGCCGCTGCCAGTCCCGGTAGTCGGCGCAGACCCGGTTCAGGACCCAGTCGCCGACCTGGAGGATCAGGTTCGTTTCCTCGGCGAGCGGAATGAAGTCCGAAGGGTAGACGAGGCCGCGCTCCGGCAGGTCCCAGCGCACGAGCGCCTCTGCGCCTTCGATTCGGCCCGTTCTGACGTTGTATTTGGGCTGGTAGTGCAGACGGAGCTCGTCGCGCTCGAAGGCGCGGCGCAGCTTGCTCTTCAGCATCAGCCGCTCGACGGCGGCCGTGCTCATCTCGCTCGAGTAGAACTCGTAGCCGTTGCCGCCCGCCTTCTTCGAGCGATAGAGCGCCGCGTCCGCGTTGCGTATCAGATCGATCACGTTGTCGGCGTCGCGAGGGTAGAGCGCGACGCCGATGCTGGTCGTCATGAACACCTCTTCGCCCTGGGCCTCGAACGGCTTGCCGACGGAACGCAGCAGCCGGCCCGCGAGCTCGGTGATCTCCCGGACGAACTCGCCCATGTGCGCGGAGCTCGAGACGAGGATCGCGAACTCGTCGCCGGCGAGTCGGCCCGCGATCGAGCCCTCGTCGAGCTCCGCCTGAATCCTGCGGGAGAAGATCTCGAGGCTCGAGTCGCCGACCGCGTGACCGAACGTGTCGTTGATGTCCTTGAAGCGGTCGACGTCGAGGTAGAGCAGCGCGACGTATTGGTTCGAGCGTTTCGCCCGCGCGATCGCCTGCTGCAGCAGGTGCTGGAACTGCATCCGGTTCGCGATCTTCGTCAGCGGATCGATGACGGCGAGGTTGCGGATGCGCTGCTCGATGCGTTTCCGATCCTCGATGTTCTGCAGCGCGTAGACGATGCGTTCGGCGTCGTCTTCCTCCTCCCCGCTGACGGAAGCGACCGTGTACGAGACGGCGACCGACGAGCCGTCGGCGCGGCGGAACGCGGCTTCGCGGGGGATGCCGGGCGGCGTCGGCGCGCGCTCGTCGGCTCCGCCGCCGGGCAGGACGTCCTCGATGCGCCGCGCCGCGAGCTCCCCGTCCGCGAAGCCGAGCATCGAATGCGCAGCCCGGTTCGCGTGCTCGATCCGCCCCTCCGCATCGGTGACGAGCACGGCGTCGCCGAGCGCTGCGACGAGCGTCTCGAGGCGGCTCGCCGCGGAGCGCCGTTCGCCGAGCGCGGTCTCGGCCCGGCGCAGGACCGTCACGAACGACCGCGCGGCCGAGCGGGCGAGCACGACGGACAGCGTGCCGGCCACCGCGACGATCACGAGCAGCGAGACGGCGAGCGTCCCCTCTCCGATCCGGTCCTCGACGCGCAGCATCAAGAGCGCGACCGCGCACGCGAACGCGGCAGCCATCACGGCGGCGACGGTCAGAGGGTGACTGCGCACTCGCATCGAGGTGTTACGAGCTCGAATCAAGGGTCGGCAGCTTTGTTCTTGTTATAGTTATTTCGCGGCCACGAATCCGAACCCGAATCTTCTCCTTGAGTCAAGAATCGTCCGGAGCGGCGGCTGGCCGCTAGTCTACTACCATGAATACGGCTTTGGACACCTTCCGCGTCGATTTCGCCCCGCCGCGGGCGCTTCGGCATGCGCACGTGCAGTCGCTCCTCGGCGGGTGGCCCTTGCACGAGAGGATCGCCCGTCGGCGGGCTCGGGCGATGCTCGACGTCGCGAAGCCGGAGATCCTCGACTGCGGCGACGCACGGCTGCTCGGATTCTACAGCCCGAGCCCGAGGCCGCCGCGCGGTCTCGTCGTGCTGCTGCACGGGTGGGAGGGGTCGGCCGACTCCCGTTACATGCTCGCGACCGGCGCGCTCGCCCACCGGCTAGGCTACGACGTCTTTCGTCTGAACTTCCGCGACCACGGGGCGACGCACGCGCTGAACGAGGGCCTGTTTCACTCGTGCCGGCTCGACGAGGTGGTCGCGGCCGTCGCGGGCGCCGCCGAGCGACATCCCGCGCCGAGGACCGTGCTGATCGGATACTCGCTCGGCGGAAATTTCGCGCTGCGCGTCGCGGTCAGGGCCGGACGCGCCGGGCTCCGGCTCGATCGGGTGATCGCCGTGTGTCCCGTGCTCTGCCCGCACAGCACGATGCGCGCGCTCGAGAACGGCCTTTGGATCTACAGGCGGCATTTCCTGCGCAGGTGGCGGCGGTCGCTGCTCGCGAAGGCCGCGGCGTTCCCGGAGCTCTACGACTTCGGCGATCTGACGCGCTTCCGCACGCTGACCGAGACGACGGAGTTCTTCGTCGAGCGCTACACGGAGTTCGGCAGCCTCGGCGAGTACCTCGACGGCTACGCGCTGACCGGGGATGCGCTCGCCGGCCTCGACGTGCCGGCGCGGCTGATCGCGGCGAGCGACGATCCCGTGATTCCGAGCGCCGACCTTGCGCGTATCGCGCGCAGCCCGGCGCTCGAGATCACGCTGGCGCCGGCCGGCGGGCACTGCGGGTTCATCGAGAACTTGCGCCTCGGAAGCTGGCTCGATCGCGAGCTGCTCGCCGAGCTCGACGCGCTCTGACTCCGACCTCAGAACCTGCGCTTTTCCTCGAACCGGGTCGGCTCGAGTCCGCTCGTCACGCTGATCTCGCCCTCGATCACGGCACCCTCCGCGATCGCAATCGAATGGCCGATCAGGCTGCCGCTCACGCGGCCCGTCCCCGAGACCTCGACGCGGCCGCTCGCGACGACATCCCCTTCCACCTCGCCGGACACGACGACGTCCGTCGCCCTGATCGTGCCGGTCCAGCGGCCGCCGGCCGCGAGCGTCACGGACCCGTCGATGTCGCAGTCGCCCGCCACGCTGCCGCAAAACACGTACGGTCCGGACCCGACGATGCGGCCGACGAGCTGCGTCGACGGGGAGACGAAGGTGGTCGGGCCGCTCGAGTTGTCCCCGATGCGGCGCTTGAATGTCGCCATGAACGAACCTCCCGCGTGATCCGGCGCCGAAAGTAGCCGAAGTCGGCGCGCCGCGCGAGGTCCGGCTTCACTTCTCGCGAAAGCCGTAGCCGAGCTCGCGGACCTCCCTCACGAAGCCGTTCTCGAGCTGCACCTGCCGCATGAGCCTCGCCGGTCCGAAGTTGTACGTCCATTCCTCGATCAGGACTTCCTCGAGAAGCCCGAGCCCCGGATGGAAGAACGATCCGAACGCGGACACTCGGCGGTGCAGGAGCCGGGACTGAATCGCTATGGGCTCCCCGCAGTAGCGCAGCACCTTCACCGCATGGTCGCCTCGCGAGATCACGTGGCTGCCGCAGCGCAGCGCATCCGCGGAGGCTTCGGCACCGATCGCGAGCAGGCCCGCCGCCGCGAGCAGCGCAGCGAACCGGCGTCTTCCTTGTCGTGTCATCGTGCTCTCCGTCGGCCGCTCGTCGCGGAACCGCTTATGCACAGCCTACCGGACGGCAGGGGGCGGATTCGAGCGCTTTCGATGCGCTCGCTTGGCGGACGGTGCCGAAGCCTATAATGGCCCCCCGGCGTCGACGCAGAACGCCGCGGAGCATAGGACAGGGATCACGGCATTGACGAGAGTCCGGCTCGATTGGTTGCGGGAACCCGGTATCGGCACCCTCGTTCGGCGAGGGCTGCGGGGGGTCGAGAAGGAGAGCCTGCGGATCACGCCGGACGGGCGTCTTTCGCGCCGTCCGCACCCGGCCGCGCTCGGCTCCGCGCTGACCCATCCGTACCTGACGACCGACTACTCCGAGGCGCTTCTCGAGTTCGTGACGCCGCCTCAGCCGGCGAACTGGCAGACGCTCGGGTTCCTGACGGACCTGCACGCGTTCGTGCACCGCCGGCTCGACGGCGAGCGGCTGTGGCCGTGCAGCATGCCGTGCGTCATCAACGCGAACGAGGAGATTCCGATCGCCCGCTACGGGTCGTCGAATCTCGGCATGATGAAGACCGTGTACCGGCGCGGTCTCGGCTATCGATACGGGCGCGCGATGCAGGCGATCGCCGGTGTGCATTTCAATTACTCGCCGCCGCCCGTCTTCTGGGAAGCGCTGCGCGAGCGCGCGCCGAGCGACATGCCGCTCGAGCGGCTGAAGTCGGATCGGATGATGGCCCTCGCGCGCAACTACCGGCGCCTGTCGTGGCTCGTGATCTATCTGTTCGGCGCGTCGCCGGCCTTCTGCAAGTCCTTTCGTCCGGACGGGCATCCGTTGTTGTCGGAGCTCGACGCGGCGACGTGGCACGCGCCGTACGCGACGTCGCTCAGGATGAGCGACATCGGCTATCGCAATTCGACGCAGGCGCGGCTCTGCATTTCGCTGAACTCGCTCGACGAGTACGTGTCCGGGCTCGCGCACGCTGTGTCGACCGTCGAGCCGAGCTATGCGCGGATCGGCGTCGAGGTCGACGGGCACTACCGTCAGCTGAACGCGAACATCCTGCAGATCGAGAACGAGTACTACTCCTCGATCCGACCGAAGCCCGCGAAGGGCAATACCTCGGACCGGCCGACGGTCGCGCTGCGCCGCCGCGGCGTCGAATACGTCGAGATCCGCACGCTCGACCTGAATCCGTCCGATCCGGTCGGCGTCAACCAGAATCAGCTGCGCTTCCTCGAGACGCTGCTCGTGTACTGCCTGCTCGCCGACAGCCCGCCGATCGGTGCCGACGAGCAGCGCGAGATCGACGCGCGTGATCTCGCCGCGGCGCGCGAAGGCCGGCGTCCCGGGCTCGAGCTGCCGCGGAACGGCGGCCGGGTCGAGCTCGCGGTGTGGGCGCGCGAGGTGCTCGACGGTCTGCACGAGGTCGCCGAGCGGCTCGACGAGGACGGCGAGGGCTACGTCGCGGCGGTCGAAGCGCAGCGCGAGGCCGTCGACGACCCGGCGGCGACGCCGTCCGGCCGGCTGCTCGACGCGCTGCGCACGAGCGGAGAATCGTTCTTCGAGCACGTGCGCGGCATCGCCGACAGGCACCACGAGTACTTCCTCGCGCTGCCGGTCGATGCCGCGCGCGAGGCCGAGCTCGACGCGCTCGCGGCGTCCTCGCTCGACGAGCAGGCCGCGCTCGAGAAGAGCGACACGCTGCCGTTCGCGGAGTACCTCGCCCGGTACTTCTCCGTGGTCTGAGCCGGCGGCATCGGCGCGGCCGCAGCGCCGGCCGGCGGACGCCGGCTCGGCGGCGGAAAACTGTGAGTCGTTTAACCGCCCCCCTGCCGGGTGCCGCAGATACTTTCGGCTTTCACGCTCGAGGACGACAGTGAGAACGGCATTCATCGTCGGCGTGCTGCTGGGGCTCGCCGGGGTCCTGGCCGCGGCGAAGTACGTGCCCTGGGTGAACCCGCCTCGGCTGCCCTCGCACACGAGCGTCGTCGCGAACGGCGGCCGGGCCGAAGCGTTCGTGATCCGCCTGCCGGCGGACCGGATCTCGGCTCACGGCGGCGAGGCCGTCGGAGTGCGCGGCGGCGCGTTCCCGGCCGGTGCGACTCTGCCTGACGCGCTCGGCGACGCCCCGCTGCTCGTCGAACAGTTCAAGGTGCGCGACCGGGACGGCAACGTGATCGGCGTCGCCGCGCGGCACTGGTCGCAGCCCGGCGGACAGTCCTCGTCCGCGTGGCTGCTCGTGATCCCGAGCCGCGGCGCGCTGCTGCTCGAGGCTGATGGAGAGCCCGCCGGGGCGATCGACGCCGCGCTTGCCGCCGCCGGCCGCCGGCCCGGCGGCACGTGGAGCGGCAGCGCGACGGTCGACGTCGTCGAGGACGGCGGCGGCCGGGTCGTCGGCGGCAGCGGCGAGTTCGACGGGCTCGAAGGCCGGTACGGCGAGACGTGGACCGTGACCGGCGTCGGCGACTCCGGGGAGCTCAAGGGGACGATCGAGCTCAACACCGTGACGTTCGTAGCCGGGTGATGCGAGTCGTACGATGAAATACGTTTGGATGACGATCGCCGGGTGCATCGTCGGGGCGGTCGTCGGCGGCGCGCTCCTCCTGTTCAATCCGCTTACCGCGTCCGGAAATCCGAGTCTCGTCGGCTTCGACCGCACGCTGCGCTACGTGCTGCCGGACGATGCGCTCGTGCTGACCCATTCCGGCGTCCTGCCGATCGAGCGCAGGCCTTTCGAGGTCGAGCCGCTGTGGGAGTCCGCGATCCGCTCGACGTCGCTCGCGACGCTGGTCCTGCGCGGCGAATCGGACGCGCCGCACGCGATCGCGACCCGGATCACCGCGCCGTCGAAGCGCACGGACCTGCTGACGACCGGCGTGCTCGCGAACGACCATTGGCTCGTCTCCATTCCCACGGAGGGCACGTTCTTCGTCGTCGCGGAGACGAACGTCTCGACGATCGCGCGAGATACGTTCGTTGCCGTGCAGCTTCTCGGGCGCGAATGGCAAGGCCGGCGCACGTACTTGCCGATCGAGGGCCCGGAAATCGCGGGGACCGCGCGCGTCGTCGGCGCGAGCGGCAGCTTCGCGGACCGGGTCGGGCGCGCGCTCGAGCGCTACGAGGTGGAGCGCTTCGCGCGCGGGGCGGGACTCGAACGGGCGTCGGCGGAGCTCTACCTCGCGCTCGACGAGGCCCCGCAGGCGGGCGACGCCGGCGCGGACCAAGGCAGCGCCGGCGGCGGCGACGCACCGGCCGGCGACGGCCTCGCGAACGAAAATGCCCCCGCGGAGGACGACAGCACCGCCGGCGGCGCAACCCTGGCGGGCAACGCGACCGGCCGATGACCCGAACCGGGTCCGATCGGCTCAGCCGGGCAGCAGCGCGTTCAGGTCGACGGCGGCGTCGGCGAGGCGATCCGCACTGACCTCGAGCCCTGCCGCGATCGCCTTCTTCGCAAACAGAAAGTCACGCGGCGCGTTGACGGCTTCGACCGCGACGAGTCGGCCTTCCCGCAGGTAGTACACCGCGAAGCTCTTGTCGGCGGGATCGCCGCGCAGCGCGCGCGCGTCGTGCTCCTGTGCCAGGCCCGCGATCTGGAGCTTCAGGTCGTACTGATCCGACCAGAACCACGGCACCTCGGTGTACGCGTGCGGCTCGCCGGCGAAGTTCGCGGCCGCGGCCTTCGCCTGCTCGATCGCGTTCTGCACGGACTCGAGCCGCACGCGGCTCGTCGCGAGCGGGTGCGGATGGTTCGTGCAATCGCCGGCGGCCGCGATCCGCGGGTCCGGCGTTCTCGCCCGCTCGTCGACGACGATGCCGTTGTGGCACGGCAGCCCGGCCGATGCCGCGAGCTCGACGTTCGGCTCGACGCCGATGCCGACGATCGCGAGATCGCACGGGAAACGCTCGCCGTCGGCCGTCTCGACCGCTTCGACGGCCGTGCGGCCCGAGAACGCGGAGACCGTCGCGCCGTAGCGGATCCTGACGCCGGCGTTCGTGTGGTAGCGATCGTAGAAGCGCGACACGTCCGGGCCGACGACGCGGCTCATCACGCGGTCGCGGGCCTCGAGCACGGTCACGTCGACGCCGCGGCTCGCCGCGACCGCCGCGACCTCGAGGCCGATGTATCCGGCGCCGACGAGCACGAGCCGGCACGACGGGACGAGCTTCGGCGCGATCGCGTCGACGTCGTCGATCGTGCGCAGGTAATGGATGCCCGGAAGCTCGGCGCCGGGCACGCGGAGCTTGCGCGGGCGGCTGCCGGTCGCGAGCAGCAGCGCGTCGTAAGGCAAGACGCGCCCGTCGTCGAGGCGCACGCGGCACGCCGCCGCGTCGAGCTCGACGGCGAGCGCGCCGATCACGACGTCGACGGCGCGCTCGCGGTACCACGCTTCCGGCCTCAGCGCGAGGCGTTCGCGCGGCATTTCCCCCGCAAGGTACTTCTTCGACAGCGGCGGGCGCTGATACGGCGCATAGCGCTCGCCGCAGACGAGCGAGATGCGCCCCGTGTAACCGTTTTGTCGCAGTGTGTGCACGGCCTGCACGGCCGCCTGGCCGCCGCCGACGATCAATAGATGCTCGCTCATTGCTCCGTGCCGGTGGATCGCGCTCGTCGATTCTACCCGCATTGAGCGCGAGCGCCCGCGCGCTGGCACGCCGCCGCGTGCGAGCGCCCTCGCAAACCACGACGGCCACGCGCTCGAAATCGCCGAGCGCGACGGTGTACGCTCGTCGAACGAGCCTTGCCGCGCGACGCACCGGCCGCGGCAGCCGAAGGGACGATTGCCGAAAGGGAACGCATGCCAAGAGCCGTACGTATCGACGCGTTCGGCGGACCTGAGGTCCTCGAGCTTCGCGAAGTCGACGTCGCGGAGCCGGCCGCGGGCGAGGTCCGCGTGCGCCATACCGCGATCGGTCTGAACATGATCGACACGTATTACCGCAAGGGGCTCTACCCGCTGCCGCTGCCGAGCGGTCTCGGCGGCGAGGCGGCGGGCGTGATCACCGCGGTCGGCGCGGGCGTCACGGGGCTCGCGCCGGGACAGCGGGTCGCGTACGCGAGCCCGCCGCCGCTCGACGCGTATGCCGAGGAGCGGGTCATCGCCGCGAAGTGGCTCGTGCCGCTGCCGGACGCGATCGACGACAGGACCGCCGCCGCCGTGATGCTGAAGGGGCTCACGGCGTGGTACCTGCTGCATCGGAGCTACCGCGTCGCGCCCGGAGATCCGATCCTGCTGTACGCGGCCGCGGGCGGCGTCGGCCTGCTCGTCGCGCAGTGGGCGAAGAGCCTCGGCGCCCGCGTGATCGGCGTCGTCGGCAGCGAGTCGAAGCGGGCGGTCGCGGAAGCGCACGGCTGCGACGTCGTGCTCCTCGCGGACGACGACATCGTCGCGCGGGTCAGGGCCCTGACCGACGGCAAAGGCGTGCCGGTCGTCTACGATTCGATCGGCCGCGCGACGTTCTTCCAGTCGCTCGACTGCCTGCGTCCGCACGGCGTGATGGTCACGTTCGGCAACTCGTCGGGACCGGTCGAGCCGTTTTCGCCGCTCGAGCTCACGAAGCGCGGCTCGTTGTACGTCACGCGGCCGTCGCTGTTCGACTTCATTCGCGAGCGGGCGGAGCTCGAGGAGGGTTGCCGGCAGCTCTTTGCACGGATCGAGCGCGGCGACGTGCGAGTGGAGATCGGGCAGACCTATCCGCTCGACCGCGTAGCGGACGCGCATCGCGACCTCGAGGGGCGGCGGACGACCGGCTCCAGCGTTCTGCTCCCCTGATCCATTTCCGCTCGTTCGCGCGAGTTTGGCGCGTTGCCGCGTCGGCGGCCGCCGAGTGAAGTAGGCGTACACCGGGCCATGCTCGTCGTCCGCGGCCCGCGGGCGCAGCCATTCCGTCCGTCGGCCCGGCGGCTCATGGAGGAGTCAATGCCGCGCCAGCAACACGAGGCCCGTTCCGAACGCCCGATTGCCGAAGCCTTTGCGGCGCTCGTCGCCGTCGTCGCGCGAGGTCGATGGAATCCGGAAACCGTGCTCGGCCCGCCGGACCGGCCGCCGGCGGGCATGCGCTACGTGCAGCAGCGCGGCAGCGTGCTGCGCACCGGGCGCGTCGTCGAGTGCATCCGCCCGGTCTCGATCACGCTGCACGAGACGCTCGACGACTCGCCGTGCCGCGTCGAGCTCAAGCTGCGCTGGCGGCTCGAGCCGACCGAAGCCGGCTCGGCGCTGCACCTGACGACGAGCTACGAGCTCAAAGGCGCGGCGCCGCTCCGCCGGCACCATTGGGATACGCGGATACGCGCGCATTGCGGGCGGATGATCGACGCGTGGAGGACGTCGCTGGCGTCGGCCGAGGGCACGCCGCAGGATCGGCGTCAGGAGGTCGGCTCGAGCGGCCAGAAGACGGGCAGCAGCAGCATCGCCGTCACGAAGCAGACGATCGTCAACGGTAGCCCGACCTTCAGGTAGTCCGTGAACTTGTAGCCGCCGGGACCCATCACGAGGACGTGCGCCGGATGCGAGATCGGGCTCGAGAAGCTCGCCGACGCCGCCATCGCGATGGCCATCATCGCCGTCTCCGGCGCGAACCCGAGCTCGCTGCTCGCGGTCAGCACGATCGGCGACATCAGCACGACGAGCGCGGCCCCGGGGATCAGCATGTTCGCGACGGCCGTCACGAGGTACAGGCCGCCGATCACCCACCACGGCCCGAGCGAGCCGAGCAGGGCCATCGTCTGCTCGGCGAGGAAGCGGGCGGCGCCCGTCTCCTCCATCGCCGTGCCGAGCGGCAGCATGCCGGCGATCAGGAAGATCGCACGCCAGTCGATCGCGCGGTACGCCTCCTCCATCGTGAGGCAGCCCGTCAGCACGATCAGCGTCGCGCCGATCAGCGCGGCCATGTAGATCGGCAGCCAGCCGAGGAGGGCCGCGAGGACGACGCCGAGCATGATCGCGCCGGCGATCGGCGCCTTGCTCGTGTCGACCGGCCGCTGCCCGAGCGCGGTCAGCAGCAGGAAGTCCGGGTCCCGCTCGAGCAGCTGCAGCTTCTCGCGAGGCCCGATCAGCAGCAACGCGTCGCCGAGCTCGATCGTCTGCTCCTCGAGGTCGGAGCGGATCGCTTCGCCCTTGCGCCAGATCGCGGCCAGCTCGAGGCCGTACTTGTCGCGGAACGCGAGATCCGCGACGCGCTGGCCGACGAACCGCGAGCGGGGATCGAGCGTCGCCTCGACGACGCCGAGCCGGTCGGACTCGAGCACGTTGTAGGCAGGCTGGCTGTCGCGCTCGATCTCGAGCTCCTGTAGTCCGCGCAGCACGTCGAGGTCTTCTTCGCGGCCCTGGATCAGCAGCAGGTCGCCGCCTTTGAGCGGCAGATCGGCCTCGGGCATGATCGTGAGCTCGCCTTCGCGGAAGAGCGCGAGCAGACGGAAGTCGAACGCGTCCGCGAAGCGGCTGCGGGCGAGCGTGCTGCCGGCGAGCGACGAATCGCGCGGCACGCGCACGACGAAGATCCGTTCCTGCAGCCGGTAGACGCCGCGCAGCTCCGGCTCGCCGACTCGCCGGGTCGAGGCGAAATCCGCGGAGCGCTCGAGCTCCGGCGCCGTCTCCGTGCTCGCCTGGAGCAGGAGCACGTCGCCAGCCCTGAGCGGCACCTGCGTCAGGTTCACGCGGCGCACGAGGTCGCCGCGCCGGATCGCGAGCACGTTCGCACCGTAGCGCTTGCGAAAGTCCGAGTGGGAGAGCAGCGAGCCGACGAGCGCGGAGCCCTCCTGAATCGTTGCCTCGACGAACGCGACCTGTCCCGCCATCAGGCCCTGCAGCACCGGAGCCTCGCGCTCGATCACGAGCTCGCTCCAGCGCTGGAACTCGCGGAAGCGGTCGAGGCGGCCCTGCACGTAAAGCTTGTCGCCGCCCTGCAGCACCGTCTGCCGCGAAGGCATCAGCTCCGTGCGGCCGCGGCGCTCGAGCGCGAGCACGATCAGACCCGCGGCCGAGCCGATGCGGCTCTCCGCGAGGCTCTTGCCGACGAGGATCGAATCGTGCGCGACCCGCATCTCGAAGTTGCGCGCCTGCAGGCCGTACTGCTGGCGCAGATTCCGCTGGCTGCGCCGCTGCGTCTCGTCCTCGAGCTTGCGGCGCGGCAGCAGGTGGCGGCCGACGAGCGCGACGAAGAGCACGCCCGCGACGACCAGCGAGCCGCCGAGCGGCACGAAATCGAAAACGCCGAAGCCCTGGTAGCCGGCGCTGACGAGCGCCTCGTGGACCAGCAGGTTCGCAGGCGTGCCGACTAGCGTCGTGAGGCCGCCGAGAAGGGTGCCGTACGTCAGCGGAATCAGGAGCCGCGACGCCGGGATGCGCGTGCGCCTCGCGACGTCGACGACGACGGGCAGCATCAGCGCCGCGACGCCGATGTTGTTCATGAAGAACGACAGCGTTCCGGCGGTCAGCATGATCAGCACGATCATGCGCACCTCCTGCCTTCCGGCGAGGCGCAGCACCGTGTAGCCGATCATGTTCGAGATGCCGGCGCGCGTCATCCCGTTGCTCAGGATGAACATCGCCCAGGTGGCGATGACGGCGCCGTTCGAGAAACCCGCTACGGCTTCGGGCGGGGTGATGAGGCCGGTGACGACGAGGCTGCTGACCACGAGCAGCGCGATGACGTCCATCCGGATCTTCGAGCCGATCAGCAGCCCGAGGGCTGCGGCGACGATGCCCAGAACGAGCGCGATTTCGAGTGTCAAGGCGGCGCGACCGAACTGTTCGTCCTCGAGCCCCCCGTCTTTACGCCTTCCGGTGCGGAACGTCGCGGGTCGAAATTCATTCTAATATGCTGTAGTAGTGTGACGTAAGGATACAACGGCCGTGAGAACGAAGCTTCCCTGCATGAGTAGCAGGCATCGGATCTCGCTGCCAAAGCGCGCGGCGCCGGGAAACGTGAAGCGCTTCATGCGGGCAGTTCGGCGTGCCTCTCTATACTCGGAGACGAGCGCGGCCGCCGCTCCACGGGAACATACCGGGCGCCCGATCGTCGAAGCGGGCGAGGGATGAGATGGAAACGACGCGCGATACGAAGGTGAAGCCGGTCGTGAGCCTCGAGGAGTTCTTCCGCAACTCCGTGTCGAGCGCGATGAGCCGGCAGGGCCTTTCGGCCGACGACCACACCGCGTACTACGTCGTGAACCTGCTGACGCTCTTCGCGCGCTCCGAAGTGTTGTACGAAGGCTCCGAAGAAGGCCGCACGTTGAAGCCGCTCGCGCTGATCCTCGCCGAGGCGATGGAGGCGCGCACGCCGGAAGAGCGCAAATTCGCGCTGCAGCGAATCGGAGACATCTCGCTGTTCGTCGCCGGCTTCTTCGGCGAGAGCCTCGCGCGCCGTCAGGTCGATGTCGATTACTACGTGCGGATGGGTGGATCGGCATACGGCTCGCTGTCGGAGCTCGTTCGCGGCAGCGTGCGGGGCCAGATCTTCACGGCCGTCTTTGCCGAGCTCGCATCGAAGTTCCAGGACTTCGTCGACGTGCTGACCGAGGTGCGGGACGAGGCGCGGGGCAACGACGACATCGACATCCTGCGCCTCTACGACGTGTGGCTCAAGACGGGCAGCAAGCGCGCCGAGCGGACGCTTCGCCGGCTCGGCATCGAGCCGAATCAGACGCTCGACGGCATGAGACAGCACTGACGTCGGGCGCCGCCGCCGGCGACTTCGCGTCAGGACGGACAAGCGGACAACGACTCGTCGTGCTCGGCAACTTCCAAGCGCTCCTCGCGGACATCTACCGGCTCGATGTCCCCTACGACATCGAGGACTTCGTGATCACCGACCCCCGGATCGCGGCGCTGCTCGACGCGGACGGGCGCAGCATCGAGGAGAAGCTGCTGATCGCGGAACGGGATGGGCAGGCCGAGGTCTCGCTCTATCTCGAGGCGGCCGTCGTCGAGCGCCTGTCGGCGCGGAACCCGCTTCATCGGCTAGACGAGAGCAACCTCGCGGACTTCTGGACGGTGCTCGAGGGCGTCAGCCATTTCGCGTACTACGCGTGGAATGCCGCGCTCGAGAAGCCGGTGCGGCTGCTCGAGATGGAGCTGCAGGCGGAGGTCGACAAGTTCATCGCGACGGCCGTGCTGCTCGGCCGCCAGGGCGAGCGCACGCCGGCCGGGCTGCACCAGTGGCTGTTCGACCTGCCGCGCTTCGACCGGAGGCTCTCGGCCGACGAGTTCGAGCGCTACCGGTTGGCGAACCGCTACGCCGGAAAGTACTGCCTGAAGCTCGCGCCGGGCCTCGAGGACGGTTCGCTCGACGCCGCGCTGCGCGATGAGCTGCATCGCTTCTATCGGCTGACGCAGCCGAGCAAGATCCGGCACATCGAATCGCTCTGACGCCCAATCGCTTCGACGCCGGTGCTCCGTTCATGGATGTTTTGGCGTTGGTGGTGGCGGGTGCTGCGTGATATGCGCGCCTTGGGGACCGCCACAAGCACTTCCATGTGGGCTGCGGGCTCGCCGTCCTGGCTCGCACGCTCCCCAAGGCGCGCATATCACGCAGCACCCTTACTCCTGCGGCGAGCCGTTCCTTTCCTGAACGGGCCGGAGGCGGTCGTTCAGCTTGCGCCGTTCGCGCCGAGGAACAGTCGATAGGCCGGATTGTGCGTCTCCTCGACGTACGCATAGCCGAGCGTCGCGAGGTGCGCCTTGAAATCCGAGCGCTCGGCTTCCGGGACCTGCACGCCGGCGAGCACCCGGCCGTAGTCGGAGCCGTGATTGCGGTAATGGAACATGCTGATGTTCCAGCGGTCGCCGATCGCCTTCAGGAACTTGAGCAGCGCGCCCGGGCGCTCCGGGAACTCGAAACGGTAGATCAGCTCGTCGGTGATCGTCGGCACGTGCCCGCCGATCATGTGCCGCACGTGCAGCTTCGCGAGCTCGTTGTCCGACAGGTCGAGCACGGGGTAGCCCTGCGCCGCGAGCTGCTCGATCAGCGCCTGGGCCTCGCTGCGCTCGCCCTGCAGTGCGACGCCGACGAAGATCCGCGCCTGCTCCGACGGTGCGTAGCGGTAGTTGAACTCCGTGATGCTGCGCGAGCCGAGGGCCTCGCAGAAACGCAGGAACTCGCCCTTGCGCTCCGGGATCTCGACGGCGATCAGCGCCTCGCGGTGCTCGCCGAGCTCGGCGCGCTCGGCGACGTGCCGAAGCCGGTCGAAGTTGATGTTCGCGCCGCTCGCGATCGCGACGAGCTGCTGCCCGCGGAGGCCGCGCTCGACGTAGCGTTTGAGCCCTGCCACGGCGAGTGCGCCCGCCGGCTCCATGATCACGCGGCAGTCCTCGAAGATGTCCTTGATGGCCGCGCAGATCTCGTCCGTCTCGACGAGCACGATCTCGTCGACGACCTCCCGTGCCACCGCGAACGTGTGATCGCTGACGCGGCGCACGGCGACGCCGTCCGCGAAGATCCCGACGTGCTCGAGCGTGACCGGCCGGCCCTGGCGCAACGAGTCGTGCATGCTCGCCGCCTCGACGGGCTCGACGCCGATCACGGCGACGTCGGGGTAGAGCTGCTTGATGTACGAGCCGATGCCGGCGACGAGGCCGCCGCCGCCGATCGGCACGAAGATCGCGGCCGGCGGTGCCTGCCACTGGCGCGTCAGCTCGACGCCGATCGTGCCCTGGCCCGCGATCACGTCCGGGTCCGCGAACGCGTGCACGAACGTCAGCTCCTGCTCGGCAGCGAGCTGCATCGCGCGCTCGTAGGCCTCGTCGTACGTATCCCCGTGCAGCACGATCTCGCCGCCGAACGAGCGGACCGCGTCGACCTTGATCGACGGCGTGCTCCGCGGCATCACGATCAAGGCGCGGACCCCGCTGCGGCGCGCCGCGAGTGCGACGCCCTGCGCGTGGTTGCCGGCGGAGCTGCAGATCACGCCCTTCGCGAGCGCGTCCCGCGGCAGCTGCGCCATCTTGTTGAACGCGCCGCGGCACTTGAACGAGAAGACCGGCTGCAGGTCTTCGCGCTTGAGCCACACGTCGTTATCGAGGCGGCGCGACAGGCGCGGCGCGTGGTCGAGCGGCGACTCGATCGCGACGTCGTAGACGCGAGCCTTGAGTATCCTTTCGATGTAGCCGGCCGCGAGCGGACGGCTCGACGTGTGGGGGCGGGCGCTCATGCAGGCGCGAGCTTAGCTCATCTCGCGCGACAGCCCTAGGGGAGGGTGTCAGAAGAGGTGTCAGACACCTTTGGAAAGGTGCCTGACACCGTATGCCGCCCGCGGCTACTCGGCGTCGTCGTCTTCGACGTCGCGGAGCAGATCCTCCATGCGGCGGGTCAGCTGACCGTACAGGTAGGACGGGATCCGATACTCCCAGCCCGAGACCCGCGCGTTGATGCGCTCGGCCTCGTCGTGAACGTCGACGCCGGCATCGTCCTCGTCCGCGGAGTCCGCGTCGGCTGCATCGGCGGCGTCCGTGCCGGCGGCGTCTGCGGCGGCCGTGCCGGCGTCGTCCGACGCGTCCGCGGCGGCCTCGCCCGACGACTCCCCGCCCGAGGCTCCGGCGTCGTCCGCCGTCCCTTCGTCACCAGCGTTCGCCGCCTCGTCGACGCTCGCTTCGAAGCGCACCCACTGCTCGTCGTCGCGCGTATACGACGTCGCCGTGACGACGAGCCCGTCGAACGTGCGGAAGGTCGTCCGCGTCGTCTCGTCCGGCAGCTCGGCCTCGGCTGCCGCGACGTCGTCGAGCCGCAGGCCCCGGAGCGTGTTCGCGAGCACGTTCGCGACGCCGGGATACGAGAGCTCGCGGCCTTCGGGCACGTTCTCGACCGTGAAGTTCGTGTCGTCCTGGTCGTTCTTCGTGATCCGCACCGTCTCGCCGTCCGGGTGCTCGATCGTGACGGACGCGACTCGCGAGCTCGAAACGTCCATGATCGTCCCATCGATCCAGCCGACGGCGTCGCGCGGCACGTCGATTTTCCGATCGACGAGGTAGCTCGTCTCGGCGTCGCTCGCGCGCACGTACTGCGAGTTCGCCGCGTCGGAATCGCCGATGATGACGGACGCTCGCGGGTCTTCGCCCGCATACGCGATCAGCTGGACGCCGCTCGCGTCCTCCGACTCGACCGACTCGACGCCGAGCCGGTCGTAGTACTCGGGGTTTGCCGTCTTCTGCTCGATGATCCGCGCTTCCGCGAGCGCACGCAGCGCACCGCGGATCTTCGCGATGTCCGCCGGATACCCCTGCTTCTCGGCGACGACCCAGTTGTCCGTCCGGCGCTCGAGCGTCGCGAGCGTCTCGTTGCCGGCGCCGACGACGCGCACGCGGTCGATATCGCCGAGCGCGGCCTCGAGCCCGGGAAGAAACGGCGCATCCACGTCGGACGGCGGCGCGTCGCCGCGCTGCCCCCATACCGCGGCGAGCGCCAGCACGACCAGCGCCGCCGCGAGGACGATCAACGTTCGGCTCGTCATCGTTGCCCCTTCTGACGTCGTCGGATGATTATGATCAGCAGCATCAGGCCCGTCAGCGCCACCGGCAGGACGCCGATGTTCAGGACCTTCAGCGTCGTGCCGAGCTGCTCGATGCTGCGGTCGAGATTACGGCGGACGGCCCTGAGCTCCTGGCGGATCCGCAGCTGCTCCTGCTCGAAGCGCTCGATCTCCTGTTGCTGCTCGGGTGTCAGCAGCAGCGACGTCGAATCCTGACGCTGCTGCTGAAGCTCGCCGAGTCGCCGCTCCGTCTCCGCGAGCTCGTTTTGCAGCCGCTGCTCGGTTGCGCGGAATTGCGCGTCGGCCTCGCGGCGCAGCGCTTCGACCCGCGTGAACGGACGCGAGAACGTCGCGCGGCTCCTGAGCCCGATCAGGTCCGAGCTGCCCGACAGGTTGTCGAGCGCGTTCACGACGAAGTCGCCGTTGCTCGCGAACGCGGTCAGGAGCTGCTGGCCGAGGAAGCTCTGCGACCGCACCCACAGCCGATCGCTCAGCACGTCCACATCGGCGACGAGCACGACGTTCGCGTTCTCCGTCGAGGTCAGATGCTCCGCGTTGGCGTCGTGCGCGGCCGCGTCTTCGGCGTCCGAGTCTTCGGCCGCCGCGTCGTCGGCGTCCGCGTCGGCCGTCTGCTCCGCGGCGTCGTCGCTGGCCTCGTCGTCGGCTTCGTCGCCGTCAGCGTCGGCCGCGTCGTCCGGCGGCCCGTCCGGAAACGCCGTCTCGAGCCGGCCGCTGAGCCGCGCGGCGAGCACGTAGCGTTCGCCGCTCGGCATGAAATCGTTCAGCAGCTCGCCCGGATCGGACAGGAACTGGAAGCGGATGGCCGGCACGAGCGCCGCCCGCTCGCTCGACGTGATCAGCGGCACGAGCTGCGGGCCGTCCTCGTCGGCCGACTCGAAGTGGCCGGCCGTGCCGATGTTGATCGTCTCGAGCCCCGCGGTGATCACGTCCTCCTGGTCTAGCCCGTCCCCCCGGACCCCGACCAGCCCGAGGTGCCGGACCGACCGCCCGAACCCCATCGTGACGCTGAGCGCATTGATGTCGTCGGCGACGACCATGTCGGACGAGAACTCGACGCCCCATGCGTCGAACAGCCGCTCGAGGTTCGAGCCGCTCGGCATGCCGAAGCCGCTCGGCCCGGCCGCCGCCGTCGCGACCTCGGCGAGCGGATCGACGAAGATCAGCGCGCGGCCGCCGCGCAGCACGAACTGATCGATCGCGTAGAGCGTCTTGTCGTCGAGGTTGGTCGGATGGACCAGCCACAGCACGTCGATGTCGTCGTCGATCCGCTCGACGCTCGTCGGGAGCGTGCGCACCTCGAAGAGCTGGCGGACCTGCTGCGTGATGACCCACGGCGACGTCGGTCTCTGCGCCTGCGGGTCGAAGCCGCCGCTCATCGCGACGCCGCTCAGGAGCCCTACGACGGGCTTCTCCGGATTCGCGAGGCTGTAGATCATCCTCGCGATGTCGTACTCGAGGAACGGCTCCTTCTCCGGGTCGAGGAACGGGATCGCCGCCTCGTCGCCGACGCCGTTCGTGCCGGCGAGCCCGAAGAAGATGTTCTCGCCCAGATTCCCGAGGCTCACCGACTGCAGGCCGAACTGCGTCGCACGATCCTCCTCCTCCGAGAACGGCTGCGGATCGATGACCTCGACGCGCAGCATCCCGTCCGAGTGCAACGCGAGCTCCTCGAGCATCTCCTGTACGCGCACCGCATACGTGCGCAGGAACTGTAGGTCGGCCGTGTCGCGGTTACTGAAGAAGAGATAAAGGTTGATCGGCTCCTCGAGCTTGCCGAGCAGCGAGCGTGTGCCCGGCGACAGCGTGTAGAGCTGATTCTCCGTCAGGTCGATGCGCCAGCCGCGCAGCAGCGTGTTGCTCGCCATGATGGCGGCAATGAAGACCAGCGCGAGCAGCGCGAGCGTCGAATAGCCGATTCGGCGGCGTCCTGCTGAGCTCATGTCAGTCGGCCTTCTTCAGTTCGAGAATGATCGTATTGGCGTAGAGGGCAAACCCGATCAGCAGCCCGAAATACACGATGTCGCGAACGTCGATCACGCCTTTGCTGATGCTGTCGAAATGCGTGAGAAAGCTGAGGCTCGCGATCGTGTCGACGATGGCCTGCGGCGCCCATGCGGCGAAGACGTCGAGCACGAGCGGAAGGCCCGCGAGCAGGAGCGCGAGCGACACGACGACCGAGATGATGAACGCGATCACCTGATTCTTCGTGATCGCCGAGATGCACGAGCCGACCGCGAGAAAGCCACCGGCCATCAGGATGCTGCCGAGATACGCGGCGAAGATCACGCCGTTGTCAGGGGCGCCGAGGTAGTTTACGGTCATCCAGATCGGGAACGTAAGCGCGATCGCGAGCGCCGTGAAGGCCCACGCGGCCAGGTACTTGCCTAGCACGGATTGCCACGGCTTGATCGGCAGCGTCATCAGGAGCTCGATGCTGCCGGACTTTCTTTCCTCCGCCCACAGCCGCATGCTGAGCGCCGGCACGAGGAACAGAAACAGCCAGGGGTGGAACGTGAAGAACGACGCGAGATCCGCCTGCCCGCGTTCGTAGAAGTTGCCGAGATAGAACGTGAATGCGTTCGCGACGATCAAAAAGATGACGATGAAGACGTAAGCGACGGGGGTGGTGAAGTAGCTCGCGAGCTCCCTCTTGAAGACCGCGACCATTCCGTTCATGCGCTCGCTCCTCCGGTGATCGTGCGGAACACTTCGTCGAGTCGGCCGGTTTCGAGATGCAGCTCGTCGAGCGCCCAGCCCCGCTGCTCGGCGAGCCTGCTGATCGGCGTCAGCGGCAGGCGGTTCGGCGCGGGAAACGCCGTGAGGCGGCCGTTGCGCTCGTCGAGCTCCGTCGAGGCCACCTCGGGCAACGCTTCGATCTCGGCCTTCGCCGTCTTGAGATCCGCCGGGTCGGCGAGCTTCAGCGACACCGCGTTGTGGAAGCGCGAGCGCGCCTCGAGGCCGGCGGGCGTATCGTCCGCGAGGATTTTGCCTCGCGCGATGACGACGGCGCGCGTGCAAACGGCGTCGACCTCCTCGAGCAGGTGCGTCGAGATCACGATGATCTTGCTCTTCGCCATCCCGCCGATCAGCTGCCGGACCTCGTGCTTCTGATTCGGATCGAGGCCGTCCGTCGGCTCGTCGAGCAGCAGCACGTCCGGATCGTGCAGGATCGCCTGTGCGAGCCCGACCCGGCGCCGGTAGCCCTTCGACAGCGTCTCGATGGTCTGGTCGAGCACGCGCTCGAGGTGGAGCATCCCATAAACCTCTTCGAGGCGCTGCCGGCGCGTCGCGGCAGGCACGCCGCGCGCGTCCGCGATGAACTCCAGGAACTCGCGCGGCGTCATCTCCGGATAGCTCGGCGCGCCCTCCGGCAGATAGCCGATGCAGCGTTTCGCCTCAATCGGCTGGGCCTCGACGTCGTAGCCGCAGACCTTCACCTTGCCGGCCGTCGGCGCGAGGAAGCCGGCGATGATCCGCATCGTCGTCGTTTTGCCCGCGCCGTTCGGCCCGAGAAAGCCGAGCACCTCGCCCGGCTCGACCCTGAAGGTCAGATCGTCGACGGCCAGCAATGTGCCGTACTGTTTGGTGAGTCCCTGACAGTCGATCATCGCGGTCATCAATGTGTCTCGGTCTTGGTTGTGGACGGCCGCCGTCTGGAAAGCGGCGCGAGCCGTATTGTGGGCTGCACGGACGGCAGCTGACCGGTGAAACGGCGGCGCCCAATTCTGCATAGCCCCCCAACTGGTTTCAACCTGACGCGAAAACGCCGGAAAAGTTCCGCGCGGCTGGCGCGGCGCCGCCGGCAGGTGGCATTCTTCGAATGCGGTCGTCGTCTTCGCGCCCGCCGCGAAGGGCTTCATTTCGAAGGTGGCAATCGACTTGGACAAGCGGGCGAAGCCGAGCTCGAGGAAGCTGTATCCGCCCATCGAGCCCTACCAATCGGGCTATCTCGACGTCGGCGACGGACATCGCGTCTACTACGAGCAGTGCGGCAACCCGCGCGGTAAGCCGGCGCTGTTCCTGCACGGCGGGCCGGGCGGAGGCGGAGACCGAAACGCGCGCCGCTTCTTCGATCCTCGCGGCTATCGAATCGTCACGTTCGACCAGCGCGGATGCGGCCGCAGCCGGCCGATCGCATCGCTCGAGGCGAACACGACCTGGCATCTGGTCGGCGACATCGAGCGACTGCGGCGGCGGCTCGCGATCGAGCGCTGGCTCGTGTTCGGCGGATCATGGGGCAGCACGCTGGCGCTCGCATATGCCGAAGCGCATCCGCACGCCGTCTCGGCGCTCGTGCTGCGCGGCATCTTCCTCGTCCGGCGTAAGGAGCTCGACTGGTTCTACCGGCGCGGCGCTAACGCGGTATTTCCCGAGCACTGGCGTCGCTTTTCCGGCTGCATACCCAAAGACGAGCGCGACGACCTTCTCGCCGCGTATCATCGGCGCGTCACGAGCGGCGATGCCCGCGTCGAGCTCGCGTTCGCGCGCGCTTGGTCGATCTGGGAGGGCGTGACGAGCTCGCTGTTGCCGGACGAAAAGCGCGAGTCGCACTTCTCCGACCCCGAGTTCGCGCTCGCGATCGCTCGCCTCGAGACGCACTATTTCGTCAACGGTGGCTTCTTCGGGTCGGAGAACGAGTTGCTCGACGGCGTCGACGCGCTGCGCGAGATCCCCGCCGTGATCGTGCAGGGCCGCTACGACATGGTGTGCCCGGCCGAGTCCGCGTGGGAGCTGCACGAGCGCTGGCCCGAGTCGGATTTGCGCATCGTGCCGGACGCAGGGCATTCGGCGTACGAGCCCGGCATCGTCCATGAGCTCGTCGGCGCGACGGATCGTTTTCTCGCGAAGGAATGACGATGGCAATGCTGCTCAGGAACGGACGCCTCGTGAACGAGGGAGAGATCGTGGAAGCCGATCTCTTGATCGACGGCGAGCGGATCGCACGGATCGGGCCGGGAACGGCGCCCGCCGGCGCGAACGTGATCGATCTCGACGGGCGCTACGTGCTCCCCGGGCTTATCGATGACCAGGTCCACTTCCGCGAGCCGGGTCACCCGGCCAAGGGAACGATCGAGTCGGAGTCCCGTGCGGCGATCGCGGGCGGCGTGACGAGCTTTCTGGACATGCCGAACAACGCGCCTCCGGCCGTGACGCTCGACGCGATCGCCGAGAAGCGCGCGATCGCGGCGCGAACCAGCTACGCGAATTACGGCTTCTATCTCGGCGCGACGAACACGAACCTCGACGAGATCCGCCGCGCGAGCGCGGACGAAGTGTGCGGCATCAAGGTGTTCATGGGCGCGTCGACCGGCAACATGCTCGTCGACGACTCGACGACGCTCGAGCGGATTTTCGCCGAGGCGCGCGTGCCGATTGCCGCGCACTGCGAGGATACGCCGATGATCCTCGAGTCCGAGCGCCGTTTCCGCGAGCGCTACGGCGACGACGTGCCGATCTCGGCACACCCTGCAATCCGCTCGGCCGACGCATGCTATGCGTCGTCGTCCCGAGCGGTCGAGCTCGCGAAGCGTCACGGCGCCCGGCTGCACGTGCTGCACGTCAGCACCGAGCGGGAGCTCGCGCTTTTCGAGCCGGGGCCGATCGGCGCGAAGCGGATCACCGCCGAGGTGTGCGTCCATCACCTTTGGTTCGAGCAGGGCGCGTACGGGCGCCTCGGCGCGCGAATCAAGTGCAACCCGGCGATCAAGACCGCCAGGGACCGGGATGCGCTGGTCCGCGCGGTCGTCGAGGACCGCATCGACGTCATTGCCACCGATCACGCCCCGCACACGCTCGCCGAGAAGGGCCGCGGCTACTTCGAGGCGCCGTCCGGGCTGCCGCTCGTACAGCATTCGCTGTCGATGCTGCTCGAGCAGCATCGCGCGGGACTCTTCAGCCTGCCGACCATCGTCGAGAAGGCGGCCCACAATCCGGCCCGGCTCTTTGGGATCGTGGACCGAGGGTTCATTCGTGAGGGCTACTACGCCGATCTCGTCGTCGCCGACCTCGCCGCGGCCCGCCGGGTGACGCCGGACACGCTGCTCTACCGCTGCGGCTGGTCGCCGCTCGAGGGCACGCTGTTCCATTCGGCCATTCGCATGACCGTGCTGAACGGCAGGATCGTCTATCGGGACGGTGTCGTCTCGCCGGAGCGGCACGGGCGCGCGCTCGAATTTCGTTCAGGCTGATACGCCGACGGTGTTCGGCTCAGAGCCGACGAAAAGGACGGGCAAAAAAAAGGGGGCCGAGCCCGAACTTCCGTGTTCTCTCCGTTGCGGAGGAACCGATCCTAGTTCGACGCCGGGACTCGAAGGACCCGGCCCCCTAGTTGCTGGCCTCCCGGCCGGCCCGGCGACCACCATGGGGGAGGACTGGTGGCCGCCTCGATATCGGCGACCACCAGGGGGAGGAGTTGGTGGTCGCCTCGATACCGCGTTGCGCGGATTCGGTCAAAACCCTCGGCGATATGTGTCGAAAAAAAACGGGGCCAGATCCGAACTTCCTTGTTCACTCCGTCCTGGAGCAACGTCCCAGTTCGAATGCCGGAGAACCCGGCCCCTTACATCGGCCTTCCGGCGAGGCCTGGCGGCCGCCACGGGGGAGGAATGGCGGCCGCACCGACACCATCAACCGCGTACGGGCTCCTCAGCGCTCGCAACTTCGAGCTTCGGAACCGCCTGGTTCTTCACGCTCTCCTGCAGCGTAGCCTTGATCCGCTCGTTCAACGTCCGGATGTATTCGTCCATTTCCGTCCGAAACATCGCCTCGCGCGCTTCGATCTGCGCGACAACCTCGGTGCCGTAAACGACGATCTCTTCCGTGGCCGCTGCCTGTTGACTGAACGCACCCAGCAGCAGAGCCGCAGCCATCGCACTGGGGGTCAGTATCCGCGTGAACATGTGCTTTCCTTTGCTTAACGAAACTCCGATACTTGAACCGCTTGCCAGTTACCCGGCGCGCATCTATATGCACCCATCGTGCCAATTTCAAGAGGTAGATAAATCAACCATATACAGGTACACTGAGTCACGGAAAACCGTTAAATCACGGATTTCCGTTGACTAGAGTCACGGATTTCCGTAAAAGTCGCACCATGTCACTCGCCGATCGCTACCAATGGCTCTTTCGTAAGACCCCTGCGCTGACCGTTTCGTTGGACGAGGACGGTTATTTCCTCGATGCCAGCGATGCATGGCTGCGTCGCTTCGGCTACACGCGCGAGGAGCTGCGTCATCTGCGGCCCCAGGACCTCGGCAGTCCGGAGTCGGCTCGCCGCGTGAACGAGGAGTACCTGCCGCTGCTGCGCCGTACCGGCCGGCTCGACAACGTCCCGTTCGACATCACGACGAAGAGCGGCGAGCGGGTGGATCTGCTCGCGAGCGCGATCGTCGAGCGCGGGGCGGAAGGCGACTATCTGCGCACGGTCGCCGTGTACACCGAGGTCCGCCAGCAGGCCCGCCTCGAGGCCCACTATCGGGAACTCTATCGGCAGACCCCGGCGATGCTGCACACCGTCGACGCGCAGGGCCGCATCGTGCACGTCAGCGACCGGTGGCTCGCGAAGCTCGGCTACAAGCGGGAGGAGGTCCTCGGGCGGCTCATCACGGACTTCATGGCCGAGGAATCCCGGCAATCGCTCGAAGGCGGCCGGCTCGAGGACATCATCGCGCACGGCGAGCTCGAGAACGAGCCGCGGACCCTGCTGACGAAGTCCGGCGAAATCGTCGAGGTGCTGCTGTCGGCCCGCGCGGAGCGGGACGAGCAAGGCAACGTCGTGGCCCTCCTCGTCGCGGCGAAGGACGTGACCGAGCGGAACCAGGCCGAGCGGCAACTGCGGGCCGCGTTCGAGGAGAACGCGCGCCTCCGGGAGGAGCTCGAGCGCGAGCGCGACTACCTCCGCGAGGAGGTGCAGGTGTCGATGAACTTCGGCCGGATCATCGGCGAGAGCCCGGCCCTGAAGAAGATGCTCGCGCGGCTCGAGGCGGTCGCGCAGACGAGCGCGAGTGTGCTGATCCAGGGCGAATCCGGCGTCGGCAAGGAGCTCGTCGCGCACGTGATCCATTCCCGCAGCCCGCGCGCGAACGGACCGCTCGTGAAGGTCAACTGCGCGTCGATTGCGCACGAGCTCTTCGAGAGCGAGTTCTTCGGGCACGTGAAGGGCGCGTTCACCGGCGCGCATCGTGACCGCGTCGGGCGCTTTCAGCTCGCCGACGGCGGCACGATCTTCCTCGACGAGGTCGGCGAGATTCCGCTCGACCTGCAGAGCAAGCTGCTCCGCGTGCTGCAGGAGAACGAGTACGAACGGGTCGGCGACGACCGCACGCACACCGTCGACGTGCGCGTGATCGCGGCGACGAACCGCGACCTCGAGCAGGAGGTCGCTGCCGGCCGTTTCCGCGAGGACCTGTACTATCGGCTCAGCGTTTTCCCGATCGACGTGCCGCCGCTGCGCGAGCGCGGCGACGATGTCGTGCAGCTCGCGCATCACTTCCTCGAGAAGACGTGCCAGGAATTCGGCCGCCCGCCGCTCCAGCTGTCGCGCCAGCAGGCGGTGCTGCTGCAGCGCTACGACTGGCCGGGGAACATCCGCGAGCTGAAGAACGTGATCGAGCGGGCCGTGATCCTGTCGCGCGGCAAGGTCCTGCGGCTCGACCTCGCGATGGCGGACATTCTGACCGCCCCCCAGGCCGCCGCCGTCAGCCAGCGCGACGACACCCAGCAGGTGCTGACCGAGGCGCAAGTTCGCGAGCTCGAGCGCAACAACATGCTGACCGCGCTGCGGTTGACGAACTGGCGAGTCTCCGGCCCCGATGGCGCGGCGAAGCTGCTCGGCCTGAAGCCGAGCACGTTCGCGGACCGGATGAAGAAGTTCGGCATCTCGCGTCCGAACGGCATCGACGACCGGTCGAGCTCGGCGGCGTGACGGCGGCGCTTGCCGCGCGTTTCCATAATCTGCTATACGTCCGCGCGAATGGGGGGCGCGGCTCTGGATCCGCTCAGGGCCGCACGACGGCGCTTGCCGCTGCCGTTCAGCACGACTCTTCGGCCGACTCATCCACTCGATTCGACGGGGCGCAGGCGCTCCGAGGGCGTTGGTCAATGCAACATCTCATCAAGCGATTCCAAGCGGCGGTCGCCGAGCTCGTCGCCGATGGCCCGATCAAAGAGCGGCTCGCGCTCGCGTTCGGACGCCACCTCGAGGACCTCGTGATCCCCGATCTCCCGGAGCCGCTGCGCGAGCGGTTCGAAGCGCTGCACGCCGCGCTGCACCGCTACGAGCCGATCGGCCGGGAAGGGCGCCTCAAGGTCAGCGTGCGCAAGATGTCGTTCGCCGAGGCGGCCACGCATGCAGAGGCGATCGTCGAGCTCTACGCCGAGGTCGTGCGCAACGCGGACCGTGCCGAGCCGCTGAAGGTCGTCCATACCGAAGAGAAGGTACCGCGCTACGTGAGGGGCCGCTGAGCCGGCGGCGCCGCGATCGCTTCGCCCGACGTGGCCGAGTTCACGGTTCGGCCCTTGGGGCGTCCCTATAATCCGCCGCTCTATTTCCGAACGAGCGGCGCATGACGGGACGACTGTCGATTGCACTGATCGCGATGGCCTGGGCCGCGGCGGCGGCAGCAGCCGAGACCGCCTACGTCACCGACATCCTGCAGCTCGGACTGCACCACGCCTCGGACACGAGCGACAGGCCCTTCGAGAATCTGCCGAGCGGCACGCGGCTCGAGATCCTCGAGCGCACGACGCACTACGCTCGGGTCCGCACGGACGACGGCGACGAGGGCTGGGTCAAGGCGGCGTACATCGTCAGCGAGACGCCGGCCCGCTTCCGCGTCGCCGAGCTCGAGGCGCAGCTCGACGCGCTCGCCGCGGAGCTCGCGGAGGCTCGCACGACGGAGAGGCGGGCGACGGCCGAGGCCGAACGCTTGCGCAGCCGTGAGGCCGAGCACGCGGCATCGATGCAGGCGCTCGAGGAGACGGTCGCGCGGCTCGAGGCCGAGAACGCCGACTATGCCGCCCGTGTCGACCGGTTTCGCGTCAGCCTGCCGCTGCCGTGGGTGCTCGCGGCGATCGCGCTCACGTTCGTTGGCGGCGGCGCGGCCGGATGGTGGGCGCTCGACGCGTTCATTCGCCGCCGCTACGCGGGCTACCGGCTCTACTAGACGCGCCTAGCGAAGCGAGCTCGGGCCGGCGCCCCCGACGAGCTGTCCGCCGCGCGCCGCGGCGAGGTCCGCAGCGCTTCTCCGCCGGCGCGCCGCCCGGACGCGCGAATCGACGACCCTGAAGCCGAGCAGCAGGCCGAGCAGCACCGCGTAGAAGAGCGGGTCGCGAATGTCGGCCTTGACGAGCCACCAGTAGTGCAGGACGCCGAGGATCGCCGCCGGGTAGATCAGGCGGTGCAGCGTCGTCCACTTCCGCCCAAGCCGTCGCTGCCACCCCCGCGTCGACGTGACGGCGAGCGGAACGAGCAGCGTGAAGCAGAGCATTCCGACGATGATGTACGGCCGCTCCGTGAGGTCGACGATCAGCTCGTCGAAGTTGAGCTGCCGATCGAGCACCGCGTACACGAGGAGATGCATCGACAGATAGAAGAAGGCGAACAGGCCGAGCATGCGCCGCAGACGCAGCAGCCAGTTCAGCTTCGTGAGCTTGCGCAGCGGCGTGATCGCGAGCGTGATCCACAGCAGCTGGAGGCCGGTCTTGCCCATCGAGTGGAGCACCTCCTCGACCGGATTCGCGCCGAACGGGATCAGCGCGGCGATCTTCGCGACGACGATCGCGAACGGCACGAGACAGGCGGCGGCAATGAAGATCTTCGCGACCGCGATGCGATCACGGGGCAGGAGCCGGAACGACGGCGCCGCCCCGGCGCGGGACGCGGCGGCCTGCTGGGATCCTTCGTACGGCGGCATCGACGCGCTGCGGACGGTAGCGGCGCCGGGCCTGCCGCAGCGGGCCGGCGCCTGCTCGTCCGTCAGTAGTTCTTCACCAGGTCGAGCCCGGTGTAGAGCGACGCGACTTCCTCGGCATAGCCGTTGAACATCAAGGTCGGCTGTCGCGGGGAGATCAGGGCGCGGAACCCGCTGCCGCCGAGGACGCGCTCGCTCGCCTGGCTCCAGCGCGGATGGTCGACGTTCGGGTTCACGTTCGAGTAGAACCCGTACTCCTGCGGCGCGGCCATGTTCCACGACGTTTCGGGCTGGCGCTCCGTGAAGTGGATGCGGACGATCGACTTGATGCTCTTGAAGCCGTACTTCCACGGCACGATCAGGCGCAGCGGGGCGCCGTTCTGGTTCGGCAGCACTCTGCCGTAGACGCCGACCGTCAGCAGCGTCAGCGGGTGCATCGCCTCCTCGATCGTGAGGCCCTCACGGTACGGCCACTCGAGCACCGGGTAACGGACGCCGGGCATCTGCTCCGGATCGGCCAGCGAGAAGAACTGCACGTACTTCGCGCGCGACGTCGGCTCGAACCGCTTCAACAGGTCGCCGAGCGGGAAGCCGACCCACGGCACGACCATCGACCACGCCTCGACGCAGCGGAAGCGGTAGATCCGCTCCTCGAGGGTGTGCGGCCTCAGAATATCCTCGAGCGTGAAGCGGCCGCGCTTGTTCGCTTCGCCCGTCACCTCGACCGACCACGGATCGGTTTTCATCAGGTGCGCGTACCGCGCCGGATCGCTCTTGCCGGTTCCGAACTCGTAGAAGTTGTTGTAGGTCGTGACGATCTCCCAGGTGGTCGGTTCCTGGTCGAGCGACTTCGGCCACTTCGTGACGTTCTGGAACGTGTCGCCCTGGGACGGGATCGCCGCCGCGAACGACTCGTGCGCGAAACCGGGCAGAAGGCCCATCGCGACTGCGCCGGCGACGATCTGGCGCCGATTCAGGAAGGCTTCTTCCGGTGTAATCTCGGACGGCTTGATGCGGTTCTTCGACATGATCGGCCTCGCTGCTGTTCGAAGCGGTGAACGGCTCGCGCCGCGGGCCGCGGGGCACTGGCCGGGCCGATGCCCGCCGTGCCGTGACTCCGCTACAATATATCGCGCTCGACATCACACCTTAGCTCGCCCCGAGGGCGCAGTTCAAGGGCGAATTCTTGAGAAGAATCAACGCGAGGCGTTCAATGAAGCTGATTACCGCCGTCATCAAGCCGTTCCGCCTCGACGACGTTCGCAACGCACTGGCAGAGGTCGGGGTGCAGGGAATGACCGTCACGGAAGTGAAGGGCTTCGGGCGCCAGCGCGGCCACACCGAGCTTTATCGGGGCGCGGAGTATGTCGTCGACTTCCTGCCGAAGGTCAAGATCGAGGTCGCGGTCGCGGACGAGCTCGTCGAGCGTGTCATCGAGGCGATCATCGAGTCCGCGAAAACCGGCAAGGTCGGGGACGGCAAGATCTTCGTGACCTCGCTCGAGCAGGTGTATCGCATCCGCACCGGCGAGACCGGCGACCAGGCGATCTGAGCTAGTCTCTTCTCGTCGGCGCGGGCGGCGTCACCGGCACGACGAGCTCCACCTCGAGGCCGCCGTCCGGGCAATTGCGCGCGGTCGCGGTGCCGCCGTGCAGCTCCATCACTCGCGCCGTGATCGCGAGCCCGATGCCCTGACCGTCCGAGCCGTGGTCGCGGCTCGGGTCGACGCGGAAGAACGGCTCGAAGATCCTCTCGACGTCCTCGGCCGGGACCCCCGGGCCGTGGTCCCGCACGATGATCCGCACCTCCTTCGTCGTGCCCGTCAACGTGACCTCGACGGGCTGGCCGACGCCGCCGTGCGCGACGGCGTTGCGGACGACGTTCTCGATCGCGCTCTTCAGGCCGGACGGGTCGCCGAGCACGGCCGGCACGACGGACGGCGTGTAGCGGATGTCCGCCTCCGCGTGCTCGAAGCGCGTGTCCGCGACCACCTCCTCGACGATCGTCGTCAGCGCGACCGGCACACGCTTCGGCTCGTCCTGCGTGCGCAGCCGCGTCAGCGTCATGACCTGCCCGACGAGTTCGTTGAGCCGCTCGACCTCGCGCTCGATGCGCGCGAGATCGGGAGCCGCCTCTTCGCCGGCGCGCCGCTGCGCGAGCGCGAGCGCGACGCTGATCCGCGCGAGCGGCGAGCGGAACTCGTGCGAGACGTCCCGCAGCAGCGCCTCCTTGTCCATGACGAGCATCTGCAGCCGCTCGGCCATCGCATCGAAGTCCTTCGCGAGCCGGCCCATCTCGTCGTGCCGCCGCATGGACGGCCCGACCCTGGTATCGAGGTGGCCGGCCGCGAGCGCGCGGGTCGCCTTCTGCATGCGGACGATCGGGGCCGACAGATAGCGTGCGAGCACGAGCGACGTCAGCACGGTCGCGATCAACGCTGTGACGACGACCAGCAGCTGAGTGCCCGGCCACGCGAGCACGCCGCCGAACGTGACGACCGGAGCGAGCGCGAAAATCAGCCGGTACTCGCGGCCGTCGGGTCCGATGAGCTCGGTCGTGAGCTGCTGCGGGCGGACGTTCGACGGACGCTGCGACTCGCTGAAGGGTTCCGTCCGCAGGAGCTTCGCGACCTGCGGCGGCGGCGTCCTGCCGAGGAGCTCGTTGCCCGCCTCGTCGAGCACGAGCAGCGCCATGCCCGGGGCCGGGCGCGGGTTGCGGAGCAGCCAGAGCCGCAGGCGCCACTCGCCGCCGGCCTCGAGCGCCGCGGCGACCTCCTGGATGATGCGCTCGCGGCCCTCGAAGTTGAGCTGGTCGAACGCCCGGTCGCCGAGGCGGAAGCTCGCGTAGACGACCGCAGCGATCGCCGCGGCCATCGCGAGACCGAACGCGGCAAAGATTTTCCAGAAGAGCCTCATTTATCGGTCTCGGCAGGCGGCGGCACGAGCACGTAGCCGCTGCCTCGGACGCTGCGGATCTGCACGCCGCCGTCCTCGTCCTGGCCGAGCTTCTTGCGCAGGTTGCTGATGTGCGTGTCGAGGCTGCGGTCGTCCGGAAGCAGCCGCCGGCCGAGCGCCGTCCGCGTCAGCGTCTCGCGCGATACGACGTCGCCCGCCGCCCGCATCAACGTCGCGAGGATCACGAACTCGGCGTTCGTCAGCTTCAGCGTCTCGCCGTTCAAGAGCACCTCGCGTCGCTGCATGTTCGCGCGGAGCGGGCCGACCGTCAGCTCGACGACCTCGTCGTGCTCGGCCTCGGCCGTTCTGCGCAGCACGGCCTTGATCCGCGCGAGCAGCTCGCGCGGGTTGAACGGCTTCGGCAGGTAGTCGTCGGCGCCCATCTCGAGGCCGACGATGCGGTCCACGTCGTCGCCGCGCGCGGTCAGCATCAGCACGGGTGTCTCGGACCCCGACTCCCTGAGCTGCCGCAGAACCTCGAAGCCGGACAGACCCGGCAGCATCACGTCGAGCACGATCAGGTCGTACTCACCGGTCTGCGCTTCGCGCAGCCCCGTCGAGCCGTTGGCGAACGACGTCACCGACAGCCCTTCCGGCGCGAGATACTCGGCGAGCATCTCGGTCAACCGGGTGTCGTCGTCAATGATCAGTACACGATTGGCGCTCATTCACGAACCGCCCCGAACTCGGGAAATTGCCACAATCTCGTAACGAACGAGAAGCCCTGGCCCGTCGGCCGACGGCGGGCTTCACAAAAATTTGCATTCCTGACGAACGCTTGCGGCCGACGGCCGGCGTCAGTCCCGCTCGGGCGGCTGGAAGCCCGGCGGCTTGATGATGATCAGATCGCAGGGCAGGCGGTCGAGCGCGCGCTCCGCCGTGCTGCCGATGAAGATCCGCTTGAGGCCGCTGCGCGACACCGCGCCCATCACGACGAAGTCCGCGTTGCGGGCGGCCGCCTGCTCGACGAGCACGTCGTGCGGCACGCCCTGCTCGAGATGCACGTGCGAAGGCGGCACGCCGAAATCCGCGACCAGCGCCGACAACGCCTTCCCGTGCTCCTCGCGCGCCGTGGCCGTGATCTCCTCGATCGGCACCGCCATCGTCGCGACGGGCGTGCCCGATACGGCCGCGAGCGTCGGCCCGATGTCGAACGAGTGCAGCACGTGCAGCGAGCCGCCGAGCACCTGCGTCAGCTCCTTCGCGAAAGACAGGATCGCGCGGTCGAGCTCTGCCGGCTTGTCGTGCTCGTGCAGCGGATCGACCGCGGCTAGCACGGTCGGCGTCGCCGCAATCGCGCGCGGCTTCACGAGCAGGAGCGGCGCCGGGCAGGACCGGATCAGGTTCCAGTCCGTGTTCGACAAGAGCGAACGCCTGAGCGCCGGATGGAAGTGCGTGTCCTTCACGACGAGCATCGGCTGCGAGTCGAGCACCTTGCGCACGATGCCGAGGTCGAGCGGCCGACCCCAGCGGGCGTCGACCTCGACGTCCAGGCCTTCGGCACGGAGCGGCTCCGCCCGCTTCTCGAGCCGCGCACGATGGTTCCGCAACAGGCTCTGGCGTGCCTTCTCGAGCCCCTTCGAGTCGAACAGGCGGCCGCCGGCGAGATATTGGTCGTAATCGCAGATGAAAAGCTCGAGCTTCGCGCCGAGCGCCTTCGCGAGGCGCGCGGCCCTCTCCATCGCCGGTTGCTCGTCGGTCGTCGGGTCGATTACGGACAGGATGCGCTTGTCGGTCATTTGACGCGTCGGCCAGGGCCCGGGTCCGAGCTTACCGGCTTTCCGCCGGGCGGAACAGCTCGAAGCGGCCGAAGCCGGGCGGGGCGCTTCGCGGGCCGCTCACTCCGCGACGTAGTAGCGGAAATAGTGCGTATAGCGCACGTCCGTCGTCGGCGCGGGCATCGCGTCGACGATGCGGGGGCGAAAATGCGCCTCGCGGATCCTGCCGACGTATGCGGTCTCGACGAGGCCCGCGGGCTCGGCCGACACGACCGACACGTCGCGAGCCCGGCCGTCGGCCCCGACGTCGAAGCGGAGCACGATCGTTCCCCATGCGTACGGGCGCCCCCGCGCGCCGCGGTCGACGGCGGTCAACGGCGCGACGAAATCGAGCATCTCGGGCCGGCCGAGCAGCCGCTCGCGCTCGTCGGGCACGTCGGCGAGGAGCGTCCAGGCTTCGGCATAGTGCGCGGCGGCCGCCGCGGGATCCCCGTCGCGGGCCAGCGCGAAGTCGCCGAGCGCGGTCAGCGCGAGCGCGCGCTTGAGCGCGGGCAGGTCGGGCCGCCGCTCGAGGATCTCGGCGATTCTCGTCCGCGCGGTATCGCGGTCGCGCAGCAGCAGGTCGATGCGCAGCAGCCGGCGCAGCGGCTCGAGCAGAGCCGCGTCGTCGCCGAGCGGCTCGAGCGTCTCGAGCGCCGCTTCGTACTGCTCGCGCGCGGCGCCGCGCAGGCGCGACTGCTCGTAGTAGCGCGCGAGCCCGTACCGATAGGGTACGACCCGCGGATCGCGCGCGCCGAAGCGGCGGATGGCGTTGTCGAGCCGCTCGCGCTGCAGGCGCCCTGCCGTCTCGATGTCGCCGAGGCCGAGGTACGCCGCCGTCAGATCGTCGATCAGGCCGGCTTGCGCGTCGTTGAAGAGGCCGAGGTTCCGCTGGCTGACGTGCTGCGCCTGCTCGAGCGCCGTGATCGCTTCGACGAACCGGCGCTCCCGGATGTAGCTTCGTCCGAGCGCGCGATAGACGTCGACGAGGTCGAGCGCGAACTCGCCTTCGGCGTTGCGGATCACGTCGGCGGCCTCGAAGTAGCGGCGCTCCGCCGCGTCGAACTCGCCGAGCAGCGTATGGACCATGCCGAGCCGGACGAGGTCGTCGGCGTAGCGCGGGTCGCTCGCCGCATCCGGGCGGCCGACGAGCTGCTCCGCGGGGTTCCGCGCGGCGGAAGCGTCGCCGGCGGCGAGCAGCGCGTCGCGGGCGCGCCGCAGAGGGTCCATGCCGGTGGCGTCGACTCCCGGCTCCGCGGGCGGCGTGCGTTCGAGCAGCTCGCCGAGGTTCGGCGGGGCTTCGGTCTGCGCCGGCGCGCCGGCCGGCCACGCCGAGATCGAGAGCGATGCGACGAGTGCGAGCGCTGCGCGGCTACTCCGCCGGTTCCGCCTGTTCATCGGGCAGGTACCGGAAGTTGACCCGCAACGCGACGTCGTCGCGGGCGACGATGACGCCGTTCTCGACGCGGGGACGGAAGCGCCATTGCCGGATCGCGCGCACGACCGCGTCGTCCTTGAAGCCGGGCGGCTCGGACTCGGCGACCCGCACGTCCGACGTGCGGCCGTACCGGTCGACGTCGAACGCGACGATCACGTGTCCCGAGCGCGCTTCCGGCGCGCGGCTCAGGCCGCGCTGGCTGATCGGCTCGTCGAACACACTGTGCAGCTCGTCGAACCACTCGCGGCGCAGCTCGTCGCCGTTCTCGACCTCGCCGAGGAGCTGCCACGCCGACACGTAGACGCTGAGGTCGGGATCGACCTTGCTGAACGCGACGTCCCAGTCGCCGATGTCGCGCAGCACCTCGGCGCGCAGCAGCGGATTCCCCGCGCCGTGCTCGTCGAGGAGCTCAAGCGCCGAGCGGAGCGCGCTGATGCCCTGGTTCTCCGGCAGCCGCTGCTCGCGATAGCTGTTCGCGGTCTCGCGCAGCGGCCGGACGAGCAGCAGGCTTTCCTTGCCGTGCGCGTCGCGAATCAGCCGCATCGCCTCCGCATAGCGCAGGCGCTCGTCGTGATAGCGCCCGCTCTCGCGCAGCCACAGCGCGTATCGGTAGATGGCCTCGAGATGCTCCGGCGAAGCCTGCGGGTAGTTGCGCTCGGCGAGATGCAGGATCGTGAGCTGCTGCTCGTCGGCCTCGGCGTACTGGTCGAGCGCCTCGAACGATTCGGTCAAGCGGTCGAGGATCGGCACCTGACCCTCGTTCAGAAGCCCGTGGGCGCGGCGGCTCACGGTCCGCGCCTCGTTGTAAGCGGTGATCGCGTTCAGGTACTGCCCGGCCGCGTGGTAGTTGTCGCCTAGCCCGAGCAGCGGCCGGATCGCGAGGGCGGTGTAGGCGCCGTCCAGGTTTCGCACGAGATCGACCGCGTGCAGGTAATACTCCTCGGCGCGCTGATGGTTTCCGGCCTCGCGATGTATTCGCGCCGCCACCTCGTAGGCTTCGGCGGCCTCCACGCTCTGCGCGCCGAACTCCTCCTCCGTCAGCCGGACGAGCTGCTCGAGCAGCGGCACGGCGTCCTCGGGACGACCCTCGTCCGAGAGCCTGTTCACCTCGAGAAGCGTCTCGAGGCGCGTGACCGGCGGCGGCTCGCCTGGGCCCGGGACGTCGTCCGTCGGACGCTCGCCCGGCCGTCCGCCGTCGTCCGTTTCCGTGCCGTCGAGCAGCTCCGGCAGCTCCCTGAGGTCGTCGGCCACGTCGATGTCTTCGGCCGCGCCGCCGGACGTCTGCGCGAAACTCTGATCCGCGAGCAGCGCGCCGAGCACGAGCGGCAGCGTACGAAGGGGGCGAAACCGGAGGCGAGGCCGAAGCGTGCGCGAGATCATCGAACGCATTCTATCCAAATTGCCCGCGTCGGGGCCGAACGACTTCGGATCTGACTCGCGGGCGGAGCGCGAGTTTCCGGCGGCGGTCCGCGTCGTCCCTGCGGTCACGCCGGGACGTCGTCGCGGCGCCTTCGGCAGGCATCTTGTGGCGCCCGGGTCCACGTCTATAATGGCCCGCCAGGTCCCTAAAAATCGACGAATGATTCGATCTGGACTCCGCGTTGTTGCGCAGACGTAGCATCCGCGGCCGCATCTCGGCCGTGCTCCTCGAGCACCGCGCTCGCCTCGCGAACACCTTTGCCGTCGCGTGCCTCGGCGTGCGTCGCGCGGTCCCTGCCGGGTACTGAGTCCCGCGAGTCTTCGGATAGGTTCAAGCCGAAGCGTAAGGCCGATTTCCGATATCGTATGCTGTATCGATCGCGCCGAACGCCTGTATTTCCTTGTGTTCGGCCGCCGCCCGACGTGCACGGCCGGCTTCGATGAGGCCGCTCCAGATGGAACCGACGCAAACCGAAGGGACCGAGTACTTCCACCGGGTGGTGGACTGCCAATGGGCTTGCCCCGCGCACACCGACGTACCCGAGTACATCAGACTGATCTCGCTCGGCCGATACGACGACGCCTATCTGCTGAACCGGCGCTCGAACGTTTTCCCCGGTATCCTCGGCCGCGTCTGCGACCGGCCCTGTGAGCCCGCGTGCAGACGAGGGCGCGTCGAGGAAAAGCCCGTCGCGATCTGCCGCCTGAAGCGTACCGCCGCCGATCGCCGCGGCGACATCACGAGCCGCCTGCCGCAGGCGCCCCGCGCGAAGAACGGCAAGCGCATCGCGCTCGTGGGTGCCGGCCCGGCATCGCTCACGGTCGCGAACGATCTGATGCCGCTCGGCTACGAATGCGTGATCTACGAGGCGCTCGACAAGCCGGGCGGGCTGATGCGGACGAACATTCCCGCGTTCCGGCTTCCCGCGCAGGTGCTCGACGAGGAGATCGGCTACATCGTCGACATGGGCGTCGACCTGCGCCTGTCGACGCCGGTGAAGAGCATGCGTGCGCTCCTCGCCGCCGGCTACGACGCGATCTTCGTCGGCAGCGGCGCGCCGAAGGGCAAGGACCTCGACCTTCCGGGGCGCTACGACACGGACCGCATCCACATCGGCATCGAATGGCTCGAGTCGATCGCGTTCGGGCACGTCGACTCGATCGGCGAGCGCGTGCTGATCATCGGCGTCGGCAATACCGCGATGGACTGCTGCCGCAGCTCCCTGCGCCTCGGTGCGAAGGACGTGAAGGTGATGGCGCGCAAGCCCCGTCAGTTCTTCAAGGCGTCCGAGTGGGAGCTCGAGGACGCCGAGGAGGAGCGCGTCGAGATCGTCGTGAATCACGCGCCAAAGGCGTTCGTCGTCGAGGACGGCAGGCTCGTCGGCATGCGTTTCGACCGGCTCGAGTACGACATGGACGAGCGGGGGCACATCGTCGCGAGCCGCGTCGTCGGCGAGACGCTGATCCCCTGCGACGACGTCGTGCTCGCGATCGGCCAGGAGAACGCGTTCCCGTGGATCGAGCGCGACCTCGGCATCGAGTTCGACAAGTGGGACGTCCCCGTCGTCGACCCCGTCACGTTCGAGTCCACGTTGCCCGGCGTCTTCTTCGGCGGCGATGCGGCGTTCGGCCCGAAAAACATCATCTGGGCGGTCGAGCACGGCCATCAGGCCGCGATCTCGATCCACCTGCGCTGCCAGGATCGGCCGCTCCGCGAGCGGCTGCCCCGCGGCGTCGCGCTGTCGAGCGCGAAGATGGGCATCCACGAGTGGAGCTACAGCAATAACTACGACCCGTCCGAGCGCCGCCTGATGCCGCACGTCGACCTGAAGCAGCGCTTCCGCAAGATCGACATCGAGGTCGAGCTCGGTTTCACCGCCGAGCAGGTCGCGACCGAGGTCGAGCGGTGCCTCAACTGCGACCTGCAGACGGTGTTCACCGCCGACCTCTGCATCGAGTGCGACGCGTGCATCGACATCTGCCCGGTCGATTGCCTCACGATCACCGAGAACGCGGAGCCTCCCGAGCTCGAACGCTCGCTGAAGGCGCCGCGGCTCGAGCCCGAGCAGCCGCTCTTCGTATCGGCAGCGCTGAAGCAGACCGGCCGCGTGATGGTGAAGGACGAGAACCTGTGCGTGCACTGCGGGCTGTGCGCGGAACGCTGCCCGACCGGAGCCTGGGACATGCAGAAATCGACGCTCGTCGTGCCCTACGCGGCCGACGAAGGCATGGAAGCGACGGAGGCGCCGTGTCGCAAGATCGGGTGAACGACTTCGTCGTCAAGTTCGCGAACGTCAACGGCACGGGCTCTGCGAGCGCGAACTCGCTTTTGATGAAGGCGATCTTTCGGATGGGCGTGCCGGTCAGCGGCAAGAACTTCTTCCCGTCGAACATCCAGGGCCTGCCGACGTGGTACGAGATCCGCGTCAGCGAGGCGGGCCATCTCGCGCGCTCGGGCCGCGTCGACGTGATGGTCGCGATGAACTCGCAGACGTACCTGCAGGACCTGCACGAGGTATCGCCGGGCGGCACGCTGCTCTACGACTCGACGTGGCCACGCGACCGGATGCTCGCGCGCGACGACATCACCGTCCTCGGCGTGCCGCTCGCACGGATGTGCAACGAGCACTTCAAGAGCGCGCGCACGCGCGTGCTGATGAAGAACATGGCGTACGTCGGCGCGCTCGTCGCGCTGCTCGACCTCGACGACGAGGTCGTCACGGCGCTGATCCGCGAGGTGTTCGCGAGGAAGCCGTCCGCGATCGACGCGAACCTCGAGGCCGTCGAGCTCGGCTTCCGCTACGCGAAGGAGCACTTCGAGTGCCCGTTGCCGACTCGCGTCGAGCGGCGCGACCTCACCGCCGGCAAGATCATGATCGACGGCAACACGGCGACCGCACTCGGCTGCGTGTATGCCGGCGCGACGGTCGGCGCGTGGTACCCGATCACGCCGTCGACGTCGGTCATGGACGCCTTCAAGTCGTTCTGCGAGCGCTTCCGGAAGGACCCGGAGACGGGCGAGCGACGCTATTGCGTGATCCAGGCCGAGGACGAGCTCGCCGCGATCGGCATCGTGCTCGGCGCGACGTGGAACGGTGCGCGCGCGTTCACGCCGACGTCGGGACCCGGGATCTCGCTGATGAGCGAGTTCCTGGGCTTCGCGTATTTCGCGGAGCTGCCCGCCGTCGTCGTCGACGTGCAGCGGGTCGGTCCGTCGACCGGCATGCCGACGCGCACGCAGCAGGCCGACCTCCTGGCCGCGGCGTACGCGTCGCACGGCGATACGAAGCACGTGCTGCTGTTCCCCGCAAACCCGCGCGAGTGCTTCGAGCTCGCCGTCGCGGCGTTCGATCTCGCGGACCGGCTGCAGACGCCGGTGATCCTGATGTCCGACCTCGACCTCGGCATGAACGACTGGATGACCGACGAGCTCGAATGGGACGACGCTTACCGTCCGGATCGCGGCAAGGTGCTCGACGCCGCGGAGCTCGAGAGCGCGCAGAGCTTTCATCGCTATCTCGACAAGGACGGCGACGGCATCGCGTACCGCACGTACCCGGGCGTGCATCCGAAGGGCGCGTACTTCGTGCGCGGATCCGGGCACAACAAGTACGGCGGCTACACGGAGAACGCGCGCGAGTATCAGGAGGTCGTCGACCGGCTGCTCAGAAAGTGGCAGACCGCGGCCGGGCTCGTGCCGAAGGCCGTCATCCGCGAGCATCCGCAGAGCGCCGGCGTCGGCATCGTCGCGGTCGGCAGCAGCGATCCGGCGGTCGCGGAGGCCGTCGACGCGCTCGCCGAGCGGGGCATTCACGTCGACTATTGCCGCATCCGCGCGTTTCCGTTCGGCCCGGAGGTCGAGCGCTTTCTCGCCGCGCACGACCGCATCTTCGTCGTCGAACAGAACCGGGACGCGCAGCTCAAGGCGCTCCTGACGCTCGAGACGAGCTGTCCGAAGGAGCGCCTGACCTCGGTGCTGCATTACGGAGGCTTGCCGATCGACAGCCGAACCGTCGTCGAAGCGTTGCTGAACGCGATACAGGAAGGAGTGACCGCATGACGTCGATCGCGAAGCCGAGGATCGTCCACAAGGGCCTGAAGCGGAACGCGCTCGGCCTGACGATCCGCGACTACGAAGGCGGAATGTCGACGCTCTGCGCCGGCTGCGGCCACGATTCGATCACCGCCGCGATCGTGCAGGCCTTCTTCGAGCTCGACCTGCCGCCGCATCGCGCCGCGAAGGTCAGCGGGATCGGCTGCTCGTCGAAGACCCCGGCGTATTTCCTCGGCGCGTCGCACGGCTTCAACGCTGTGCACGGCCGGATGCCGTCGATCGCAACGGGCGCTTCCGCCGCGAACCGCGAGCTCTACCTGATCGGCGTGTCGGGCGACGGCGATTCGCTGTCGATCGGCCTCGGCCAGTTCGCGCACGCGGTGCGCCGCAACTTGAACATGCTCTACATCATCGAGAACAACGGCGTGTACGGGCTGACGAAGGGGCAGTTCTCGGCGTCGGCGGACATCGGCACGAAGGCGAAGCGCGGCGAGGAGAACCGCCAGCCGCCGATCGACGCGGTGCAGATGGCACTCGCGCTCGGCGGCACGTTCGTCGCGCGCGGCTTCTCCGGGGACAAGGAGCAGCTCGTGCCGCTTATCAAGGCGGGGCTGCGCCATCGGGGCTTCGCGCTGATCGACGTGCTGTCGCCATGCGTCACGTTCAACGATCACGAAGCGTCGACGAAGAGCTACGCGTATACGCGTCGCCACTCGAGAAGCGCCGTCGAGACGGACTTCGTGCCGCCCCGCGAGCCGATCCGCACGTCCTATGCCGAAGGCGAGGTCGTGCCGGTCGAGCTGCACGACGGCAGCCGCGTGCTGCTGCGCAAGGTGAGCCGCGACTACGACCCCCGCAATCGGGGCGCGGCGCTCGATTACATCCGTGCGCGGCACAGGGCCGGCGAGATCGTCACCGGCCTCCTGTACATCGGCGAGGACGAGCCGGACCTGCACGGAATCAATCACACGACCCGGGTGCCGCTGAACGCGCTGCCGTACGAGTCGCTCTGCCCGGGCTCGGAAGCGCTCGCGCAGGTCCAGCGCCGCTTCAGGTAGCGGCAAAACGCTTCGGCTGTGACGCGGGTCCGGGCCGGATGTGACGCAGGTCGGAGCGGGATTAGGGAAAACCGGGCAATTTACCCTCGGCGGATCTCTCCGTCTGAACGGACCTGCTCTAATGACCGACCGAGACTCGACGACCGACGCGCTGCGCGAGCGCCTGACCGACCTCCTTGCGGAGTGGGGAGCGGAGATGTCCGCACTGATCACCCGGCTCGACGAGGCGGAGCAGCGGCTGGCCGCTTTCGACGACGAGGCCGCGCGGACCGACAAGGCGATGGCGGACCTCGCGGAGCGGGTTCGGGGCCAGGAGGAGCTCATCGCGACGCTGCAGGCCGACGCCGAATCCGTGCCGGAGCTGCGCCGCGAGCTCAACGCGCGCGACGTCGAGATCGAGCGCCTCAGGTCCGACCTCGAGAGCAAGCAGGAGCTGATGCGCGTGCTGCGGCGCGACGCGGAGGAGGGCGACCGCCTCAAGGCCGAGGTGCGCCGCAAGGACAACGAGATCTCCGGGCTGCGCCGCGAGAACGGGCGGCTCGAAGCGGAGGTCGACCAGCTGAAGCAGACGGTCCAGGAGCTCGAGCAGGCGGCCGCGCAGGAATCGGCGGACGACGCGGCCGAGATCGAGTCGCTGCGCGCCGAGCTCGAGGCGCGGAAGTCGCTGATCCGGAGCCTGCGCGCGGATGCCGAGCGCGCCCAGGTGCTCGAAAGCCGTCTCGAGGAAAGTCGTCAGCTCGTGCAGCAGCTCGAGGCGACGATCAACCGCCATGCGAACACGATCGTCGAGCTGAAGCGCACCGCCGACGCGTGGAAGCGGAAGTACCTCGCGCTGAAGGGGACCGATACGTCGACGACGACGCCGTCGCTCGAGGCGTTGACCGAAACGGACACGAAGACGCGGACGATTCCGCCGCTTCCCGATGCGCTCCTCGGCGCAGAGGGCGACTCGGTGCCGGAGCGGACGATCGCGATCGACATGCGCCGCGCGCTGCTCGAAGCGCGGCGCGCGGCTCAAGGCGGCAACAAGTAGACGGTCGTCGCCGGCGGATCAGAACGGGATCCAGGACGGCTCCGGCGACAGGTGCATGTAGCCGACGTTCACGCCCTGCCGCCAGCCGACCCCGAAGCGGACCGGCGCGAGAACGATGTCGTCGGCGCGGTTGTAGGTGACGCCGACGCCGCCGACGTAGTAGAGGCTTCCTTCGACGCCGCCGAAGCGCTGGAAGATCGAGTCGATGTCGTCGAGGTTGTAGACCAGCACGAAGGTCTTCGCCGCGCTGCCGCCGACGTCGAAACCGAGCGAGGGTCCCCGCCAATATACCTTTGTGCTCGTGCCGTCCTTGTAGTACAGGGTGCCGTGCCCGTAGCGGAGCCCGACGCCGACCGCGCCGCCGCCTTCCTCTCCCTTGATGTAGGCGTCGGGCGGTCCGTTGTCGTCGAGCACGCGGTTCAAGACTTGCGCGACGCCGCGCGCGCCGTTACCGAAGAAGGACTCGGCTTCCGTCAGCACGGTATCGCGCTGATAGGGCTCCGGCGGCAGCGAGCCGCGCGGCGCGGCGGCGGCAGCGGGTGCAGGCCCGCTCGCGCGTTGGCCGGCACAGCCGGCGGCGAGCATCGCGAGGCACGCCGCGACGATCGACGAAAGACGCATCGGCCTCTCCCGAACTCCGATGCGCGCAGTGTGTGCACCGTCGGTATTTTGTCAAGTCGGATAGCGACGCCGCCGCGTCCGCGCCGTCGCTGCGCTCGCTTCGTGCGTTGCTCGATCAGCGCTTGAACAGCGCTTCCGCTGCGGCGAGGGGATCGTCCGGTGCGCGCTCCTCGGCCGGCGGCTTTCCATCCGCGTCGCCTGCGCCCGCCGCCGGCTCGCCGAAGAGCTTCGCGAGCTCCGCGCGCGCCGCGGCGTCCGCCGACGCCTGGGCGGCGTCAAAGGCCTGCGGGCTCGGCTTGTAGTAGTCGCAGAAGTTCGCCGTCTCCTTGTCGCGGACGTCCGGCGCGTCGTCCTCGTCGCAGCCCCGCACGAGGCGCGGGGCATAATGCACGCACATGCGGCACACGTGCAGCTCGGCGCGGCACTTCGGGCATTCGTCGCGCCTGGACAGCGGCAGCGACAGCTCGGCGAGCGAGGCTCCGCAGCGCCAGCAGAGGAGCGGTGGGGTCACGTCGACCTCGTTCAACCCTGACTCCATCGAGCGGCAGGCGCGGCGCCCGGGAACGGCCCCGCGCTCCGATCGCGGCTATTCTAGCATCCGCTGCCGAGGCGCCCGGCGGCCGCCGGGCGGATGGGTTCCGCGTCGGCCAGGTACGGCGCGACGAGCGAGACGAAGGATATGGCGTGGAATCCCGACGAGCAGGTCATCGTGTGGCGCGGCGGCTCCGAGCGCGACTGCGCGGAGCTTTCGCTCGTGCTGACCGCGCGCGGCATCGAGCATCGTCGCATCGCGGACGGCAGCGGCTTCTTTCTGCTCGTCGTGCCCGCCGCGGACGCGCGGCGCGCCGGCGACGAGATCAGGGCCTACCGGGCCGAGCATGCGGCCGCGCCGCCTCCGATGCCGCCGCCGCTTCGCGAGCATGCCGGCGCCTGGACGGGCGTCGCGGCGTATGCGTCGGTGCTGATGCTGTTCGCGATCCTGACCGAGCAGGCGGTGCTCGGCGTCGATTGGCGGCGCGCGGGGATGCTCATCGCCGGCGACGTGATCGGCAGCGAGTGGTGGCGCGCGATCACCGCGCTGACGTTGCACAGCGATACCGTGCATCTCGCGAGCAATCTCGCGTTCGGCGGCTTCTTCGGCTTCTTCCTCGGCCGCTACTTCGGCCCCGGCGTCGCGTGGCTCGCGATCCTTCTCGCCGGATTCATCGGCAACGCGCTGAACGCGGCGATCCAGCCGGCCGACCACCGCTCGATCGGCGCGTCGACCGCGGTGTTCGGCGCGCTCGGCCTGCTGACCGCGTACACGTGGCGGCGCGGCCCGGGACACGGGAGCCTCCGCGCGCGGCTCGCGCCCATCGTCGCCGGCATCGCGCTCCTCGCGTTCACCGGAACCGGCGGCGAGCAGACGGACATCTTCGCGCACCTGACCGGCTTCGCGGCCGGCTTCGGCCTCGGCGCGTTGCTGCTCCACAAGCTCGACGTCTCCCGCGTGCGCTACGCGCAGGCGATCGCCGGCGCGGTGGCGATCGGCCTTCTCGCCGTGTCCTGGGTGCTGGCGCTCGCCGTGGTCTGACGGCGGCGCGGGACATGCGCGGCCGGGGCCGTCGGGCGCGAGCCGACCGGCGCCGGCGCTGCGGCGGGCGCGAGTCGGATCAGGGCGACCGGATCAACGCGAGCAGATCAGCGGGAGCCGGTCGCCGCGAGCGGGTCAGCGGAAGCGGATCAGCGCGAGCCGGTCATCCGAAGCGGATCAGGGCGAGCAGGTCAGCGGAGGCAGGTCAGCGCGAGCAAGGTCAGAGCGCGCTCGCGACGAGCTCGAGGAAATCCTTCTCCCCCCGGACCTGCTCCGCGCGCCGCGCATCGACCGTGTAGCCGTGCTTCGCGGCGAGCGCCTCGTATTTCGGCCGACGGTGCGCGACGAGCGCGGGGAAGATCCAGCGGACGAACTCGTCCGGCACGATCTGGTTCGGGCTCGACAGGCCGGTCTCCGCGAGGTACTCCTCGAGCTTACGATCGAGGAATTCTTCCTGGTAATAGAGCGGCTTCGGATTCTCGATCGCGCGCTGCACGAGCTCGCGCTCGAGCTCGGCGTCGGGCTTCAGGTACAGGATCAGCGTGTGCTCGGCGAGCACCGCCTCAGTCTCCGGATCGTCGAGCTCGACGACGCTGCCGCCCGCGTCGTTGATGAAATGGTCGTACCCGTAGATCTCGCGGGCCTTGCGGATGAACTGCTCCACGTCGCGCATCGCGCCGATCTCGGCCTCGCGGTGCAGCCTCTGGCGCTTCTTGAACTCCTCGACCGGCAGGCCGCCGAGGTCCGGCCGGCCGATCTTGCCGAGGAACGTGGAGACGGGCTCGAGGTTGTGCACCGTGATGTTGCTCGCGATGTAGATCGAGTCGCTGCGCAGCAGATCGCGCAGGAAGCCGATCTGCATCGCCTGGCGCTTGATGTTGTCGAGGATCGGCTCGGCGAGATACTTCGTTCCGATCCGATAGTCGCCGGAGTAGTGGAACCACGACGTCTTCGGCAGCTTGTTCGCGAGCGTCGTCTTGCCGACGCCGGACATGCCGAGCAGCGTAATGGCCTTGTGGGGCCACTTCAGGAACTCGTCGCGTGTCATTCGCATGATGCAAGCCGCCGGGAGACGTCGTAGCGTGGTCGCCGAATTATACGGTGACTCCCGCGGCAGAGGACGCCGCGCAACGCTGTGCGAAAAATGTGTCAGACACGTCAGACACCATTTTCCGTCGAAAATGGTGTCTGACACATTTTTCCCTGTGCCGGGCAGGTGGCTTATCCTTGACCGATGGGCCTCGACCGACTCCATCCGGCCGTCGCGGGCTGGTTCGCCCGCACATTCGACGCGCCGACCGCCGTGCAGCAGCGCGCTTGGGACGCGATCAAGCGCCGGGTCCCGACGCTGATCTCGGCGCCGACCGGCTCGGGCAAGACCCTCGCCGCGTTCCTCGCGGTGATCGACGATCTCGTCCGCGACGCGCTCGAGCGGGGCGGCCTGCCGGACGAGACGCGCGTGCTGTACGTCTCGCCGCTCAAAGCGCTGTCGAACGACATCCAGAAGAACCTCGAAGCACCGCTCCACGGCATTCGCCGCGAGCTCCTCGAGCTCGCATTGCCGGATGCGCCGATCAGGGCCTGGGTGCGCACCGGCGATACGCCGCAGAGCGAGCGTGCGCGGATGCGGCGCACGCCGCCGCACATCCTCGTGACGACGCCGGAGTCGCTGTACATCCTGCTGACGTCCGAGTCCGGCAGGCGGATGCTGTCGACGGTCGGGACCGTGATCGTCGACGAGATCCACGCGCTCGCGGGCAACAAGCGCGGCGCGCATCTCGCGCTGTCGCTCGAGCGGCTCGACGCGCTGACCGCGAAGCCGCCCGTCCGCGTCGGCGTGTCGGCGACGACGAAGCCGCTCGAGCAGGTCGCGGAGTTCCTCGTCGGCGCAGGCCGCGGCTCGTGCGAGATCGTCGACGTCGGGCACGTCCGCGAGCGTGACCTCGCGCTCGAGCTGCCGTCCGCGCCGCTCGAGCCGATCATGCCGAACGAGGTCTGGACCGAGATCTACGACAAGCTCGCGGACCTGATCCGCGCGCACCGCACGACGCTGCTCTTCGTGAACACGCGGAGGCTCTGCGAGCGCGCGGCGCGGCATCTGGCCGAGCGGCTCGGCGAGGACGCCGTCACGTCGCACCACGGGAGCCTCGCGAAGGAGCACCGCCTTTCGGCCGAGCAGCGCCTCAAGTCCGGCGAGCTCAAGGCCGTCGTCGCGACGTCGTCGCTCGAGCTCGGCATCGACATCGGCGACGTCGACCTCGTCTGCCAGATCGGCTCGCCGCGCGCGATCGCCGCGTTCCTGCAGCGCGTCGGCCGGTCGGGCCACGGGCTCGGACGGATGCCCAAAGGGCGGCTCTTCCCGCTGTCCCGCGACGAGCTCGTCGAGTGCGCGGCACTGCTCGCCGCAACGGGGCGCGGCGAGCTCGACGCGATCCGTACGTGCCGCGCGCCGCTCGACGTGCTCGCGCAGCAGATCGTCGCCGAGGTCGCGATGGGCGAGTGGCGGCTCGACGATCTCTACGCGCGCTTCACGGCCGCGGCGCCCTACCGCGGGCTGCCGCGCGAGCGTTTCGACGCGGTCGTCGACATGCTGGCCGACGGCTTCACGACGCACCGCGGTCGGCGCAGCGCGCACCTGCACCTCGACCGAGTGAACGGCATCGTCAGGCCGCGCCGGTCCGCGCGGCTCACGGCCGTGACGAACGGCGGCGTGATCCCGGACCAGTTCGACTACGACGTCGTGCTCCTGCCCGACGAGCATCCGATCGGCACGCTGAACGAGGATTTCGCGTTCGAGAGCATGCCGGGCGAGATCTTCCAGCTCGGCAACACGTCGTACCGGATCCGCAAGATCGAGACCGGCAAGGTCTACGTCGAGGACGCGCGCGGCGAGCCGCCGAGTATCCCGTTCTGGTTCGGCGAGGCGCCGGGCCGGAGCGACGAGCTGTCCGCGGCCGTATCCGCGCTCCGCGCGCGTGTCGACGTCGCGCTCGAGACGGGCAGCGCCGACGCGGCGGCCGCGGAGCTCGCGTGCGAGATCGGCCTCGCGCCCGCCGCGGCCGCGCAGCTCGTCGACTATCTCGCGGCCGCGAAGGCCGCGCTCGGCGCGCTGCCGACCGCGCAGCGGATCGTGCTCGAGCGGTTCTTCGACGAGACCGGCGACAGCCACCTCGTCGTGCATTCGACCTACGGCTCGCGGCTCAACAAGGCGTGGGGCCTCGCACTCAGGAAGCGCTTCTGCCGGCGCTTCAACTTCGAGCTGCAGGCGGCCGCGCTCGAGGACTCGATCGTGCTGTCGCTCGGCACGGTGCACAGCTTCGGGCTCGACGACGTGCCGAAGTACCTGTCGAGCAAGAGCGTCCGCGACGTGCTGACGCAGGCCGTGCTCGCCGCGCCGATGTTCCCGACGTACTGGCGCTGGAACGCGACCAACGCGCTCGCGGTCCGTCGCTTCCGCGACGGCAAGCGCGCGCCCCCGGCGTTCCAGCGCACCGACGCCGAGGACCTGCTCGCGACCGTGTTCCCCGAGCAGCTCGCGTGCGCCGAGAACCTCGCGAGCGCGGATCGCGAGATCCCGGACCATCCGCTCGTCGAGCAGACCCTTGCGGACTGCCTGCACGGCGCGATGGACGTCGACGGGCTCGTGCGGCTGCTCGAGCGGATCGAGTCGGGCGAGGTCGAGGTCGTGTGCCGCGACCTGACCGCGCCGTCGCCGCTCGCGCAGGAGATCCTCGGCGCACGGCCGTACGCGTTCCTCGACGACGCGCCCGCCGAGGAGCGGCGGACGCTCGCCGTGCAGAGCCGCCGCTACATGACGCCGGAGCAGGCCGCGGAGCTCGGGCGGCTCGACCCGCAGGCGATCGAGCGCGTGCGCGCCGAGGCGTGGCCCGACGCGCGCGATCCGGACGAGCTCCACGACGCGCTCGTGTCGGTCGGCTTCGTGACGGCGGCCGAGGGGCAGGCCAACGGCGAGTGGCCCGCGCATTTCGCCGCGCTCCGTGCCTCGCGCCGCGCGACCGCATTCGAGCCGCGCGGCGGCGAGACGCTTTGGGTCGCGGCCGAGCGGCTCGCGGACGTGAGGCTCGCGTTTCCGGACGGCGTCGCCGGCGACGACGCGGCGGCGCTGCCGGGCCGCGCGCCGGACCCGGAGACCGCGCTCCGCGAGATCGTCCGCGGCCGCCTCGAGGCGCTCGGACCCGTAACGGCCACGGAGCTCGCGGCGCCGCTCGGTCTTCCGGCGAGCGCGCTCGCCGCGCCGCTCTCGGCGCTCGAGCAGCAGGGCTTCGCGATGCGCGGGCGGTATCGCGCGGAGCTGCCGAACGGCGAGATCGAGGAGTGGTGCGAGCGGCGGCTCCTCGCGCGGATCCACCGCTACACGCTGAAGCGGCTGCGGAGCGAGATCGAGCCGGTCTCGCTCGCGGACTATCAGCGCTTCCTGTTCCGCTGGCAGGGGCTCGGCGCCGAGAGGCGCGAGGGCGTCGACGCGCTGCGCGCGGTGCTCGACATGCTGCAGGGGCTCGCGCTGCCGGCGATCGCATGGGAGCGCGAGGTGCTGCCCGCGCGGATCGCGGACTACGGGCGCGATCTGCTCGACCGGTTGTCCTCGTCGGGGGAGGTCGTCTGGTGGCGCCCGCGTCCCGGCGCCGCGACCGTCGGCCCGCGCCCGATGACGGTCGCCGCATCGCCGATCGTGCTCGTGCCGCGCGCCGCGCTCCCGGAGTGGCGCGAGCTCGCGCGGCGCTCGGCCGGAGACGAGCGCGCCGACGATCCGCCGCCGTCGTCCGCGGCCGCGCGCGTCGAGGCGGTGCTCGCGGCAAGGGGGGCGCTCTTCTTCGTCGAGATCGTGCAGGCGACGGGGCTCCTGCGGGTGCAGGTCGAGGAAGCGCTCGGCGAGCTCGTCGCGCGCGGCCGCGTGACCGCGGATTCGTTCAACGGGCTGCGTGCGCTCCTGACGCCGCAGCGCCGGCGCGCGGGCTTCGGCGGGCGGAGCCGCCAGCGCGGCGTCGGCGGATTCGACGCCGCGGGCCGGTGGGCGCTGATCGCGGAGCCTGCGTTCGCGCCGGCGGCGGGCAACGACGCGGCGTCGACGAGCGACGCCGTCGTCCCGTTCGCGAGCGATGCCCCGTCGCCCGCGGCGCTCGAGCACGCCGCACGGGCGCTGCTCCGACGCTACGGCGTCGTGTGCCGCGCGATTCTCGGACGAGAGATGCTCGCGCCGCCGTGGCGGCTCTTGCTCGACGTGTATCGACGCTGGGAGGCACGCGGCGAGATCCGCGGCGGGCGTTTCGTCGCGCCGCTCGGCGGCGAGCAGTTCGCGCTGCCGGACGCGGTCGTGGCGCTCAGGAAGGTGCGTCAGGCCGAACGCGACGACGAGTGGGTCGTGATCTCCGCCGCGGATCCGCTGAACTTCGCGCACCTCGCGGGTGCCGCTTCGCGGATGCCGGCCGTCCCGTGGCGGCAGCTCTTGTTCCGCGGCGGGAAGCTCGTCGCCGCGCGCGGCGCGGGAGGCATCGAGTGGTTCGAGCGCTTCGACGGGGCCGAGGAGCGGCGTGCCGTCGAGGCGTTCGACGCGGGCGACGCACGGCCGCCGACGCCGCTCGGCGCGCGGCGCGCCCGCTTCGTGTGATCGCCGCGGCGGGCTTCCCCGTCAGAACTCGAAGGACGCGCGCGCGTACACGACGCGGCCCCGCGGGTCGTGCACCTTCGAGTCGTACCCGCCGTTCGTCGCGACGTGCGGCGGATCCTCGTCGAAGAGGTTGATGACGCCGACCGACAGCTGCGGCCCTTCCCCGTCGCGGAACCGATAGGCGTAGCGCAAGTCGGCCGTCACCTGGCTGTCGATCTTCCGAAACGCCTCGGGCCCCTGGCCGAGCGCGACCTGATCGTCGACGTAGGAATCGATGAAGTGCACGACCGCGTCGACGACATGCGCGTTCCGCGTCCACTTGAGGAACGCGTTCGCGCGCGTCTCGGGCATCGACGTCGCGAAGTTCGCGAAATTGCGCCGCCCGGCGCCGTCGATCCGGCCGGCCTGCGGATCGTCGATGTCGTAGCTCATCACGAACGTGCTTTCGAGGCCGATCTGGTACGTCGATGCGCCGGTCGTCGGCAGATCGTAGGCGACGCGGAGGTCGAAGCCGTCCGTCTCGAGCGCGGACGCGTTGTCGAAGTACGTATCGACGCGCAGCAGCAGGCCGCTGCCCGGATCCCGGACGACCTGGGAAGCCGCCTGCGCGTCGCCGAGCGCCGCCGCATTCAGGATCGCCTGCGCGTTCTGCTCGATGATGACGTCGGTGTAGTCGAACGACCAGTAGTCGAGATCGATCTGCAGCGTGTCGCCGGCGAACCAGGACAGGCCGAGATTCAGGACATCGGCCTCCTCGGGCTGCAAGGGATCGCCGCTCGGATCGGGCTGCGAGCGCACCGGGAAGAACTGCGGCGTCCCGACGCTCGGATCGATCAGCTCGGAGAGCGTCGTCTGCGTGCCGAACGACTGGAACATCGACGGCGCGCGGAACGACGTGCCGATCGAGCCGCGGAACGCGAGCGCGTCGGACGGCTGCCACAGCACGGTCACCTTCGGATCCGTCGAGTCGATGTCGCCGTAATCCTCGTGGCGGGCGGCGAGCTGCAGGTTCACGGTCTCCGTGATCGGCAGCGCGAGCTCCGCGAAGAGCGAGTTGATGTTGCGGTCGTCCTCGAAATCCGGATTGCCGACGAGGAAGATGAAGTTGTTGCGGTTCGCGTCGTCGTTGTAGTCGTGCTTGAGCTCCTCCGCGCGGTGCTGCACGCCGACGACGAGGGCGGCCGGCCCGCCGTTGAGCTCGCCGATCTCGCGCGACACGAAGCCGCCGACCGTGAGGAGCTCGCTCGTCGCGTCGATCTCGTAGAAGCCGAGCAGATGGTCGATGAGCTCGGGCGGGTTCGGCGTGCCGGTGCCCGTCAGCGCGCTGCCGAACGGATTGAAGTAGAGGCACGGCGCGACGCCGGGGGTGCCGGTCGCCGGGTCGCAGCCCGGTCCGCCGAGACCGCGAATCGCGGCGCTGAAGCGATCGACGAGGACGTCGGGTGCGGCGATGAAGAAATCGTTCTCGCTGAACTGCACGTCGAGCTCCCAGGTCCACGCCTCGCCCGCGTCTCCGGAGAGCGTGCCGGCGATGCGGCGTGTCGTGCTCTCGTAGCTGCTCTCGAACGGCTCGCCGCCGGCGCCGATCAGCCGTCCGATGAACTGCACGTCGGTGCCGTACGGGTTGTCCGGATGCGTGGCCGCGACGAGCGGAAAGCGCGCGAACGGGAACGACGGCGACGTGTTGCTGAACGCCTCGTTGTCGGCGACGTGAAACTCGACGCGTCCCTCGACGCGATCGCTCATCTGATGCGTGAGCTCCAGGTACCCGATGTTGCGCTCCTCCTCGGGCACGAGGCTCCAGAACGAGCCGAAGTCGAACTCGCAGAGGCCGAGCGGGATCGTGCCGATCGGCGTGGGCACCTCGGCGGCGAACGACGGCACGACCTTCGGGTCCGAGGCCGCGATGTCCGCGCAGTCGTTGTCGGCGAAGACGGGGGGCTGCGCGCCCGGCACGGGCGGAAGGCCGAGCGTCGGCTCGATGAAGTCGGCGATGCCGTTGCCGTTCGAGTCGAACGCCTGCGTCCACACGGCGCCGTAGACCGGATGCGCAGGACGGGTCGGAATCAGGAACGATCCGGGGTTGCCGGCCTGGCTCAGGTCGTCGGTCACCGTCGAGAGCCTGCGGTCGGAGGTCGCGAGCATCGTGCGATCGAGCCGGCTGAACGCGGCGAGGAAATGCGTCGTGTCGTTGCCGACCCCGTACAGCACGCCGAGCTCGACGTCGCGCTGATCGTGACCGGGGATGTCCTGGTAGCCGAGCTGGAGCTCGACGCCGTCGAAGTTGCGTCGCGTGAGGAAATTCACGACTCCGGCCACCGCTTCGGAGCCGTACAGCGCGGTCGCGCCGTCCTTCAGGATCTCGACGCGATCGAGCGCGATCAGCGGCGGCAGCGACGACGTGTCGACGAAGTTCTCGCCGCGGTCGGTCGCCATCGCGCTCGCCGTCTGGCGCTGGCCGTTCACGAGGACCAGCGTCGACGCGACGCCGAGCCCGCGCAGGTTGATGTTCGTCGTGCCGATCGTGAGGTTCTGCGTGAACGAATCCGGGTTGTTCAACGAGCCCGAGTTGATCGTCAGGTCTTCGATCAGCTCGCCGATCTCGTTGGCACCGGCGGCCTCGATGTCGTCGCGCCCGACGACGACGAGCGGAGACGGGGAATCGAACTGCGACGCCCGCGGGATGTACGTGCCGGTGACGACCACCTCCTCGATCGGCTCCGCCGGCTGTGCACGCGTGGCGCCGGGGAGGGCGAGCGCTATCGCAGCGGCGCAAGCGGACAACCTGAACGTTCCTGACGTCATGCTCATCGCTCCTCGCGCAAGACAACACAGGCGCGTCTGAACGAGGCCTGCGCCGTCTCGACCTCACGGCTAGTTTACTCGTCGAATCACCCGCAGTCGCCTGACGCAAAAGTGGCGGAACGTATCGATTACAATGCGGACAGGTACCCGTCGGAGGAATCCGTGAAAGTCGCAGTGCTGTTCGGCGGAGAGAGCATGGAGCGCGACGTCTCCGTCGCGAGCGCATCGCAGGTGGTGCAGGCGTTGCGCGCACGCGGGCACGACGTCGTGGCCGTCGACGCGGTGAGGGGCGTGCTCTCGCCGGCGGACGAAAAGGCGCTGCTGACCGGGCAGGTCGATCGCTTGCCGCCGGCCAAGGTCGACGATCGGGCAGCGCTGCCCGTCGTCGCCAATCGGCCGGACCTGCGCGACGCCGATCTCGTGTTTCTCGCGATGCACGGCGGCAGCGGCGAGGACGGCACCGTGCAGGCCGTGCTCGATCTCGCCGGCGTCGTCTATACGGGCTCCGGACGGATCGGCAGCGCGCTCGGCATGGACAAGGACGTCGCGAAGCGCTTGTTCCTCGCGGCCGGCGTGCCGACGCCCGACTGGCTGATGGCGCCCGCGTCGCCCGACGTCGTCGCCGAGCGGCTGGGCTTCCCGGTCATCGTGAAGCCGAACGGGCAGGGCTCGACCGTCGGTCTCACGCTCGTCGAGCGGCCCGAGGACCTCGAGAAAGCCGTGGCGGAGGCCGCGCGCTTCGACGGCGCCGTGATGATCGAGCGCTACATCGAGGGCCGCGAGCTCACGGTCGGCATCCTCGACGACGAGCCGCTCGCGGTCGGCGAGATCATCCCGCGCCTCGCCCCGATCTTCGACTACGCGTCGAAGTACCAGCCGGGCGGCGCGGACGAGATCTTCCCCGCGGACCTGACGCCCGAGCAGACGCGCCGCGTGCAGGAGCTCGGCCTCGCCGTGCACCGCGCGCTGAAGCTCGAGTGCTACAGCCGCGTCGATTTCCGCATGGACACGGACGGCGGCCTCTGGTGCCTCGAGGTGAACACGTTGCCCGGGCTCACGTCCGGGAGCCTGCTGCCGCGGTCGGCGGCGGCTGTCGGCATCTCGTTCGAGGAGCTCTGCGAACGGATCTGCCTCTCGGCGCTCAGGAAGCGCGGCGGGCGGAAATGACGGCCGCCACGGCGAGGGCGGCCCAGCCCGCCATGAACGCCGTGCCGCCGAAAGGCGCGGCGGCGCCGACGGCGTCGAAGCCGACGAGCTCCGAGACGTAGATCGCGCCGCAGAAGAGCACGGTCCCCACGATGAAGAGCCAGCCTGCAGCGGCGGTCCAGCGCGGCGCGAGACGTTCCTCGAGCAGCGCGACCGCGAGCAGGCCGAGGCCGTGATAGAACTGGAACGCGACCGCGGTCCGCACCGCATCGACGCTCGCCGCCGGCGCCGCCCGCATGCCGTGGCTAGCGTAGGCGCCTAGCATCGTCGCGACGAGCAGCGAGACGGCCGCAAACCCGACGAACGATCTGCCGCGCGAAGACATGTATCATTTCTCTCCGTACACGCACACGAAAGGTCGGTGTCGATGAAGCTTTACCATTGCACGGGCAGTCGTTCCACTCGCGTGCTGTGGCTGCTCGAGGAGCTCGGGCTCGATTACGAGCTCGAGGTGCTGCCGTTCGATCCGAAGGCGCTGAAGTCGGCGGATTATCTCGTGATCTCCCCGTTCGGCAAAGTGCCGGTGCTGGTCGACGACACGCTGACGATGTTCGAGTCGGTCGCCATCATTCAGTATCTGCTCGAGCACTACGGGGGAGGGCGGCTGCGTCCTCCGCACGAGTCGAAGCACTACGGCGAGTTCCTGTCGTGGCTGCACTTCGGTGAGTCGACGCTGATGCAGCCCGTCGCGCAGATCGCCCAGCACCTGTTCCTGCTACCCGAGGCCGAGCGCAACAAGGACAGGCTCGAGGAGGGGAAGCGCGTGTTCCAGCACTACGCGAAGGTGCTGAACGACAGGCTCGAAGGACGCGAGTACATCGTCGGCGACGAGTTCACCGCGGCGGACATCGTGATCGGCTA
>DASVCR010000072.1:0-127915 GCA_036381515.1 Gammaproteobacteria bacterium | reverse complement strand
CTTCAGCGACGACGGCGACATCGTGGCGCTGCGCTTCGACAACTGGAAGGTCGTGTTCATGGAGCAGCGGCTTCAAGGGACGCTCGGCCTCTGGGCCGAGCCGTTCGTTCCGTTGCGTCTACCGAAGCTCTACAACCTGCGTACGGATCCCTTCGAGCGCGCGGACGTGACGTCGAACACGTACTACGACTGGCTCCTCAACAACGACTTCATCGTGCTGGCGGCTCAATCGATCGTCACGGAGTTCCTCTCGACGTTCAAGGAATTCCCGCCGCGGCAGAGAGCGGCGACGTTCACGATCGATCAGGCGGTCGAGAAGATGGAGGCAGCGATGGTCGCGAGTAACTAGCTCGCGCCTGATCGCGGTCGCGAGTAGTTAGCTCGCGCCTGATCGGGGCCGGACGCGTCAGTCGCATCGCACACGACGGAGCACGCTCATGGCAGACTCCATCGGTTTCGTTCTTCCCGATGAGATCGGCGCGCCGGCCCACGATCCCTCGGTCGGCATCGGCGAACGCCAGGGCATGGTCTGGGTACCTGGCCGGACGTTCCTGATGGGCTCCGACGACCACTATCCGGAGGAAGCCCCGGCGCATCACGTGATGGTATCGGGGTTCTGGATGGACGAGACGGCCGTCACGAACGCGCAATTCGCTCGCTTCGTGGCCTCCACGGGCTACGTGACCGTCGCCGAGCGGCCGCTCGACCCTCGCCAGTATCCGGGCGCCGATCCGAGCATGCTCGTTCCCGGCGGGCTCGTCTTTCGCAAGCGCCGCGGGCCCGTCGATCTGCGCGACTTCCGCAACTGGTGGGCATACGTGCCCGGCGCCTGCTGGCGCTCCCCGCAAGGCCCGGGCAGCTCGATCGACGGCCTGGACGACTATCCCGTCGTCCAAGTCGCCTTCGAGGACGCGGAAGCGTATGCCCGATGGGCCGGCAAGGCGTTGCCGACGGAGGCGGAATGGGAGCTCGCGGCACGCGGCGGGCTCGAAGGCGCGGAGTTCGTCTGGGGAGACGAGCTCACTCCTCACGGAAAACATCTCGCCAACACCTGGCAAGGCGAGTTTCCGTGGCAGAACTTTCGTGCGGACGGGTTCGAAGGCATTGCCCCCGTGAAGTCCTATCCCCCGAACGGCTACGGCCTCTACGAGATGGCGGGAAACGTCTGGGAATGGACGACGGACTGGTACCGCGACCGGCACAAGAAGCCTCACCCGACGAAGTCCTGCTGTGTTCCGCAAAACCCGCGCGGACCGTCGATGGAGCACAGCTACGACGCCTGCATGCCCAAGGTGCAAATCCCTCGGAAGGTGTTGAAGGGAGGATCGTTCCTGTGCGCACCGAATTACTGCCGGCGCTATCGGCCGGCGGCGCGGTATCCGCAGATGATCGACACGGCAACGTGTCACATCGGCTTTCGATGCGTGGCGAGGGCTCCATAAGCTCCTGGCGCCCCCGGGAGAGCTTCGAACGGCATGACGCCCGACGAACACGTTGCCGAGCGAGTGCCGTCCCTGGAGGTATGCTGCGATGATCCAGCATGACGCCGATGCTGCTGCGCGCCCCCTCTCGATTCGACGCTGGGTCTCCTGCGCGCCGGGCGCCGTTGCCCTGGTGACCGCCGCGCTCTCGGCTCCGCTCGACGCTCAAAGCGTCGAGGAAGTCTGCGGCGGCAAGCTCGAGGCCTTTCAGCAACCGCCCTTCGAGGCATTCGATACGAATCGTGACGAGCACATCGCGAGGACGGAGAGCGAAGGCTGTCACTCGCTCCACACCCTCTTCGCCGAGCTAGATGTGGACGATGACGAAAGACTGACCCGAATCGAGTACGCGGCCTTCGCGACCATCTGGGCCGAGCGTGCACGGAGCCTGGGACTCGGCCGCTGACTCGTGCCAGCGCATGCTGATCCGACCCGCGGCTTCGCCCCTCCGCTCGCGCGCGTGGATCTTCGTATTAGGGATGTGGGTGTGGGCCGGCACGATGGCTCCGCGCGAAGGCTCGTCTCAGGAAGATCGCACGGGGCAGGCGGCGGCCTCCTCGGACGCTGCGCGCAGGCTACGGACGCATGCCGAGCTCGCTCGTGAGATCGACCTCCGGCGGCGCGACCTCGAGGAGCTGGACGTCGAAATCGGCGACAGGAGACCGACTCCGGCCGAGCTCGATCGAAGGCGCACCTTGACGCTCGAAATCCGCGAGCTCGAGGCGGAGCGAGCTCGACTCGAGCAAGCCGAGTCCGGCTCCGCGAACGACGACACTGCCGGCGCCCGGTGGAGCCGATTTCGTGCGGCGTTCCGAGACGTGACGAGCTGGGATCTCCGCGACGGAATGTTTCGTTTCCAGATCGGCGTCCGCGCGCAGCTCGATGCCACGTACGGCGTAGAAGACGATGCCATCGAGGAGGTTCTCGGATCGATCGACGACGGCCTGAGCCTCCGGCGGGGTCGAGTGTTCGCGAAGGGCCGACTGCTTCGCGCAATGGACTTCTGGGTCGAGTTCGACGTTGGCGAGGACCCCGGCCTCAAGCAGGCCTACATCGACGGCGTCCGGCCCGCCGACTGGATCTCGAACCGCTTTCGCTGGCGCATCGGCAAGTTCCAGGAGCCATTCAGCATCGGCCGGTTGACCAGCTCGAACTATGCCGGATTCCTGGAAAGGGGATTGCCGGCGGACACGTTTGCGCCTGGTCGCAACGTCGGCCTCATGTTGCGGCACCCCGAGAACAACGACCGGCTGACGTGGGCGGCGTCGCTGACGACCGACGGCGGGAGCACGGCGGACAATCCGAACAACTCCGAGCTGACGTTCAGCGGGCGCGTGACCGGCCTGCCCCTGCTCTTCGAGGATGGCGGCTTCGTCCACGTCGGCATCGCCCTGAGCAACCGTCGGCCGACCGACGACGACATTCGCTACCAGGCTCGGCCCGAAGCACGCTCTGCTCCGGTTTACGCCGACACCGGCCGTATCGCGTCCGACAGGGCGAGACTGCTCGGTGTCGAACTGGCCGTCGTAAGGCGCAGCTACTGGCTGCAAAGCGAATGGATAAGGGCCGCCGTGGAAGCTCCGGCCGTCGGCGATCCGCGGTTCACTGGCGGCTATCTCGAGATCGGACGATTCCTGACTGGAGAGCAGCGTGCCTACGACCGCGCCGAAGGCACGTTCCACCGGGTCACGCCAAACACTCTCTATCGGGGCGGCAACCCGTTGCGATCGGACGCTCCACAAGGCGCCTTCGAAGTCACCGCCCGCTACTCGACCGTCGATCTGACCGATGCTTCGATCTCGGGAGGAACCATGCGCAACGTTGCCCTCGGGCTCAACTGGTATCTCAACTCCGAGAGCCGAGTGATGCTGAACTACGTGCACTCGAAGCTGCGCGGCGTGGGCGATGCCGACATTCTCCTTCTGCGGTTTCAGTACAACCCCTGAGCTGGCGGCGACGACACCCGAGGAGCTCGCCGATTCGTCGGGACGCGGCCCCGCGGGAATAAGGAGCTGATTCATGACGAAGAGCACGATTACCCAGAACGGCTCCGCGCGAGACCCTTCCGTGGAGCTCGCCTCGCGGCGCACCGGCATGTCGTTTCAGCGCACCCGCATGGCGGCCGATCGCACGTTGATGGCCGTCATCCGCACGTCTCTGGCGCTGATCAGCTTCGGTTTCACGATAGCCGAAGCGTTTCACAAGCTTCAGGAGGCAAACGTCCTGACCCGCTCCGAATCGGCCATGAACTTCGGTTTGGCGCTCGTGGCGCTCGGCATCGCCGTGCTGGCAATCGGCATCGTCTATCACATTCGTTTCATGCTGGGCCTGCGGGCCGAGCGCGAGAGCATGATGACGGTCGGACTGATCCACGGCGAAAGCCGCTTTCCGGCTTCGCAGACTCTGATCGCGGCGCTGCTCCTGCTGCTGATCGGCGTGGCGGCGATCATCAGCATGCTGATCCGCTTCACGCCTCCGTTCGCCTGAGGGGCGGCGCAAGAAGCGCGCCCGGAGAGTCGCCGCCGGCGAGTTGCCTGCCGACGCTGCCTAGTCGGAAAGCTTCTTCCAACGCTCGGCCATGGCTTCGATCGCGGCGTCGACTTGCTTTCCGGCCTTCTCCGGGTCGTCGGAGAAGACCTTCGAGTAGGAAGCGCGCCAGACCAGCTCCATCCGATCTGCATCCCAGATGTCGACCACGAGCGTGCCGGTGTCGTAGGTGACGACGTCCGTCGTCACCGACGTGGGGCCGTTGTATCCGTAGCCCCACGCGCCCCACGCGCCGGTACCGTAACCGCCGAAACCATAGCCCCAGGCGTCGGATTCGAGGCGGACGTTCTGCTCCGTCGATGTGTGGTACGTGACGTACACGTCCGGGTTCTGCTCGACTTCCATGAGCCCCGCCATCGCGAGCTGGCGCTCGATGTCCGCGACCACCCGGGAATGCATCAGCGGATTGCTGGTCGCGAGCGGGGAGTCCGTGTCGCGCCACTGAAACGTCTTCGCTGCCGAAAAGTCGTAGCTCTTGTCCCACTCGATCTTGGGCTTCGCGGCATGCGCCGCCGTCAGAGCGACGCCGAGAAGCGGGACTGCAATCCATCTCGTGTTCATGATGATCGCCCCCTCTCCTCACTCTGCCGGAGTCAGCGAGACAGCCAGCGCCTCGCCGTATGTCACTTGCACGGTGTCGCCCTCTTCGAGCCCGGCAAGGAATTGCTGCAGCTCGGGCCGCTCCACGGTAACCTCGCGCGGCTCGCCTTCGGGGGTCGTGAAGGCCACCGTATTGTTCTCCGTGTCCACATCGTCGATCGTGACAATCGCCGTGTGGATCACACCGACGGCACCTCCGGGCTGGCCGATCGGCGCCTCGCTCGAGGCAATGACGACGCGTTCCCGCCCGGGCGGCGCCGTCGTGACCTCGGCCGCGAGCGCCGCGTAGTACTCTACGTCGACAGTGTCGCCCTCTCCGATATTCTCGAGGTCGACGTCGTCCGCCGCTTGCACCGTGAACTCATCACCGTCGTCGGTTCGCAATGACACCGTCCGCGTGGCGGGATCGACCTCCATGACGGTTGCGCGGACTTCCGCGGTCTCTTCGACGAAGGCGGGCTCGTCGAGAAGCGCGACCTCCTGCTCCTGCTGCCGGCTTTGCTGCGCTTGGGGTCGACCTTGCTGCGCTTGCTGCCGTCCCTGCTGCGCCTGCTGTGGGTCCTGCGGCCGTCCTTGCGGCTCCTGTGCAAACGAGCCGGCCGCGAGCAGCGCGGTGCCGGCCGCAGCGACGACCAGTGCACTCCGGCTCGAGACAGGCAACCGCATTCCGGTCGTGGGTCGATGCTTCATGAATTTCTCCCCTCTGGCGACGCTCCGAAACACTTCGCTCCGGCAGCGGCCGCAACGTGCGACGGTGCTGACCGGAAGGCAGAGTTCGCCATGGTCACGGCTCGCGCACAATGCAACCTTCGTCCAATCTCCCGGCCCTCTCGATACCATCGGGTGCCGCCTCGCTCGCGTAATCCGTGACTGCAGACCGGTCCATGAGACCAAGGTCCGACTGCAACCCCTGCTGATGAGCGCGAGGCTTGTGCGTCGCAAGACCGAGTGGCAGCTGAACGATGTCCCGGAAACATGGGAGACGCGTTGCGATTTCAGCATTGCCGTACGGGGCGATCGGTCTCCTCGCGGCTTCCGCGGAGTTGCACGCACAGGAGCGTTACGACGACAGCCCGTTGCGAGAGCGCGTCAAGCTGAGGCTGGGAGGCTTCGACGCTCGAAATGTCAGCAGCACGGCCCGCATCGACCATAGCGGCCTCGGCATCGGCACGCTGCTCGAGCTCGAGGAGGACCTGAACGTCGAGGACTCGGCTACGGTCTTTCGCCTGGACGGCTACTACCGCTTCAGCCGGGCGCACCGCCTCGAGTGGACGTACTATTCGATGAAGCGGAACGGCTCTACCGGCCTGTCCAAAGACATCCGGATCGGCGGTGTCGACTTTCCGGTCGGGCTCGCACTCGACACGGAGCTGGACGTCGAGGTGGCCGAAGTCGGCTACGTCTGGTCGTTCATCAACGTCGAGCCGTACGAGTTCTTCCTCGGCGCCGGCCTCAATGTTCGCGACGTCACTTTGACCGCCATCGGGACCGGCCTGTTGACCGGCATCGACAGGCGATACGACGACGGAGGAACGCTGCCGACGCCGACCGTCACCTTCGGCGGACGGTACAATGTCGCCGACAAAGTTTCCTTGAACTTCAAGACGGAAGCCTTCAGTCTCAGGTTCGAAGAGCAATCGGGCCGTCTCCAGGACGCGTACTTTCTCGTCGAGTACGACGTGACCAGGAATTTCGGCATCGGCGGCGGACTGAACGTGTTCAATCTCGATCTCGACTTCGACGTCGACGACGACTTTACCGGCGAGCTTCGATCCAGCCACCGGGGCATCCTCTTCTACATCACCGGATCCTTCTGAATCGCCGGGCTTTCGTAACGCGGGGGCACCGGGTGCAGCGAACGCCTCGGCATCTCCCTTCGCTTGCCTGCCGGGCGTATTGGACTTATGGCCGATGGCCGCACGGCCCCGTGGGGGAATACTCTGCTCCGTTCACGACGCCCTCGCTCGAGAAGGACCGAGCGGCGATTCGAGCTCGCAGGAGGTCGCGATGAAGAGCAGCATAGTGGCAGGAATACTCGCGCTGGCGACGTCGATTCCGATCCAAGCCGTCGCTCAGGACCAGTCGCTGGCGTCGACCATCGATGTCTATGTCTTTCCGACCGAGGGTCAGGACGGCCGACAGCAGTCCACCGACGAGGCGGCTTGCTACGAGTGGGCAGTGAGCAACACCGGCAGCGATCCGTTCGACCTCGCCAAGCAGCAGCATGCCAACGCGCAGCAGTCCCAGGCGGAGCTCGAAGCCGCGCAAGAGGTAGGCCGCGGCGCGGGCGCTGGCGGCTTCGTGGGCGGCGCGGCGGCAGGCGCCTTGATCGGCGAGATCGCGAATGACGACGCCGCGGAAGGGGCGGCATGGGGCGCCGGGCTCGGCGCCATCGCCAGTCGGCGCGCCGGCAAGCATGCGCGCGAGCAGGCCGCCGCGGAAACCACCAGGCAGGCCGAAAGCCGCGAAACATCGACTGCGGAGCAGGTAGAGAACTTCAAGAAGGCATTCAGCGTCTGCCTCGAGGCCAAGAAGTACCTGGTCAAATATTGAGGCACTACGCGCCAGCGGAGATCCCTCATGAATAGATTTGGATTGATGTGGTTCGCGATGGCCATCCCCGTATGCGCTTCGGGCGATGACGTTTCCGCGGCGGACGCGCTGTTGTGCTCCGTTTCCCGCGTCAAGCTGTGCGTCGAGACCGGCGAGTGCTATGCCCCGGAGCCTTGGGAAGCGGACGTGCCGCCGTTCGTCGTCGTCGATACGGAGCAAATGACGATTTCGACGACGCGGGCAAGCGCCGAACGGCGCTCGACTTCGATCGCAAGCTTCAGGAGAGAGGACGGGCTGATCTATTTGCAGGGACTCGAGGCGGGCCGCGCGTTCAGTTTCGTCATCGACGAAGCGAGCGGGCTCCTCACCGTTTCCGTAGTGCGAGACGGGTTGTCGGTGAACGTCTTTGGAGCATGCACGGACGCGGGCGTCGAACCAGCTTGATGACAGGGCGTCCGATCGAGGCGGTCATTCGATGAGAATGAGGACTTCGAAGCAGCTCGTCGTGCTGACGTGCGCCTACCCGATGCTCGCAGTGACGAGCATTGCGCAGGACGACGCCCTCCCCTCCTGGAACGAAGGCCCCACGAAGGAGGCGATTATCGACTTCGTCGCGCGCGTGACGACCGAAGGCTCCGAGGACTTCGTTCCCGTCGACGAGCGCATCGCAACCTTCGACAACGACGGGACGTTGTGGTCGGAGCAGCCGATCTACGTGCAGCTCGCGTTCACCCTCGATCGCGTCAAGGCGCTTGCGCCGGAGCACCCGGAGTGGAGCCGGCAGGAGCCGTTCACGTCGATCCTGGCCGGCGACCCCGGGGCCGCGCTGGCCGGCGGAGAGCAGGCGACCGTCGAGATTCTCGCGGCGACGCACGCCGGGATGACGACGGACGAGTTCGAGCAGATCGTCACCGACTGGATCGCCACGGCCCGGCATCCGCGGACGGGCAGGCCTTACACCCAGATGGTCTATCAACCGATGCTCGAGCTCCTCGAGTATTTGCGCGCGAACGGCTTCAAGACGTACATCGTCTCCGGCGGCGGCGTCGAGTTCATGCGCCCGTGGACCGAGCAGATCTACGGCATTCCCCCCGAGCAAGTCGTCGGCAGCCGGGCGAAGCTCAAGCTGGACACGCGGAACGGCACGCCGGTGCTGCTCAAGGAGCCGGACGTCGACTTCGTCGACGATGGTCCGGGCAAGCCGGTCGGCATCGAGCAGTCGATCGGCCGCCGCCCGCTCATGGCCGTCGGCAACTCCGACGGCGACCAGGAGATGCTCGAGTGGGCGACCGCCGGCGAAGGGCCGGGATTCGCTCTGCTCGTCCACCATACCGACGGCGAACGCGAGGTGGCCTACGATCGCGAGTCGCCGATCGGCACCCTCGACGAGGCGCTCGACGCGGCGGCTGAACAGGGCTGGACGGTCGTCAGCGTCGAAAGCGACTGGAACACGGTCTTTCCGCCGACGCGGATGACCGGTGCGCGATGATCCCGCGCCTCTCGAGCCGAAGGTCGAATCGAAGCTCGACCGAGGAGGCTGCTGAAATCGTCGACTCGACGGCGCCTCGACTGATTCCGCAGCGAGGTGCGGCAAGCCCGCCTCGAGGAGGCGTGACGGCACGTGATTCAGAGCACAAGCATCTTCTTGACGAGCGGCCTCGGCGCACTGCTCTTCTGCGCAGCCTTTCTCTTCGGCGACAGGATTCGGCCGTTGCAAGCGGTCATTCACGATCCGCGCAGCATCGCGTCCTTAGGAGCGGGAGTCTCGACGGCGTACGTCTTCGTGCACCTGATGCCGGAGCTTGCCGAGGCGCGGGAAGCGGTCGCCTCCTCGGCCTCGCGCACGCTTCGCTACGAGGGAATGGTGATTTATGTCGTCGCCCTTATCGGGTTCCTGGCCTTCTATGGGCTCTTGCACCTTCGCAAGCGTGTGCGGGCGAAGAGCGCGGACGGCGGCGAGGCCGCCTTCCGACTCGACATGGCTGGGTGGGGTTGCTACGTGGCGATTGCCGCTTACCTTTTGTCGCACAGTCTCGGCGGGACAGCGGCCTCCACCCTCGCCTACGCGGTAGCCATCGCTTTTCATCTCGTCGCCGCAGATCACGTATTTCGGCGAGAGCACGGCGCCGCTTACGCAGACAAGGGCCGGCTCGTTCTCGCGGCCGCCGCGCTCGCCGGGTGGTTGCTCGGCGTCCTCGTTGCGCTGCCGTTGACCGTGACCGCTGCCGGCGTCGCTTTCGTCTCCGGCGCAGTGATCATCAACAGCGCCATCATGGAGTTGCCCACGGAGAAGGATGGCCGCTTCGTCGCCTTCGCGCTCGGCAGCGCCGCCTATACGGTGATCCTGATGCCCCTCTGACCGAGCCGGTGAAGTTGGACCAGAGTCTCATAGTCGCCAGTATCGACAAGAGCTTAGGATCGCGGCTCGTCTCGACACCGATCGCAACGTCGTGGCACACACCCCTTCCAGAAACCAGGTCCTGCTCGCGAAAACGGCGGTAGCGCTCATCGTCGCCGGCATCGTTGCGGGCTCGCTATGGTACGGCTTCTCGTCGGACGTCGAGCAACGGATCTGGCGAGACCTGAGCGAGCGTCCCGGGGGACCGATGACTTTCCGTCTGATCCTCCAGCCCACGATGGCCGCGTTGGTCGCGATGCGCGACGGCATGGAGGACGCCAGGACCGGCCGTTCGCCCTATCTTTGGACACTGATCGCCTCTCGGCAGGAGCGCGGGCCGCGCTTGCGCGAAGGTCTCATCGCCACTTCCAGGATCATTCTCCTGGGTCTCATCATGGACGCCGTCTATCAGCTGACGGTTCTCGACACGTTCTTTCCCGGCGAGGCCGTCATCGTTGCGCTGCTGCTCGCGTTCATACCGTACCTGCTCCTTCGCGGACCGTTCGCCCGCATCTCGACGTGGTGGCACGCACGCCATTCCCGTTGACCCGCTTTGCGGACCTGACACGTCGACAGAGGGCGCTATTGGACGGAGCCCAACGCCGCGTCCGAAGCCAACGACCGTTCCCCCACCGCGTGACCGTTCAAAAGATGGAGTTCAGGAAGAAGCGAATGCCCTCGCTCTGCTGCGAGAACCGATATCCGACCCCGACGCCCTCGAACCTGAACCACAGGATCTTGAAGCGGCCCTCTCGTCTCGCCGCGAGGCCGATCTGCCACTCCGTCGCGACATGGTCGAAATGCTCGTCACCGAGCGCGAGCTCGGACGGCGGCCGGTAGTACCAGTCGGCCAGCACGTGCGGGCTGAGGTGCATCGTCCTGCCCTTGAACTTCCAGCGCGGCACGGCGACATCGAACTCGATGCCCTGTGACAGCCGCAGCAGCGATTGACGCCGGTCCTCCTCGGGGACGACGCCCGCCCACAGCAGCCCGTTGATCAGCGCGGGCTGCCCGGGCGCGTCGGGCCACGCGAATCGGCTCCTGATGCCGACCGCGTAAAAGCGCGCCGACGCCTCGACGCTCTCGAGCTCCGTGCCCCACCCTGCCTGGCCGCGTACCCGCAGCGTGACGCGCTCGCCCGGGAACTCGAACTCGACCCCGGGCATGACGGCCGCATACTCGATCTCGTCGCTCGGCCGCTCCGGCGGCAAGTCGACGTCGTCGAGGTTCTGTATGCCGACGGCGAACGGCAATACGACGCGAACGCCGAAGTTCGGCCCGCGCCGCACGGCCGCATCGCGGAGTCGGATCGATGGAGAAATGCGCAGCGTCCGCGCCTCGGTGCCATCCGTCAGGCGATACGCGCCGGTGCCGAACGCGAGGGCGTAGCCCCAATGGAACGGCTCGTCGTCGCCCGGTTCCTGCGCGAATGCGGGCTCGAGCGACACGACGAAGACCAGAACGGCCGCTATTTCTCTCGCGGCGCGTCGCAAGCCGTCCCGTCGCATCGTCCCCTCCTCGTGCAGGCTCCCCGCCGAATGATGCAGCGTTCGGGCCAGACGGCACTCGAGCGGCCGATGTCGACCGCCCGGTTTTCGACTAGACTCCCGCCCTTTGCGAAGGCGCCACCGACGTCGACGCCTGCGGCCGTTCCGCGAAACGCACGTCCGCACGCATACCGCGGCAGACGGCATCGGTGACGTGCCCTTCGGCGATGATACTGTACTCGGCCCGAGATCGAATGAGCAGAGAGCTTCCCATAGAACCCTCTCCGCGTCCCGCTGCGGGCCGTTGGCGGAACGGCTGGTCGCTGCTGCGCGCGTCGCTCGCGGGCACCGAGCGCGACTACACGCAGGGCCACGTCGGCCGCGCCGTCGTGCTGCTCGCGATCCCGATGATGCTCGAGATGGCGATGGAATCGATCTTCGCGATCGTCGACATCTTCTTCGTCGCGCAGCTCGGCGCGGCCGCGGTCGCCGCGGTGGGCCTGACCGAGGCCGTGCTCACGCTCCTCTACGCGTTCGCCGTGGGCCTGAGCCTCGGCGTGACGGCGCTCGTCGCACGCCGCATCGGCGAGCGCGACCCCGACGCCGCCGCGACGACGGCGGGCCAGACGGTCTGGCTCGGCCTCGCGACGAGCGCCGTCGTCGGCGGTCTCGGCATCGCGTACGCGCCGGAGCTGCTCGCGATGATGGGCGCGGCCTCGGACGTCGTCATCGACGGCGCCGGCTACATGGCGTGGATGCTCGGCGGCTCGGCGACGATCCTGCTGATCTTTCTCGTGACCGCAATCTTCCGCGGCGCCGGCAATGCCGCGATCGCGCTACGCGTCCTCGTCGTCGCGAACGCGATCAACATCGTCCTCGACCCGTGCCTGATCTACGGGCTCGGCCCGTTCCCCGAGCTCGGCGTGACCGGCGCCGCGATCGCGACGAACATTGGCCGCGGAATCGGCGCCGCGTACGGCTTCTACCTCCTCGCGGCCGGCCACGGCCGCTTCCCGCTCCGCATCCGGCACCTCGCGGTCGTGCCGCGCGTGATGCTCAGGCTCCTGCGCGTGTCCGCGGGCGGCGTCTTCCAGATGATCATCGCAACGTCGAGCTACATCGTGCTGATGCGGATCGTCGCGGACTACGGCAGCACCGCGGTTGCAGGCTACACGGTTGCGCTTCGCATCGTGCTCTTCACGCTGATGCCTAGCTGGGGTCTGTCGAACGCGACGGCGACGCTCGTGGGCCAGAACCTGGGCGCGGCGCGGCCCGACCGCGCGGAACGCTCCGTCTGGTGGGCGGCGCGCTGCAATCTGCTGTTCCTCGTCGGCATCGCGATCGTGTTCGTCGCGCTCGCGCGGCCGATCGTCGGCTTCTTCACGGACGACGCGGAGGTCCTCGACTACGGCGCCGCATGCCTGCGCATCGTGAGCTACGGCTACGGCTTCTATGCGCTCGGCATGATCGTCGTCCAGGCGTTCAACGGCGCCGGCGACACGGACACGCCGACGTGGGTGAACTTCGTGTTCTTCTGGCTGCTGCAGCTTCCGCTCGCGTATGCGCTCGCGCATACGGCCGACATGGGACCGCACGGCGTCTTCTGGGCGATCGCGATCGCCGAATCCCTGATGGCCGTCGCGAGCGTCGCGCTGTTCCGCCTCGGCCGCTGGAAGCAGAAGATCGTCTGACCGCGCCGCGTCGGCCGGACGCGTTGGCACAAGACTTGCTCCGGTCGCTAGCGTTGAGCGATCCGACAGAGGAGTCCGCCATGGCCATCGCGAAGGTCATCGAGCTTTCGTCCGCTTCCCCGCAGAGCTTCGAGGATGCGATCCGCAAAGGCCTCGAGCGCGCAGCGAAGACCGTCGAGAACATCCAGGGCATCTGGGTGAACGAGCAGCACGTGAAAGTCGACAACAACAAGATTACCGAGTGGCGCGTGAACATGAAGATCACGTTCGTGCTGAACGACTGAGTGCGACGGGCGGCACCGGCGGGCCGGCAGGCTCGGGCAGCCTGCCCCGTTCGCTGCCGCCCCTTCCGGCCGGCGCGTTTTCGGCTAGAATCGGGCCGGGGTATTGCTGAGCTTCCGGCGATTCTCAAGACATATTCGACAAAGGACGCTCCGCACGTCGCGAAGGCCGCATACTGGAAAGAGCTGCTGGCGAAATTCGTCACGCCGCTCGAGATCACGCCCAGCGAGACGCTGCGTTTCGATGCGCAATTTCGCATCGACTCGATCGGCCCGTTGTCGATCCGCCGGACGGTCTCGATGCCGGCACGAATCGACGTGATGGAGCAGCACGTCGCGGGCCTCGCAGAGCAGCGCTTCTTCCTGATGATGCCGGTCGAAGGCCGCGTGCGCTTCTCGCACTACGGCCGCGACGACGAGCTCGAGCCGGGGGATTTCGTCCTGTTCGACGGCATCGCGACGGGACGCATCGAGTTCGACGAGCCGAACACGTCCCTGCATCTCGTGCTGTCGCCGGACGAGCTGCGCGCGCGGCTGCCGAATCCCGAGAACGTCTGCGGGCTCAAGGCATCCGGGAGCCGCGACTTCGGCCCGGTCGTCCGCAGCATGCTCGAGGACGTCTGGCGGCAGGTCGAGCGAGGCTTCGCGCAGGAGCACGGGCCGACGATCGCGAAAACGATGCTCGACGTAATCGCGACCGCGTACTCGCTGCAGTACGGCAAGCGGTTCTGCGAGTCGGCCTCGGTCAGCGAGCGCCGCGCGCACATCAAGCGCTTCATCGAGGCGCGGCTGCGCGACCCGAACCTGAGCGCGGCCTTCGTCGCCGACTATTTCGGCGTGTCGACGCGCTACGTCAGCATGCTGTTCGAGAAGGAATACGAGCCGGTGTCGGTCTATATCCAGCGGCGCCGGCTCGAGGAATGCGCCCATCAGCTCGCGAGCCCGGAATGGGCGACCCGCAGCGTGACCGAGATCGCGCGCGAGTGGCGTTTCGTGAACCGCGCGCACTTCTCGCGCGTCTTCAAGAAGCGCTTCGGCGTGAGCCCGCGGGAGTACCGGAGGCTCCGCCGCGCACGAGGGCCGGACTAGAATCGGCCGCTCGTCACGATAGAACGATGCCTGCGCGCGCCGCGTGCGGCCGCGCGTCCTTGCCATGGAGAGAACGATGACCCGTCCCTGCTTCGCCGCCTGGCTGATCGCCGCCGCCGCGCCTTGCGCCGTCTTCGCACAGACGACCGACGACTTCGTGCCGGTCACGGACGAGATGCTCAAGAACCCGGATCCCGCCGACTGGCTGATGTGGCGGCGCACGCTCGACAACTGGGGCTACAGCCCGCTCGAGCAGGTGAACCGCGACAACGTGCATGAGCTGCAGCTCGCGTGGTCGCGCAGGCTCGCGGACGGCGACCAGGAGGGCACGCCGCTCGTGTACGACGGCGTGATGTACTTCCCGAACCCGTTCGACATCACGCAGGCGATCGACGCCGCGACCGGCGATCTGATCTGGGAGTATCGCCGGCGGGTGCCCGACGACGTCGGCGACTATTTCCCGGCGCCCGGCACGAACCGCAACATCGCGATCTACGGCAGCCTGATCCTCGACAACGGCGCCGACGGCTACGCGTATGCGATCGACGCGCGGACCGGGCAGCTCGCCTGGGAGAGCCTGATCCTCGACTATCGCATGGGCGCGAAGAACAGCTCGGGCCCGATCGTCGTGAACGGCAAGGTCATCTCCGGCCGCAGCTGCGAGCCCGAGGGCGGACCCGAGGCGTGCGTGATCACCGCGTTCGACGCGAAGACCGGCAAGGAGCTGTGGCGCACGCGCACGATCCCGAAGCCGGGCGAGCCCGGCGACGAGACCTGGGGCGACGTGCCGTACGAAGAGCGCGTGCACGTCGGCATGTGGATGGTGCCGAGCTTCGATCCCGAGCTGAACCGCATCTACGTCGGCACGTCGGTCACCGCGCCCGCGCCGAAGTTCATGCTCGGCGGCGTCGGCGAGCAGCACCTCTATCACAACTCGACGCTCGCGCTCGACGCCGACACCGGCGAGATCGTCTGGCACTTCCAGCACGTCGTCGACCACTGGGACCTCGATCATCCGTTCGAGCGGCTGCTGATCGAGACCGAGGTCGCGCCGGACCCGGAATCGGTCCGCTGGATCAGCCCGCGCGTGCGCCCCGGCGAGCGGCGTAAGGTCATCACCGGCATCCCGGGCAAGCCCGGCCTCGTCTACACGCTCGACCGCGAGACCGGCGAGTTCCTGTGGGCCCGCGAGACGATCGAGCAGAACGTGATCCAGGACATCAACGTCGAGTCGGGCGCGGCGACCGTGAACCCCGAGACGATCTTCACGGCGCCCGGCCAGGAGAAGCTGATCTGCCCGAGCACGAACGGCGGCAAGAACTATCCTTCCGGCACGTACAGCCCGCTCACGGGCCTCATGTACTTTCCGCTGCAGAACACGTGCATGCGCTCCGTATCGCAATCGGACGAGCAGAGCATCGAGTCGCTGTACGCGATCAGCAACCGCATCGAGATCACGCCGGGCGCGGAGAACGTCGGCACGATCGAGGCGATCTCCGTGTCGACGGGCGAGACGGCGTGGAAGCACGAGCAGCGCGCCGGCACGCTGTCGCTGATGTCGACGGCGGGCGGGCTCCTGTTCGGCGGCGACGTCGCCGGGCGTTTCCGCGCGTACGATCAGCGGACCGGCGAGATCCTATGGGAGGTCAATCTCGGCGCGCCGGTCAACGGCTATCCGATCACGTACGCGGTCGACGGCAAGCAGTACGTCGCCGTCAGCACAGGCGGATCGGGCCTCGCGTTCGGCCTCGCGCGGCTCGCGCCCGAGATCCGGCCGGGCAGCGGCAATCAGCTCTACGTCTTCAAGCTGCCGGACTGACCCGCATATTTGGGCTCGGAGGGCACCGGCGCGCCGAGCGCGGAGTAGCCTCGCCCGGCGTAGCGTCGCCCGGCCGAGCCGCCGCGGCCGGGCCGTTGCGCCCGGCCTTCGGCTTCCCGCTCCGCACGCTCACAGGACGATGTAGACGCGCTGACTGCCCCGCTGCACGCGCAGCGCGACCGCCTGTTGCGCTCCGACCGCGCGCAACGCCCGTGACAGCTCGTCGACCGAGCGAACCGGCGTCCGATTCACGCCGATGATCACGTCGCCGGGCTCGAGCCCGGCCCTCGCGGCGCGGCTCGTCGGATCGACGTCGACGACGAGCACGCCCTGGACGTTGCCGTATCGCGGGTCGGAACGATCGACGTTGCGGACCTCGACGCCCTGCAGCCGGTCGAACCCGCCCGGTGCGCCGCCGCGCGCCGCCGTCTGCCCGCCGGGCGCGGCGCCGATCGTCGTGTCGACGGTGTGGCGCTCGCCGTCGCGGAGATAGCCGATCCGCACGGGCGCGCCGACGCGCTTCAAGCCGATCCTGACGCTGACGTCGTCCGCGTCGCGGACCTCGGTGCCGTCGACGGCGATGATCACGTCGCCGGGCTCGAGCCCGGCCTGCTCGGCGGACGACCCGGGCTCGACCTGCGTGATCAGCGCGCCGTGCTCGACGTCGAGCTCGAGCGCCTGCGCGAGCGCGGGCGTGACCGTCTGGATCAGCACGCCGAGCCTGCCGCGGCTGACCTCGCCGTACTCGATGAGCTGCTCCATGACGCTGCGCGCGATGTTCGACGGCACCGCGAAGCCGATGCCGACGTTGCCGCCCGCCGGAGAGACGATGGCCGTGTTGATGCCGACGAGGAGGCCGTCCATCGTGATCAGCGCGCCGCCCGAGTTGCCCGGATTGATCGACGCGTCGGTCTGGATGAAGTCCTCGTAGCCCTCCTCGATGATGTGCGTGCGGCGTCCGAGCGCGCTGACGATGCCGGACGTGACGGTCTGTCCGAGCCCGAACGGATTGCCGATCGCGACGACGAAATCGCCGACCTCGAGCTGGCTCGAATCGCCCATCGGCACCTCGGTGAGGTTATTCGCGTCGATCTGCAGCAACGCGATGTCGGTGGCCTCGTCGCTGCCGATCAGCTCCGCCTCGAACTGGCGCTGATCGTGCAGCGTGACGACGATCGTCGTCGCGTTGTTGACGACGTGATGGTTCGTCAGGATGTAGCCGTTCTCCGCATCGACGATGACGCCCGAGCCGACGCTCTGCCGCCGCTGCGTGTCCGGAATGTCCGGGACCCCGAAGAAGCGCCGGAACAACGGATCCTCGAGCAGCGGATTCGTGCGGATCGGCACCTCCGACTCGACCTGGATGTTGACGACCGCCGGCGTGACCTCCTTCAGCATCGGCGCGATCGTCCAGTCGCCGTTCTTGCGCGCACCGAGCGGCACCTGTCCGAACGCGACGGGCGCTGCCGCAAGCGAGAAGACGACCAGCGCGAGAACTCGGATCGATTGCATTGTCACGGCCACTGCCCTCTGTTGACGAGCGAGACGAGAGATTTAGGAGGAGGCCGGCCGGATTTCAAGACCGCGGGGGTTCGCGTCCGGCCGCGTCCGGCGGCGCCTCGTGCACCCGGAACCGGCATGCGCGCCCGCCGCGTACCATGCATTCCACGTGCTCGATCTCGCCCCCGAGCAGCGCGCCGAGGAGCGCGAGATCGAGCCGGCACACCTCCGGATGCTCCGCGGCGAGGTCGTGATAGACGCAGTTGCGCGCGTCGATCTCGGGCCGTCCGTCGACGGTGCGTGCACGCGCCGCGTAGCCGAGCTCGTGCATCACGGCCGCGACGATTCGCATGCGCTCCGCGTCGTCGGCCGCACCGTCGACGCGCTGGGCATAGCGTTTCGCGAGGTCCGCGCCGAGCTCCTCGAGCACGCGCGCGAGCCCGTCGCTGCCGAGGGACTGCTTCATGCCGCGAATCATGAGCTCGGAGAAGAAGGCGTACTGCTTCGGGAAGAGATGGACGCCCTTGTTCGTCAGGCGCCATGCATACCCCGGCCGTCCGCCCTGCGACGGCCGCATCAGCTTCTCGAGATAGCCGTCGCGCTCCAGCGCGTTCAGGTGCTGATGCACGGCGCTGCGCGAGATGCCGAGGGAATCGGCGAGCTCGTCCGCGCTGCGCCCCTCCTTCCACTCGAGGAGCGACGTCAACAGTGCCCGCTGCCGGGTGCCGAGGGCCTCGATCGTCGCGCAGTGCATGGCGCTGATTATCCGCGGTATGCGGCGTTAAGCAACTTTGTCAATGTTTTTCTCGATTAAGTCAGAACCTATGGCGGCCCCGGCGGTACTCACTGACGTGATCGGCCTGCTCGCCGATCCCATGTCATTTATCGGAGAAACCTGCCATGGCCAAGACGCTTCGCATCCACCGTCGCTCCGTGCTCGCTGTCGTCGCGGCGTGTCTCGCCGCCACCGCCGCCGAATCTCAGCGCCCGCCGTACGATTGGCGGCCGCCACCGCCCGAGCGCAGCCGGCCGGCGGACTTCGCGTCGCCGCGATTCGCGCGCAGCGACGACATGAACGTCCTGCTCGACGCCTGGGCCGCGCTCGAGGAAGGCCGGCGCACGTTCCGCTACGACAACTTCGGGAACCAGGTCTTCTGGGGCGATCAGCTTCGGCTGCACGAGGCGATCGCGGGTGCGGCGAACGGCGGCGTCGGCCCGGGCGTGAGCCCGGCCGCGGCGCTCGATCTCGGGCTCAAGGTCGACGTCGAGGCGCTGCCCGAGTCGCTCGTACGGAACCTGCGCCGCGGCAGTGTCGATCTCGACGATCCCGCCACCACCGTCGCGCTGTTGTCGCTCGACGCGGTCGTCGGCGTGCGCGGCTTCGTCGAGAACGGCCGCCTCACGTCGATCGGCATCACGTGCGCGCTCTGCCACAGCACGGTCGACGACTCGCTCGCGCCGGGCATCGGCCGGCGGCTCGACGGCTGGGCGAACCGCGACCTCGACATCGGCGCGATCATCGCGAGCGCGCCGAACCTCGAGCCGTTCGTTCGTCTGCTCGGCCGCGACGCCGACTCGATCCGCGCGGACCTCGAGGGCTGGGGACCCGGCAAGTTCGACGCGCATTTCATCCTCGACGGGAAATCGGCGCCCGTGCTGATCCCGCCCGCGTTCGGGCTCGCCGGCGTCAATCTGCACACGTCCGTCGGCTGGGGCTCGGTGACGCACTGGAACGCGTTCGTCGCGGTCCTCGAGATGCAGGGTCGAGGCACGTTCTACGATCCCCGCCTCGACGACCCGCTGAAGTACCCGGTCGCCGCGCGCAACGGATTGTTCGACGTTCGTCCGGACGAGGACGTCGTGACGCCGAAGCTCGGTCCCCTGCATCTTTATCAGCTCGCGCTTCAGGCGCCGTCGCCGCCGAAGAGGTCGTTCGATCGCGCGGCCGCGGAGCGCGGCGAGGCGCTCTTCAACGGCAAGGCGGGCTGCGCGCGGTGCCATGTTCCGCCGCTCTTCACGGAGCCGGGCTGGAACATGCACCGGTTCGACGAGATCGGCATCGACCGCGCGCACGCGGAGCGCGGCCCCGAGGACGACTACTATCGCACGACGCCGCTGCGCGGCCTGTGGACGCACACGGAGGGCGGCTTCTACCACGACGGGCGCTTCGCGACGCTCGCGGACGTCGTCGCCCACTACGACGGCGTCTTCAACCTCGGCCTTTCCGCGGCGGAGCAGGCGGACCTGATCGAGTATCTGAAGTCGCTGTAGCGTGCAGCGGACGACGAGACGTCGAGCGGCGGTCAGGCGCCGCCGCTCGCGCTCGCCTTCGCGGCGTCCGCGCCGACGACCCCGGTCCGCCGCAGGAAGTCGCCGAAGGGCTCGCCGGGCCTGCGGCCCTTCGCGTAGTCCGCGAACAGGCGATCGAGCGTCGCGAGGATCTCCGCCTCCGCCAGGTTCGGCGCGTACAGCTCGTTCAGCCGCTCGCCGGTCAGCCCGCCGCCGAGGAACAGGGCGTAGCGGCCGGGCGCCTTGCCGACGAGCGCGATCTCGGCGAGGTACGGCCGCGCGCAGCCGTTCGGGCAGCCGGTGATCCTGAGCAGAATGTCCTCGTCGGCGAGGCCGTGCTTCTCGAGCACGGGCTCGAGCTTCGAGAGAAACTCGGGCAGGTAGCGCTCGGACTCGGCCATCGCGAGACCGCACGTCGGCAGCGCGACGCACGACATCGCGTTGCGCCGCAGCGGCTTCAGCGTCGCGTAGAGATCGAGGCCGTGCTCCGCGACGATGCGGTCGATCTCGTCGACTCGCTCGGGCGCGACGCCGGCGATGATCACGTTCTGATTCGCGGTCAGCCGGATGTCGCCGTCGTGCGCCTTGGCCAGCGCGTTGATCCCCGTGCGGAAGCGCTGCTCGCCCGTGTCGACGACGCGTCCCGACGGCACGAACAGCGTCAGGTGCATCCGCCCGTCCTCGCCGCGCACCCAGCCGAGCCGGTCTCCGGTCGTCGTGAGCTTGAACGGCTTCGGCGGCGCGAGCGGGAAGCCGAGCCTGCGCGCGAGCTCGTCCTTGATCCAGTCGATGCCGCGGTCGTCGATCGTGTACTTGAAGCGCGCGTGCATGCGGTCGCTGCGGTCGCCGAAGTCGCGCTGAATGCCGACGACGTGCTCGGCGACGGCGACGACGTCCTGCGCCTTGCAGTACCCGATCGTCGTCGCGAGCCGCGGATACGTCTTCGGATCGCCGTGCGTCATGCCGAGACCGCCGCCGACCGCGACGTTGTATCCCGTGATGCTCTTGCCGCGCGCGATCGCGATGAAGCCGAGATCCTGCCCGAAGACGTCGATGTCGTTCAGCGGCGGCACGACGAAGCCGACCTTGAACTTTCGCGGCATGTATGCCTTGCCGTAGATCGGCTCCTCGTCGTCACGAGGCGGCGCCTCGGGCTCGCCCCGCCAGATCTCGCCGTACGCGCCCGTCTTCGGCGTCAGGTGCTCGACGACCTCGAGCGCCTTCTCGTACGCGATGCGATGGAGCGCGGACTGCTCGGGCAGCGGCGTGATCACGACGTTGCGGTTCACGTCGCCGCACGCCGCGATCGTCGTGAGCCCCGCGTCGGCGATCGCGCGCATCGCGGGCTTCACGTTCCCCTTCACGACGCCGTGCAGCTGGATCGACTGGCGCGTCGTCAGCCGCACGCTGCCGCTGCCGTACCGGTTCGCGATGTCGTCGACCGCGAGCCACTGCTGCGGACTAAGCACGCCGCCCGGCACGCGGATCCGGATCATGAAGATGTATGCCGGCTCGAGCTTCTGCTCCGCGCGCTCGTGGCGGATGTCGCGGTCGTCCTGCTGATACATCCCGTGGAACTTGAGGAGCTGGCGGTCCTCCTCGGTCACGGCGCCCGTCACGGGATCGGCCAGCGAGGCCTCGATCGTGCCGCGCAGAAACCGGCTGTTGAGCTTGATGTGCTCGACTTCGGAAAGGGGCTTTTCCGTGCTCACTCGCTTCCCCGTGTCGCTGGAGCGGCCGCCCGGGCGGCCGATCGGTTAATACACGTCGCGCTGGTAGCGCTTCGCGGCCTTCAGCGCTTCGACGTATTCCTCGGCCGCGTCGGCCGACTTGCCGCCGACCTCGCGAACGACATTCACGAGCGCCGCGTGCACGGCCGGCGCCATGTTTTCGGCCTCGCCGCACACGTAGACGTGGGCGCCCTGCTCGAGCCAGTCGTACAGCGTCCTCGCCTCCTCGGCGATCCGGTCCTGCACGTAGACCTTGTGCGCCTGATCGCGCGAGAACGCGACCGTGAGGCGGGTCAGGAGCCCATCCTTGCGATAGCGCAGCCACTCGATCTGGTACAGAAAATCCGAGCGCATGTTGCGGTCGCCGAAGATCAGCCAGTTCGGCCCGCGGGCGCCGTGCACGTCGCGGTGCTGCAGGAAGGCGCGATACGGCGCGACGCCGGTGCCGGCGCCGATCATGATCACGGGGACGTCGCCGTCGGCCGGCAGCCGGAAGTGGTCGTTCGGCTCGACGTACGCGAGGGCCTCGGTCGTCGGGCCGGCGAGAAAGCCGGACGCCGCGCCCCAGTGTGCGCGGCCGAACCGCTCGTAGGCGACGACGCCCACCGTGAGATGCGCCTCGTCCGGATTCGCGTCGAGGCTCGACGCGACGGAATAAAGCCGCGGCGTCAGCTTGCGCAGCGTGTCGACGAGCTGCTGCGGCCCGAGCTTCGCGGGGTGCTCGGCGACGACGTCGACGACCTGGCGGACCTTGAGATAGGCCGCCGCGTCCGGCGTGTCGAGAAGATCCGCGAGCGCCTTCGCACCGGCGGCTTCCGCATACGCCTTCGCGAAGCCGCGGCTCGCGCTCGTGATCTCGAGGCGCCGCGTCAGCGCGTCGCGCAGCGTCAGCGCATCGCCGCCGACCTTGACCTCGGCGTCGCCGTCGAGCGCGAGCACCTCGAGCAACGCGTCGACCGACTCGGCGCGGTTCTCGGGCCAGATGCCGATCGCGTCGCCCGGCTGATAGACGAGGCCCGAGCCCTCGAGCGACAGCTCGATGTGGCGCACGTCCTTCGTCGAGCCGCGGCCCGTGATTTTCTGGTTCACGAGCACCTCGGCCCGGAACGGGTTTGCGCGCGAATGCACGGGGGCGGCCGTGCCGCCGCGCACGACCTCGAGCTGCGCGACGCGGCGGGTCTCGGCGCCGCGCTCGGCCTCGATCTTCGCGACGAACGCCTCGCGCCACGCGTCGGCCGCATCCTCGAAATCGACGTCGCAGTCGACGCGGTCATGGACGCGCTTGGCGCCGAGCGCCTCGAGCCGCGCGTCGAGCGCGCGGCCGACCGAGCAGAAGTCCTCGTAGCTCGAGTCGCCGAGCGCCAGCACCGAGTAGCGAAGCTGCTCGAGCTTCGGCGCGCGGTCGCCCATCCAGTACTTGAAGAAGGCCTCGGTGCCTTCCGGGGGATCGCCGAGCCCGTGGGTCGCGACGATGAACGTCGCCTGCTCGACGCGCCGCAGGCCCTTCGGGTCGAAGTCGCGCAGGTCGACGAGCTCCGTACCGACACCGATGCGGCGCAGGCTTTCGTCGACGGACTGCGCGATCCGTCGGCTGTTGCCGGTTTCCGTCGCGTAGAAGATCGTCCAGCGCGCGGCCGGCTCGTTCCGCTGCTGCGGCGCAGGCTGCGCGGGGCTCGCGCCGGCCGCGCGGCCGGCCGCAAGCCCGGCGAGGTATCCGCTCGTCCAGATCAGCTGCTCGCGATCGAGGTGGCCGACGACCTCGTCGAGCTGCTTGATCGTCTCCGCGGGAACGGAGGGCGGAATGGCGTCCGCTCGAACTGCCGACATGAAACCGATTCTTCGTGGTGGGGAATGGCCGGCCATACTATTTTCGGCACCGCGGTGCGTGAACGTAGAAAGAGGCATCGCGGTATATCCAAAGCGAATTTGCGCGGAAAACGTGCTGCAGCGCACGGAAACGAACGACCCACGGCGTTTCGTATCGATGAATACGATGCTTTTCTTCGGTTGCGTCGATGACGAGCATGGCCACGTGCGCAAGCGCGTACCGGCCGTGCGAAGTTGACTTCGACCGCGGAACTGCCGAATCTGCGCCGCTCGACAGCCCGCTTCGCCATGGATACCGAGCTCGCACGCACTTTTCTCTCCGTCGTCGCCGCCGGCAACTTCGTGAAGGCCGCAGAGAAGCTCTGCGTGACGCAATCGACCGTCAGCGCGCGGATCCAATCTCTGGAGCAGCAGCTCGGCTGCCGCCTGTTCGAGCGCAACAAGGCGGGCACGACGCTGACTCCGGCGGGACGCCTGTTCCAGAAGCATGCGGCCGCGCTGCTGCGCACGGTCGAGCGGGCGCGGCAGGACGCCGGCATCGCGCAGGGCTTCCGCGCGTCGTTGACGCTCGGCGGCCGCATCGGCGTCTGGGAAGGCCTGCTGCTGCCGTGTCTCGGCGGGCTGCGCGCCGCGGCCGCGGACGTCGCGATCCGCGCGGAGATCGGCTTCGAGGACGACCTGATGCAGGGGCTCGTCGAGGGACGCGTGGACATCGCGATCCTCTACTCGCCGCAGAGCCGCCCGGGGCTCGTCGTCGAGAAGCTGACGGACGAGGAGCTGATCCTCGTGTCGACGCGAGCGAATGCCTCGGGGCCGGGCGAGCGCGATTACGTCTACGTCGACTGGGGGCCCGAGTTCTACGCCCGCCATCAGGCGAGCTTTCCGGAATTCATCGCGTCGGGGCTCACGGTGAACGTCGGCTGGCTTGGCCTGCAGCACGTGCGCGCGGCCGGCGGGTCGGGCTATTTCCCCCGCCGCCTCGTGGCCGCGGACCTCGCCGCCGGACGGCTGCACGTCTCGCGCGACGCTCCGCAGCTTCGCCTGCCGGTCTACGTCGTCTATCCGGAGGAGCGCGAGCGCGACGTGTTCGACACGGTGCTGACCCGCATTCGGAAGGCGGCACAGGCAGAACCTTAACGAGCGCCGAACCGGCGCCGCGGCACGTGATGCCGCGCTTTCCCGCTGCGTCCGCCGGGGCTTCGCGTCGGCACGTCGGCTCTCGGGCGTTGACGCGGTCATGTGTATTAGTGTACGTATACACCTATGAGCTAGCGGCGTGAGAATCGCGTACCTCGGATGTTCATCCTGAATCCACAGTCCGGCACGCCGATCTATCGCCAGCTGATGGATCAGGTGCGGCGTCTCGTCGCGAGCGGGCAGCTGCCGCCCGGCGCGCCGCTGCCGTCGGTACGCGAGCTTGCGCTCGAGCACGCCGTCAATCCGATGACGATCTCGAAGGCCTACCACCTCCTCGAGCTCGAAGGCGTTCTCGTGCGCAATCGCGGCAAGCCGATGACGGTCGCGGCCCGCGCCCAGAAAGCCGCGCCGCGCGAGCAACGCCGCAGGCAGCTCGACGCCGACATCAGGGAGCTCGTGCTCGCCGCGAGGCAGCTCGAGCTCGAGAAAGAGGACATCGTCGCGCTGATCGACGAGCACTGGGAGGACGAAGATGCGCGAAGCGGTCGTCAGCGCCGAAAAACTTAGCAAGTCCTTCGGTCACAAAGAGGTGCTGCACGACATCACGGCGGTCGCCGAGGCCGGCGACGTGATCGGCGTGCTCGGCAAGAACGGCGCCGGCAAGACGACGCTGCTCGAGGTGCTGCTCGGCTTCGGCCCGCCGACGTCCGGCAGCGCGAAGGTGTTCGGCGAGGAGAGCATGCATCTGTCGGAGCGCGCGAAGGCGCGGATCGGCTTCGTGCCGCAGCAGGACGAGCTGATCGAGATGCTGACCGGCGAGCAGCAGCTCAAGGTGACCTCCGCGTTCTACCGCAGCTGGGATCACGCGCTGACGGGCCGGCTGATCTCGGAATGGGAGATCCCGATGGACCGGGCGATCCTGAAGCTCTCGCCCGGCGAGCGGCAGAAGCTCGCCCTCGTGCTCGCGCTCGGCCATCGTCCGGATCTGCTCGTCCTCGACGAGCCGGTCGCGAGCCTCGATCCGATCGCGCGGCGCGCGTTCCTGAAGCAGCTGGTCGACATCACGGGCGGCGAGCAGCGCACCGTGCTCTTCTCGTCGCACATCGTGTCGGACCTCGAGCGCGCGGCGAACAAGATCTGGATCGTGAAGCACGGGCGGCTGATCTGGCAGGGCGAGCTCGACGCGCTGAAGGAGTCCGTCGTGCGGCTGCACGTCCGCGGCCGCCGCGAGCTCGAGAGCGGCCTCGGAATCCCGAACGCGCTGTCCGAGCGGATCCGCGGCACGCGCGCGACCGTGGCCGTCGCCGCGTGGAACCCGGCCGAGCAAGCCCGGCTCGCCGCCCGCCTCGATGCCGACATCGAAGCCGAGCCGCTCGGCCTCGAAGAGATCTTCGTGGAGCTGCACGCTTGAGCACGCACGACGCCACGGCCCGCGGCGACCGCGGCGCGCGCTTCACAGTGACACGGACACAAAGGCTCGCTGCATGCGTGCGACGCTGACACTCGCCGCGCTTCACTTCGCGATGTTCCCGACGCAGCGCCGGCTGATGCAGGCCGGCGCGGTGCTGGTCGCGCTCGGCGCCGCGATGACGCTCGGAGGCCTGTCCGGCGACCTCGTGACGCTGCTCGGCGCGGTACTGCTGCTCGTGCCGCTCGTCGCGACGCTCGGCACCGTGTTCCGGATACTGTCGATGCCCAGGACGCATCGGCTGCTGCCGTTCTTCCGCCGGCGCATGCTCGCCGCGACCGGTCTCGTGCTCGGCGCCGGGACCGCGGCGACCGTCTGGCTCGCGTCGTCGTCATCCGATGCGCCCGCGGTGTCGGCGTCGATCGCGTATGCGGCCGTCGCGTGGAGCGCGTTGCTCTGGCTGCCGATCTTCGGGTTGCGCGGGCTCGCGGCGTTCGTGCCGATCGCGCTCGCCGCGTGGGTCGCGCGGCACACCTTCGGGCTCGCCTTCGACGACGTGTCGCCGCCCGCCGTCGGCGTCGGGCTTGCGGCCGTGTGGATCGCGTTCGCCGCATGGTATCTACGCGGGCGGCCGATCGCCGCGCTCGCGCCGCGCCGTTCCGCACGGCCGCTCCGGGCTCCGGTCGACGCCGGCACCGTCGTGCGCAGCGTGTCTGCGGCCGAACGGACGGACCTCCATCTTTACGGCTCGCGCGCGCTTTACGGAGCGCGAGCGAAGGCGAGGCGATTCGCGATCGAGCTCACCTCCGTCGGCGTCGCCTGTTTCGTCCTCGAGGCGATCGCGCCGGCCGGCGGTTTCCGCGTCGCGTTCGCCGCGCCGTTCGCGGCCGCCGCGCTGTGCATGCCCGTCGCGCGCGTCGCGGCCGCGCGTGCACGCCGCCTGTGGCTGTGCGCGCCTCTCGACCGCAGCGGTCTCTTCGGCGCGGTCGAGCGGGCGCTCGCGCGAAGCGAGCCGGCACGCTTGACGGTTCTCGCGACGGCGATCGTCGTCGTGCACGCGTCGCTCGTCGGAGTCGCGCCGCGGCACGTCGCGGCGATCATGCTGGCCGTCGGAGCGACGGCCGTCGCCGGCGCGTGCGTCGGCTTGATGATCCCCTCGCGAAGACACGCCGCGGACTGGGTCGTCGGCGTCACCTACGGCCTGACCGCACTCGCCGCGGCGGTCGCTGCGGCCGCCGGGCGCACCGACGTTCTGCTCGGCGTCGCCGCGGTGCAAGCGGCGAGCGCACTGCTCTGCCGGGGCGCGGCACACCGCCGCTGGCAGCGCATCGATTGGCTTGCGCTGCGCGTGGGACGGATCGAACGTGGCACGTGATCTCGGCACGCCGCAGCCTGCTCGATATGCTTCGCGGGGATGACGGCGACGGCAGCGCTCGCGTTCGTTCCCCGGAATCGAAGCGGCGCGGCGCACGCGGTCGTCGGCGTGCCGACACGAATGACTCGGGGCGACGCCCGCGAGGACGGTCCGGCGCCCTTGAAAAATGCCGCATCGTCCCCACAGGGCCTCGAATCGGCGGCCGCGGCCGAGCCCGGTCGGCGAAGAAGCAAGAAACGGCAAATCCGTCAACCACCTGGGACAGGAGGTAGCGCATGAGAACGCAACACTCGACGCTGAACGCTGTCAGGGCCGGAGCTGTGCTCGGCCTCCTCGGACTCGTCTGCTCGGCCCCCGCCGCGGCGGACACGGAAAAGGGCCCCGAGACGTACACCTGGTCCGCGGAGCTCGTCGAGTTCGACGCAGCGACCCGCACCGCGACCGTCAAGGCGCGCATCGTCGGCGAGCGCGACGACGTGCAGACCGGCTCGCTGAGCGAAGGCGATCGGGCGATGCTGACCTGGTCGGGCATCACGTACGGCGCCGGCATCCGCGCGCTCGAGGCGGGCGACGAGTCGAGCTTCGACCGCATGAGCATGCCGGTCGAGTTCGTGGCCGAGGAAGACGGGCACGTCGTGTTCCGGGTGCAGATCCCCGCCGACGACGCCGACGCGATCGCGGGCCTCGAGGCCGGGCAGTGGGTCACCGCGACGTCGGCACATCGGCCGGGCAGCAACGCGGAGGCGGTCCTCTCGATGAGGCCGTACGGCGATGTGGAATAGCCGCGCGGTGCGGAGCGCCCTCCTCGCGGCCGGCGCGCTCGCGGCCGCGACCGTCGCGCTCGCGCAATCCCGGCTGCCGGACGTGGACCGCTTCACGGCGACGACCGTCGCGATGACGCCGGCCGACATCGAGCTCAGAATCGACGTCCGGGAGTGGTCCGACGAGGCCGGCCGATCCGCGGTGGTCGACGCGCTCGCCGCCGGTTCCGACGTCGCGAGCGCGCTCCGCGAGCTGCCGACGCTCGGCTACGTCTGGCGCGGCGACTCGGGCGTCGGCTACTCGGTCAAGTACGCGCACCGCATCCATACCTCGAGCGGCGAGCGCATCACGTTCGTGACCGACAAGCGCCTCGGCGCGTACGACTTCGAGCCGTGGACCGCCGACGGGGCCACGGAAGGCTCGGAGCTCGAGTACTCGGTGATCGAGCTGATGCTGCCCGAGAACGGAACCGGCGACGGCACGCTGTCGCTCGCCGCGGAGGTGAAGCTCGATCGGGAGAACGGCCTCGTGCTGCTCGAGACGCCGGCGGACGCACCGCGTCTCCTGACCGACGTCAAGCTCGAGCCGAAGCCGTACTGGGCGAAGGGCTCTTGACGGCGATCGGGGACGGCCGGCGGGCGCGTTCGCCGGCCGCCCCCGCTCCGCGCCCGAGGCCGCTCAAAGCGCCTCGTCGCCGGTTTCGCCGGTACGGATGCGCACGGCGTGCTCGAGATTGGAGACGAAGACCTTGCCGTCGCCGATCGAGCCCGTCGCTGCGGCCGAGAGGATCGCTTCGACCGCCTGCTCGACGAGCTCGTCGGGGACCGCCGCCTCGATCTTGGTCTTCGGCACGAAGTCGACGGAGTATTCCGCGCCGCGATAGAGCTCCGTGTGCCCCTTCTGACGACCGAAGCCTTTGACTTCCGTGACCGTCAATCCCTGGACGCCGGCCTCGCCCAACGCCTGACGCACGTCTTCGAGCTTGAACGGCTTGATGATTGCCGTGACCCACTTCATTTGCTGCTACTCCCTACCGGGCCGGGTGCCGTCGGGCGGCCCGTTGCGTTGAGATCAAAAGACGACGCGCCTTGTGCACCCTTTGTGCCATGGCCGGGAATACTTTGGATTCAATCGGTTAGCAGAAACGGACGCGGCCTCGCGCTCCGTGGTAGTGCGCATCGCGCACCATCAAGGAGCAGCGGGGCCGCCGTGGCCCGCGTCGACCGGGAAGTCAGCGCGCGGGCTTGCGGAACAGCAGCACGGCGCGATCGGTGCCGCCGCGGACGCCGGGCGCGAACACCATCGCCGACCGGTCGTCCTCGGGATGCGCGAGCAGATCGCTGTCGACCTCGAGCTCGAAGCCCGCGGCCGTGACCTCTTCGATGATCGTCTCGACGCCGATGCGGTGGATCGTCGCGGCGTCGCGCCAGCCCGAGCCGTCCTCCGCCTTGTGGTCGATCACGAGGTACGCGCCGCCCGGCTTCAACGCGTCGAACAGCTTCGCGTTGAACTTCGCCGTGTCGACGCCCTGCGGCTTCAGGTCATGGTAGTAGAGCACGTTCAGGACAACGTCGACGTCCTGCGGGAACTGGACGTCGTTGTAGTCCTGAAGGTGATACGTCGCGTTGTCGTGCTCGTCGTCGAACGCGCGGGCCGCCTCGCCGGCGAAGCGCTCCGTGTACGGCAGGTCGTACATGTCCACGTAGCCGTCGGGTCCGACGGCCTCGACGAGCATCGTCGTGTAGTAGTGGCCGAACGACGCGATCTCGATGACATGATCGCCCTCCTCGAGGCCGACGAGCGTCAGCACCTCCGCGGGCTTGCGATTCACGTCGCGCTCGCGCTGCTCGGCGGGGCGAGCGGGCGACCCGACGGCCCTCCTGATGTGCGCGGGCGTGTCCGGCGGAATCTGATAAACGTCCTGCGCGCCCGCGCGGCCGCCGACGAAGAGCGCGGCCGCCGCCGCGACGAGGACGGATGCCGTGCAGAGCCGTGCGAGTAGCGATACCGAACGCATGGTCGTCTCCGGTGGGATGCCGCCGACTTTATAAGCGCAAAGCCGCACCGCTGGCTACAGCTCGTACGTCACCGCCTTCGTCTGCAGGAACGCCTCGAGCCCCTCGACGCCGTGCAGCCGGCCGATGCCGCTCTCGCGGTAGCCGCCCGTCTCGACCTCGGGAAAGAGCCGCGAGTGGGCATTGATCCACACGCTGCCGCTCCGGATCGCCGCCGCGGTGCGCTGCGCCCGGGCGAGGTCGCGCGACCAGACACTCGCCGCGAGACCGAAGCGGCTCGCGTTCGCCTTCGCGATCGCGTCCGCGTCGTCGTCGAACGTCTGCACGCTCAGCACCGGGCCGAACACCTCGCTCGTCAGGAGCGCCGAGCGCGGATCGCGCACGCGCACGAGGCTCGGCGTGATGAACGCACCCGTCTCGAGCGCACCGTCGGCCGGCCGTCCCTCGAGCAACACCTCGTCGCGGCCGCTCGCGTCGGCGACGAGACGGCGGATGCGCTCGCGGCTCGGCAGGTCGATCAGCGGCCCGAGCTCGGTCGCGGGGTCGTCCGCGAGGCCGAGCCGCACCGTGCGCAGGCGTTCCGCGAGCTTCGTCTCGAACGTCTCCGCGACGCGTCGATGCACGATGACGCGGCTCGCGGCGACGCAGACCTGTCCCGCATGGCTCAGCGCCGCGCGCACGATGCCTTCGGCGGCCCGGTCGAGATCCGCATCGTCGAACACGACGCACGGCGCGCTGCCGCCGAGCTCGAGGTTCAGCCGCTTCAGCGTCGCCGACGCGGCCGCCATGATCCGCTTGCCGACCTCCGTGCTGCCCGTGTAGCTCACCATGTCGACGTCGGGCGACGCGACGAGATGCTTGCCGACGGCATCGCCCGTCTCGACGAGCATGTTCACCGCGCCGCGCGGCAGCTCGTCGATCGCGGCGATCCGCTCGAATACCTTCGCGTTCACGAGCGCGGTCTCGCGCGCGGCCTTGACGACCGCGGTGCAGCCGGTCGCGATCACCGGCGCGAGCGAGCGGATCAGGAGCGCGATCGGCGCGTTCCACGGCACGATGATCGCGACGACACCGACCGGCTCACGGCGGAGCAGCGTGCAGAGATTCGGCTCGAGCTCGATCGTGCGGCCGAACACGTTACGCGCGAGCCCCGCGTAGTAGCGGAGCTCCGAGACGGCGCCGGCGACCTCGTGCATCGCGTCGCGGATCGGCTTGCCGTTCTCGCGCGCGAGGTCCCACGCGATCTCGGGTTTCGCGGCTTCGATGCGCTCGGCGAGCGCGAGCAGCACGTGCGCGCGAACGCGCGGTTGCCGAGACCACGTTCCGGCGTCGAAGGCGCGCCGGGCGGCGGCGATCGCGGCCTCCGCGTCGTCCGGTCCTGCGTCCGCGAACTCGCCGAGCGTCTCGCCCGTGCCCGGATTCACGCTGGGCGCCGTCGCGCCGCTCGCGGAAGACCGCCACTCGCCATCGATCCAATGCTTCGCCGTTTCGCTCACTGCTCTCCTCCTCTGCCCTCCGCGGCGCCGACGGCGAGCGCGGCCGGGCCGTCGAAACAGCATAAGGCCTTCTCCGACGGCACGGGTCGAAGCGCACGGCGCACGCGCGGCCGCACCGCCGAGTTCAAGTCCGACGGGGCTTGTGCGAACATCGTTTTTCGCCCGACGGGTCAAGCACTTCACGGAGGCGAAGAAGATGGGATTCGCACTTTCGCCGCTCGAGCTGAAGAGCTCGGCATTCCTGCAGAACGGAGCCATTCCCCGCAAGCACACCGGCGAGGGCGAAGACGTCTCGCCGCAGCTCTCCTGGTCGCATCTGCCCGACGGCACGAAGTCGCTCGCGCTGATCTGCCATGACCCCGACGCGCCGCTCGTGAGCCCGGGCTCGTACGGCTTCGTGCATTGGGTGCTCTACAACATCCCCGCGTCGGTCGCGGAGCTGCCCGAAGGCGTGCAGGGCTACACGAGCGGCCGCAACGATTTCGGCAACACGCGCTACGGCGGACCGATGCCGCCGGAGGGCCACGGCGTGCACCACTACTTCTTCTGGCTGCTCGCGCTCGATCGCGAGCTCGAGCTCCCGGCCGGCCTGTCGATGTGGCAGCTTCTCGAGCGCGTCGAGCCGCACGTGATCGGGATGAATCGCCTCGTCGGCACGTACTCGCGCGGCTGAGCCGTGGTTACGCGGCGCGATCTCTTCGCAGGCGGCATTGCGGCCGTCGCAGGGGCCTGCGCGAGCCGAGTGCTCGCGCAGACCGCGGATCCCGTGGATCTCACGCTCGCGGACGCGTCGCGGATGATCCGCGCGCGGCAGCTGTCGCCGGTCGAGCTCACGGAGGCGTACCTCGCGGCGATCGAGCGCCACGAGCCCGAGGTCAACGCGTACATCACGATCACGCGCGAGCGCGCGCTCGAGCAGGCACGCGCGCTCGAGGCCGAGCTCGCCCGCGGCAAGTGGCGCGGCCCGCTGCACGGCGTGCCCATCGCGCTCAAGGACAACATCGACACGGCCGGCATCCTGACGACCGCCGCCGGCGCGGTGTTCGCCGACCGCGTTCCGACGGAGGACGCGGAGGTCGTGCGCAGGCTCGACGCGGCGGGCGCCGTGCTGCTCGGCAAGCTGAACATGCACGAGTACGCGTACGGCGGCACGTCGTCGATCACGCACTTCGGACCGGTCCACAATCCTTGGAACCTCGCGCACATTCCGGGCGGGTCCTCGGGCGGCTCCGCGGCCGCGGTCGCGGCGAGGATGTGCGCCGGCGCGCTCGGCACCGACACGCTCGCGTCGATCCGTTTGCCGGCCGCGTACTGCGGCGTCGTCGGCCTGAAGCCGACGCACGGCCTCGCGAGCATCCGCGGGATCATTCCCGTGTCCGAATCGCTCGACCACGTCGGCCCGCTGACCCGGACCGTCGCAGACGCCGCACTGATGCTCGGCGTGATCGCGGGGTTCGATCCGCTCGACCCGGTCAGCATCCGCGCGCCGATCCCGGATTATTCGGCCGCGCTCTACCGGAGCGCCGCGACGCTCCGGATCGGCCTCCCGGGCGATCGTTACTTCGCGGCGCTCGAGCCCGACGTCGAGGCGGCGATCGACGAGGCGCTCGCGGTGCTCCGCGGCATCGCGGCCGAGACGCGCGACGTCACGATGCCCGAGCCGCCCGGTTTCGCCGTGCTGCTCGCCGAGGCGTATGCGTATCACAAGCCCTGGCTCGACGATCCGGCGACGCGGCGCCTCTACGACCCGGTCACGCTCGAGCGCCTGCTCGCCGCGGGCGAGTTCTCGACGGTCGAGTACTACGAGGCGCGCCGCGAGCTCGCGCTCGCGCGCCGCGCGATCGACAGCGTCTTCGCCGACGTCGATCTGATCGTCACGCCGACGACGCCGGGGCTGCCCGAGACGATCGCGAACGCACAGAACCCCGCGGAAGCGTCGGGGGCCGAGCCGTCCGTGCGGAACACGTACCCGTTCAACCTGTTCGGCATCCCGACGATCAGCGTGCCGTGCGGCTTCAGCCGCTCGGGGCTCCCGATCGGCCTGCAGATCAGCGGCCCGCGCCTCGGCGAGCTCGACGTGCTGACGCTCGCGCACGCGTACGAGCAGGCGACGGAATGGCACCGCCGCACGCCGCCGCTGCTCGGCGGTTGAGACGCGCTGAACGGAAGCGCGCGGAATGGAACTTGCATTTCGTCATGATCCAGCACGCGTCAAGGAGGAGACTGGGTCATGGAAAGGATCGAGAAGACCGTCGACGTGAACTGCCCGCTGCACACCGTCTACAACCAGTGGACGCAGTTCGAGTCGTTCCCGAAGTTCATGTCCGGCGTGAAGGACGTGCGGCAGCTCGACGATACGCACACGCACTGGCGGGCGGAGCTCTGGGGCAAGGAAAAGGAATGGGACGCGGAGATCACGGAGCAGATCCCGGACAAGATCATCGCGTGGCGCAGCATCTCGGGCGACGCGCCGAACGGCGGCACGGTGCGCTTCGAGCCGCTCTCGGGCGAGCGCACGCGCGTCTACCTGACGATGGAATACGAGCCGCAGGGAATCACGGAGAAGATCGGTGATTCGCTCGGCGCGATGGGCATGAACGTGCAGCGGTCCGTCGACGGCTTCAAGCAGTTCATCGAAAGCCGCGGCGGCGCAGAAGGCGGATGGCGCGGCGAGGTGCACGGCGGCGATCGCAAGCTTTGAGCAAAGGCTCTAGCCGATCGGCGGTGCCTCGCGTGTCGTCGGTCGGCGGAGCGCGTCGCGCGGGCTAGTTTCGCGGCGCACCGAGTGCCGGCGAGTCGAGCAGTGCCCGGGCCGCCTCGCCTACCGTATCGAGGTGCTCGGTGCTGTCGAATACGCAGCGCGCCGAGAACGCGCCGACGACGAGCAGCGTCAGCGCGTCGCCGAGCGCGTCCGGCTGGCGTGCGCCCATCTCGTTGCAGAGCACGCGGAAGCGTCGAGCGATCTCGTCGTGGTGCTCGCGGATGATGCGCGCGGCGGGATGATCGGGGTCGACCTCGACGGCCGTGTTCGCGATCGGGCATCCCCTGTTCGCCGCCTTGTGACAGATCCGGTGCTCGAGCAACTGGAACAGCGCCTCGATCTGCGCGCGCGCATTGCCTTCGTGCGGTTTGATCGTCGCGTCCCACCACTCCCAGAAGCGCCGCGTCTGGTCTTCGAGGCACGCGGCGACGAGCGCGTCCTTCGACTCGTAGAGACGGTATAGCGTCACTTTCGTCGTCTCGGCCTCGGCCGCGATCGCGTCGACGCTCACCGCGCGGATGCCGTGCCGATAAAACAAATTCTGTGCTGCGCGCAGGATGCGGTCCTTCGTGCATTGGGGCGGACACGAGCACTCGCTCGGGCTCGCGAACGGCGGGGCCGTTTGGGATACGACGTCGAAGGGTGTTGACATGAAACTTACCGGTTAGTTAACCTGCGATGTAACTAGACGGTATAGTAACACGAGCGTCACCCCCCGCACAGACTGTCGAGATTCGGTTTGCCGAAACGACCATCCGGAGCCCGACGCTTTTTGTCACTGCACCGTCACTGCGCATTAAACCGGATTGTAACCCTCAATACGAACAAAGGATTACCGATGAGATCGCATTCCGTCGCGTCCCTCGCCCCGTCGCTGCTCGCCGTCGCGGTGCTCGCGGGCTGCACGAGCGGGGAAGCCCAGGATTCCGCTTCCGCGCCGCCCCCGCCGGCCGTCACGGCCGCAGAGGTCACGGTCCGCGAGCTTCGCGACTGGGCGGACTTCACCGGCCGGCTCGAGGCCGCGAGCCACGTCGAGGTGCGCCCGCGCGTCGGCGGCTATATCGAGTCCGTGCATTTCGACGAGGGCGGCAGAGTCTCTCGCGGCGATCTGCTGTTCACGATCGATGCGCGCCCGTACGAAGCCGAGGTCGCGCGCCTCAAGGCGGAGCGGGCCCGCGCCGAGGCGCAGCTCGAGCTCGCGCGGACGTATCGCGACCGAGCGGAGCGCCTCCTCGCGGAGAAGGCGACGTCCCGCGAGGAGTACGAGCAGCTCGTCGCGGACGCCGAGGTCGCCGAGGCGACGCTCCGCTCCGTCGAGGCCGCGCTGGCCGCCGCGGAGCTCGACCTGTCGTTCACGCGCGTGACGGCGCCGATCGACGGACGCGTGTCGCGCGCGGTCGTGACCGCCGGCAACCTCGTCGACAGCACGACGCTCCTGACGACGGTCGTCGCGGACGACCCGATCCACGCGTACTTCGACGTCGACGAGCACACGTATCTCGAGCTGATGCACGGCGACGCGTCGAAGGCCGCGAGGCCGCAGGCGGCGGCATCGGCCGACTCGAGCGCGCATCCGCACGGCGGCGAAGGCCTCGTCGTGTTCGTCGGTCTCGCGAACGAGCAAGGCTACCCGCACGTCGCACGGCTCGACTTCATCGACAACGAGGTCGATCCCGAGCAGGGCACGATCCGCGCGCGCGCGGTGCTCGAGAATCCGGACGGACGCTTTACGCCCGGCCTCTTCGCACGGCTTCGCGTCGTCGGCGAGCGCACGTATCGCGCCGCGCTCGTCGACGAGAAGGCGATCGGCACCGACCTCGACCGCAAGTACGTGCTCGTCGTCGACGAGAACGGCGTCGCGCAGTACCGCGCGGTCGAGCTCGGTCGCAGCGTCGACGGCCTGCGCATCGTGAGGAGCGGCCTGCACGAGGGCGACCTCGTGATCGTGAACGGGCTGCAGCGCGTGCGTCCCGGGATGCCGGTCGTCGCGGACGAGGTGCCGATGCCGATCGACTCGCCGCAGGTCGAGCGGCTCGCCACGGCGGAGGCGTTCGACCTTGCCGTAGCGGCCTCGCAGGAGAGATCGCGGAATGGCGGCTTTTAGCGGCTGACGGTCCGGCCGGCGGGTGACGCCGCCGGCCCTCCCCCGCCTTTCGAGGTCGAAGCCCCGCGCGTCGGGGCCAGGGGAGCTTTTTTTTCTCGGTTCGGGATCTTCGAGGGACGAACCCATGAACTTCTCGCAGTACTTCATACAGCGGCCGATCTTCGCCGGCGTTTTGTCGGCGCTCATTTTCATTGCGGGCGCGCTGTCGCTGCGCCTCCTGCCGATCAGCGAATACCCGGAGGTCGTGCCGCCGACGGTCGTCGTCACGGCGCGCTACCCGGGCGCGAATCCGGAGGTCATCGCCGAGACGGTCGCGCAGCCGCTCGAGCAGGCGATCAACGGCGTCGAGAACATGCTCTACATGTCGTCGCAGTCGACCGCGGACGGCGTCATGCAGCTCACCGTCACGTTCGCGCTCGGCACCGACCTCGACAAGGCGCAGGTGCTCGTGCAGAACCGCGTCGCGCAAACGCTCGCGAAGCTGCCCGAGGAAACGCAGCGGATCGGCGTCGTGACGGAGAAGTCGTCGCCGAACATCACGCTGCTGGTGCACCTGATCGCGACCGACGACCGGTACGACATGCTTTACCTGTCGAACTACGCGACGCTGCGGATTCGCGACGAGCTCGCGCGCATTCCCGGCGTCGGTCAGGCGCAGGTCTTCGGCGCCGGCGACTACTCCATGCGCGTGTGGCTCGACCCGGAGAAGATCGCGGCGCTGAACCTGACCGCGGGCGACGTCGTGCGCGCGATCCGCGAGCAGAACATCCAGGTCGCGGCCGGCCAGCTCGGCGCGCCGCCGGCCGCGAGCGCCGCGCAGTTCCAGCTGCTGATCAACACGCAGGGGCGGCTCGCGAACGCGGACGAGTTCGAGAACATCGTGATCAAGACGGGCGACCGGGGCCAGATCACGCGGCTCCGCGACGTCGCACGCGTCGAGCTCGGCGCGAGCACGTACGCGCTGCGCTCGCTGCTCGATAACGAGGAGGCGGCGGCCGTCGTGATCTTCCAGCAGCCCGGCAGCAACGCGATCGAGATCTCGAACCGCGTGCGCGAGCGCATGGCCGAGCTCGCGAAGGATTTCCCGGAGGGCATCGAGTACAAGATCGTCTGGGACCCCACGATGTTCGTGCGCGACTCGATCAAGGCGGTCGTGCAGACGCTCGTCGAGGCGCTCGTCCTCGTCGTGCTCGTCGTCGTGCTGTTCCTGCAGACGTGGCGCGCATCGGTCATCCCGCTCGTCGCAGTGCCGGTCTCGCTCGTCGGCACGCTCGCGGTGATGCACCTCTTCGGCTTCTCGCTGAACACGCTGTCGCTGTTCGGCCTCGTGCTCGCGATCGGCATCGTCGTCGACGACGCGATCGTCGTCGTCGAGAACGTCGAGCGGAACATCGCGAAGGGGCTTCCGCCGCTCGCGGCCGCGCGGCAGGCGATGCAGGAGGTCACGAGCCCGATCATCGCGATCTCCGCGGTGCTCGTCGCCGTGTTCGTGCCGACCGCGTTCATCAGCGGGCTGTCGGGCGAGTTCTACAGCCAGTTCGCGCTGACGATCGCGATCAGCACCGTGATCTCGGCGTTGAACTCGCTGACGTTGTCCCCTGCCCTGTCGGCCGTGCTGCTGAAGCCCCACGGCGCGCAGCCGGACAAGCTGCAGCGCGGGATCGATCTCGCGTTCGGCTGGCTGCTGCGGCCGTTCAATCGGCTCTTCGAGTGGTCGTCGCTGCGCTACGTCGGTCTGACCGGACGCCTGCTGCGCCGTGCGAGCATCGCGGTCGTCGTCTACGCCGGCCTGATCGGGCTCACGTGGCTCGGCTTCTCGAGCGTGCCGCGCGGCTTCATTCCGCAGCAGGACAAGGAGTACCTCGTCGCGTACGCGCAGCTGCCCGAGGCCGCGACGCTCGACCGCACGGACGCGGTGATCCGCCGCATGAGCGAGATCGCGCTCGCGACGCCGGGCGTCGCGCACTCGGTCGCGTTCCCGGGGCTCTCGATCAACGGCTTCGTGAACAGCCCGAATACCGGCATCGCGTTCATCGCGCTGAAGGACTTCGAGGACCCGGACCGCATCGAGGAGCGCTCCGCATGGGAGGTCCTCGCGGAGCTCAACGCGAAGTTCGCCGAGATCCAGGACGCGTACATCGCGGTGTTCCCGCCGCCCGCGGTCGAGGGCATGGGCACGATCGGCGGCTTCAAGCTGCAGATCGAGGACCGCGCGGGCTTGGGCTTCGAGGCGCTCTACAACGAGACGCAGAAGATCCTCGCCGAGGCGTATCAGACGCCGGGCCTCGCGGACGTGTTCTCCGGATTCCAGGTGAACGTGCCGCAGGTCCGCGCGAAGGTCGACCGCGACAAGGCGAAGGCGCAGGGCGTCCCGCTGACCGAGATCTTCGACACGATGCAGGTCTATCTCGGCTCGCTTTATATCAATGACTTCAATCAGTTCGGGAGAACTTATCAAGTCAATGCTCAGGCCGACATGCGCTTCCGCCTGACGCCGGACGACATCCTGCGGCTCAAGGTGCGGAACTCGGCCGGCGAGATGGTGCCGCTCGGCGCGTTCGTCACGCTCGAGGAGGTCGCGGGGCCGGACCGCGTGATGCACTACAACGGCTACGTGACCGCCGAGATCAACGGCGCGCCGGCGCCGGGCTACTCGTCCGGCGAGGCCGAAACGCTGATCGAGGATCTGGTGGGCCGCTCGCTGCCGAACGGCATGGACTTCGAGTGGACGGAGCTCACCTACCAGCAGATCCTCGCCGGCAACACCGCGATCTGGGTCTTCCCGCTCGTCGTGCTGCTCGCGTTCCTCGTGCTCGCGGCGCTCTACGAGTCGCTCGCGCTGCCGCTCGTCGTGATCCTGATCGTGCCGATGTGTCTGCTTTCGGCGATCACCGGCGTCTGGCTCACGAACGGCGACAACAACATCTTCACGCAGATCGGCTTCATCGTGCTCGTCGGTCTCGCGTGCAAGAACGCGATCCTGATCGTCGAGTTCGCGCGCACGCGCGAGGCGGCGGGCGAGAGCACGTGGGACGCGATCCTCGACGCGTGCCGGCTGCGGCTGCGGCCGATCATGATGACGTCGATCGCGTTCACCGCGGGCGTCGTGCCGCTCGTGTTCGCGCACGGCTCGGGCGCCGAGATGCGGCACGCGATGGGTGTCGCGGTGTTCGCCGGGATGATCGGCGTGACGGTCTTCGGGCTGCTGCTGACGCCGGTGTTCTACTGGGTCGTGCGGCGGCTGACCGCGCGCGCCCGGCACGCCGAAGAGGTCGACGGCACGCCGCCCGAGCGCCTGTCGGCCGAGCCCGTCCCGTCCGGCGGCTGATCGAGACATCGCTTTACGAACATTTCATAAGTAACTGGTGCAGCTATGAACTCAACGACCCTCAGACTCGGACGCAGCAATGGCGAGCCCCACGGATCGGGGATCATGGCGAACGGATTCGCCTTCGCCGCCCTGCTGTCGCTCGCCGGCTGCGCGGTCGGTCCGGACTACACGGCGCCGACGACGCAGCCCGCGTCGTTCACGTCCGCGGACGCCGACCTGCTCGTCAGGCGGCCGTTCGAGGCCGCGTGGTGGGAGCAGTTCGGCGACCCGGTGCTCGACGACCTGATCGAGCGGGCGCTCGCGGGCGATCTCGACGTGCGCATCGCGGCCGCGCGGATCGACGAGTCGCGCGCGCTGCTCGGTCGCACGCGGCGCGAGCAATGGCCGAGCTCGCGCTACGAGGCAGCGTACGACGAGAGCAAGGCGCAGCAGCCCGTGTTCACGAACGAGCGGATCGAGGTCGAAACCTACCGGACCGGTTTTCAGACCGCGTGGGAGCTCGACGTCTTCGGCGGACTCCGCCGGAGCACCGAAGCGGCCCTGGCCGACGCCGAGGCCGCGGAGGCAACGTTGCGCGACGTGCAGGTGCTCGTCGCGGCCGAGGTCGCGAGCACGTATCTCGATCTGCGCGCGGCGCAGAAGCGGCTGCGCGTCGCGGAGGAGAACCTCGCGAACCAGCGCGAGACGCTGAGGCTGACCGAGGTCCGGTACGAGCTCGGCCGCGGCAGCGAGCTCGACGTCGCGAGCGCGCGGGCGGCGCTGTCGGCGACCGAGGCGCAGATTCCCGCGCTCGTGACGGCGCAGCAGGTCGCCGCGCACCGCCTCGCCGTGCTGCTCGGGCTGCGGCCCGGCGAGCTCGACGTCGAGCTCGCGTATCGCGAGATGCCGCCGCATCTGACGACGCTCGCGATCGGGGAACCAGCGGATTTGCTGCGGCGAAGGCCGGACGTGCGCGCGGCCGAGCGCCGGCTCGCCGCAGCGACGGCGCGCATCGGCGTCGAGAAGGCCGACCTCTTTCCGCGCGTGTCGCTGAGCGGCTTTCTCGGGTTCATCACCGGGGACTCGAGCGAGCTCGGCGAGTCGTCGAGCCGCGCGTGGAGCGCGACGCCGGTGATCAGCTGGAGCGCGTTCGATCTGTCCGCCGCGCGCGCGCAGGTGCGCGGCGCCGAGGCGCGCGCGGCGGCGGCCTTCGCCGAGTACGAGCAGACCGTGCTGCAGGCACTCGAGGAGACGGAGAATGCGTTCGTCGACTACGCGCAGCAGCGTGAGCGGCTCGCCGCGGTGATCGAGCAGGCGGACGCGTCGCGAAGGGCCGCCGAGCTCTCGCGGATCCGCTACCGCGAAGGCGCGCTCGATTTCCTGCGCCTGCTCGACGCCGAGCGCACCGTGCTCGAGGCCGAGGACGCGGTCGCGGTGGCCGAGGCCGACCTGAACAGCGCGGTCGTCGCGATCTACAAGGCGTTGGGCGGCGGGTGGGAAGCCGCGCCTGCCGTCGCGCAGCGCTGACGCGCCGCGAGGTCGCAGCTCACGCCGCGGCGCGGCGTCACCGCGCGAGCAGCACGAACGGCAGCGCGAGGATCGCGATGACGAACGCGACGACGAACGCGATGCCGAGCATCGCCGCGAGCGCACGGAGCGGATCGTCGCGGATCGACGTCCAGAGTGTGCGGGCGGCGCCGGCCTCGCGCGCCGCGCGATACTCGGCCTGCGCGGCGGCCTGGCGCCGGGCGTGGTACTCCGCGAGCAGCCGCCCGGCCGCGGCGGCCTGGCCGCGATCGCGCACCCAGATGCCGCCGGCCGAGACCCCGAAGCGGCTCGGCGGCGTCTCGTAGAACGCGATCTCGTGCGCGGCGAGCAGCGCGCGGATCTCGTCCGCCTCGTCGTCGGGGACGCCTCGGAGGTTCAGCAGCAGCTCGGCCACCGACCGGATGATAGCGCCGCCGTTCCCGCGTGGAACGACGGGAACGGCGCGGGCGTCAGCGGGCAGGCACGATCGCGATCCGGTCGCCCCTGAACGAGCCGACCCACAGGTCGTCGCCGACCTCGACTGCGACGGTGCCGGCCGCGAACGCGTCGTTGTCCCTCACGCTCGTCACTTCGCGCACGTCGAGCGTCTCGGGATCGATCTCGACGACCTGCCAGACCTGCGCGTCCTGGCCGGTCCCCTGCCCGACCGCGAGCAGCGACCCGTCGCGCGCCCAGCGGATGTTGTCGACGCGAAAGCCGAGCGGCACCTCGTCGCGCTTCACGTCCGCTCCGCCGCGCGAGATCCGCGCGAACGACTGGCTGCCCCACGCGGCCATGTAGATCGTGCGGCCGTCGTCGGAGAGCTCGACGCCGTTCGCGCCCGCGGCCTCGCTGCCCGGCACCTTCTGCCAGCCTGTATCGGTGTGCCACTCCCAGAGCTCGCCGTTCGGCTCGCCCTGCATCATCCGCATCATCGCGGCGCGCTCGCCGCCGCGCGGCAGGAAGTTCGTCGTGACGAACCCGCCGTCGTCGAGCCCGCGGACCGAGTTCAGGCCGATCGGATCGGGCGCGATCACGCAGCCGATCCATGCGACGCGGGGCGTGTCGGGCGCGGTGTCGACCTCGAAGACCTCGATCGACTCCCGATCCCCGTGGCCGACGACGAACAGCCGGTGCACGGGGCCTTCGCCCGGCAGGACCGAGAGGCCGTGCGTCGTGAATACGCCGCGGGGCGGTCCCGGGCAATCGGGATACGTTTCCGCGTCGAGCCTCTCCTCGGCCGTCGCCGCGGGATAAGCCCTGAACGACGTGCCGTCCTCGACTCGAACGAGGCGGGCTCCGCCGCCGCCCGAGAACGCCGAAGCGACGACCCACTGCTCCCCGGGCAGCACGACGAGATCCTCCGGCGCTTCCTGTCCGCAAACGAATCGCAGGCCGTCGACGGCGCCGCATTCGGCCGTCGACGTCTGCGCGAGCGACGGGGCCGATCCGGCGGATGCGAGCAGAGCCGCGTAAAGAATTCGGGCCTTCATTGTTGTTGTCTCCGAGCGCCAACGTGCGGTGGCCGGCGCCGTCCGACTATATGCGAGTCGCCCGCACGTGACCAGATCGTGACGCCCTGCTCCGGTCCCGTCGCGCGCTCGTGTCCGCGCCACCGCTCGCGCTATGCTACGAGCATGCGCGGCGGCACCCGGCGACGTGACGGTGCCGGCGCTTCTTGGACCCGACGGAGGAAACACCGTGACCAGCGGATGGGTCGACCCCTTCTCTTACGAGATCGTGAAGGAAAAGGCAGGCACTCTCGGACGCACGGGACGGAAGCTCGAGAAGACCCTTGCGGCGCTTCGCGCGTGCGAAGGCGGCGACGACGCGCGGCGCGAGGAGCTCATCTGGGATGCGACCGAGCTCGTCACGTCGATCATCGTGCAGCGGGAGGCGTGCGGCCTCCGCAACCCGAGCTTCGTGTTCGACTTCTATCGCGTGCCGCGCGAGGTCATCGCCCGCATCGGCGTGCGACGCGCAGCCTGAGGAGCGCCGCGGCTGCCCGGCTCACGGCAGCACCATGACCCACCCGAACATGTCGTCCGCGAAGTGCACGTTCACGGCGCAGATGACGAGGTGAAGGCCGCGGCGGTCGAATTGCACGGCCTCGACGCGGTCCTGCGGCAGATCGGCAGGATTCAGGCCTCTGTAGACGCGCCCGTCCGGATCGTCGATCAGCGCGACCTCGGGGGGAATCGGCGGAGGCAGCGGTATCAGCATGCTCGTGTTCACGTCGCTCGGCTTCTTTCCGGGCGCGTAGACGACGATCTGGTGAAAGCCCGCGACGATGAAGTTCACGGTGCCGCCCGCGCGGATCGTCACCGTGTTCGGAATGAGCACGTGCGCGTTCGGAGCAATCGGAGCGTCCGGCGTTTCCATCCGGTCGAGAGGCTCCGTGCGGTTCACGGGCCACGCGCCGAAGCTCACGGTCGCGGTTGCGAGCGGACCGTCGAGAAGGTCGTGCTCGTGCACTCGACCGATGTTCTGCGCCGCCGGGAACGATCCGGGGACCGCGCCCGCCGCGATCCCCGCGGAGCCCATGCCGATCCCCTTCAGGAACTGACGCCTCTTCAGCTGGCTCATCGAAAGCTCCCCCGATTGAAAGGTTCGTTCGCATTTGTCGCGAACCCGGGATCGTCTGCCTCGCCACTTGCAGGCGTCAATTCGGTAGAACACCGAGAGCCGCAGCAGAGCACCGAGAGCCTGCGGCATCCCATTCACTCGTGCCGCGGCGTGCGCACGTGGTCAGGAACGCTCCGCTGCGCCGAAGGAGGACGTTGCGTGATATGGGCGTCTTGGGGAGCGTGCGAGCCATGGACGGCGAGCCCGCAGCCCACACGGATGTGCTTGCGGCGGCCCCCAAGACGCCCATATCACGCAACGCCCGACCACGACCGACGCTAGTCCGACGTCGATGACGCGGCCGCGAGTAACGACGGCGAGCGCAGCTAGTCGGCGATCGAGACCCAGGTCGGCGCGTGATCGCTCGGCTTCGGCTGCCCGCGAACCCAGCGATCGACGTTCGCATCGACGAGGCGCGGAGCGAGCTCGCGGTTCAACAGCAGGTGATCGATGCGCAATCCCGCGTTCCGCTTCCAGTGATTGCGGAAGTAGTCCCAGAACGTGTAAATCCGCTCGTTCGGATGGATCGCGCGCAGCGCGTCGACCCACCCCTGCGCGAGCAGCCGCTCGTACGCGGCGCGCGTCTCGGGCTGCAGCAGCGCGTCCTTTTCCCAGCCTTTCGTGCTGTAGATGTCGTCGTCCGTCGGCACGACGTTGTAGTCGCCGGCGAGCACGACGGGCTCGCCGCAGTCGTAGAGCGTCTTCGCGTGCTCGATGAGCCGCTCGAACCACGCGAGCTTGTAGTCGAACTTCGGCCCCGGCTGCGGATTGCCGTTCGGCAGGTACAGCGATGCGACGATGATGCCCTTGGCCCTCGCCTCGATGTAGCGGCTGTGCGTGTCGTCCGGGTCGCCCGGCAAGCCTCGCCGGATCTCGACCGGATCCTCGTCCTTCGCGAGGATCGCGACACCGTTCCACGAGCGCTGGCCGTGCCAGACCGCGCCGTAGCCGAGCGCCTTGATCGGCATGATCGGAAACGCCTCGTCGGGCGCCTTGAGCTCCTGCAGACACGCGATGTCCGGCGCCTCCTTCTCGAGCCACTCGAGAAGCCGCGGCAGCCGGCTCGCGATACCGTTGACGTTGAACGTGGCGATCTTCATTCCTTGCTTCGAACTGCGCTCGGTCGAATCCGAACGGCAATGGTCGCATTCCGTCGGCCTGCATACGAGCCCGAAGCCAATCCTGCGGCCCGCGTCGCGGTGACGTGCGGAGCACCGCGAACCGCGACGTCCCGCGATGCGCCTCGCGAAGCACCGCTCCGCGCCCGCCGCGCGAAGCGCCGCGCGCTCGCCGAGCGAAGCGCCGTCCCGCGCTCGCCGCGCCGCGGCAACCGCGAGTAAGCCCCCCGATTGACACCCGCGGCCCCCGACGATGGGATGAACCGGAGCCGACGATCGACGCGGCAAGTCGCGAGCGCTGCGGCACCGGCGAGGCTCTCGATTCCCGGGGGCGGACATGGCTCGATCGGACGACACGCATCGCTCGAAACCGCTCGAGGACTACGGGCTGATCGGCAACAGGGTGTCCGCCGCCCTCGTCGCGCGCGACGGCTCGATCGACTGGCTGTGCCTGCCGCACTTCGATTCCCCGGCGTGCTTCGCCGCGCTCCTCGGCGGTCCCGAGCACGGCCGCTGGCGCATCGCGCCGCGGGACGAGCGCGCCCGCGTGTCGCGCCGCTACCTCCCGGACACCGCCGTGCTCGAGACCCGCTTCGAGAACGGTGCGGGCGCCGCGACGCTCACCGATTTCATGCCGCTCACCGAGGACGAGGGTAAGGTCGACGTCGTCCGGATCGTGCGCGGGCTGCGCGGCGAGATGGCGCTCGGCATGGAGCTCGTGCTGCGCTTCAACTACGGGCAGGCCGTGCCCTGGGTGCGGCGGCGCGACTACGGGCTGAGCGCCGTCGCGGGTCCCGACGCGGTCGAGCTGCACACGCAAGTGCCGCTCGTCGGGCGGGACCGCAGGACGTTCGCGTCGTTCACGGTCCGCGAGGGCGAGAGCGTGCCGTTCAAGCTGTCGTATCACGCATCCCATCGCGCGCCGCATTTCGTCCCGGACCATCAGGAGAGCCTCGAGTCGACGATCTCGGCGTGGCGCGAATGGTCGAAGCGCTGCCTGTTCGCTTGCGAAGAGCCCGGCTGGCGCGAGGCCGTGATCCGCTCGCTGATCACGCTGAAGCTCCTCACGTTCGAGCCGACCGGCGGCGTCGTCGCGGCACCGACGACGTCGCTGCCGGAGACGCTCGGCGGGGAGCGCAACTGGGACTATCGCTATTGCTGGATCCGCGACTCGACGCTGACGCTCTACGCGCTGCTGAACGCGGGCTATCGCGAAGAGGCCGAGGCCTGGAGGCGGTGGCTGCTGCGCACCGCGGCCGGTGCGCCCGAGCAGCTGCACATCATGTTCGGCATCTGCGGCGAGCGCTGGCTGCCGGAGAACGTCGTGCCGTGGCTGCCGGGCTATGCCGGGAGCCGCCCCGTGCGCGTCGGCAACAAGGCCGCGGAGCAGCGCCAGCTCGACGTCTACGGCGAGCTGATCGATGCGCTTTACGCGGCGAGCGAGGCGAAGCTCGCGCCGCTCGACGAGGCGTGGCGCGTGCAGCAGGTCCTGCTTCGGCACGTCGAGGAGGTCTGGCGCGAGCCCGATCACGGCATCTGGGAGGTTCGCGGCCCGCCCCGTGCGTTCACGCACTCGCGGCTGATGTGCTGGGTCGCGTTCGATCGCGCGGTGAAGTCGTGCGAGCGGCTCGGACGCGGGGGCCCAGTCGACCACTGGCGGGCGGTGCGCGACGAGATCCGTGCGGACATCCTCGCGAACGGCTACGACGCGCGGCGCCGCTCGTTCGTGCAGCACTACGGCGGCCGCGCGCTCGATGCCGCACTGCTCCTGATCCCGCAGGTCGGCTTCCTGCCCGCGGACGATCCGCGCTTCGTCGCGACCGTCGCCGCGATCGAGCGAGAGCTCGTCGACGACGGCTTCGTGCTCCGCTACGCGACGGACGAGGTCGACGACGGCCTGAGCGGCAAGGAAGGCGCGTTCCTCGCGTGCTCGTTCTGGCTCGCAGACGCGTATGCGCTGCTCGGCCGCGTCGAGGACGCGAAGGCGGTGTTCCAACGCCTGCTCGACGTGCGCAACGACCTCGGCCTCCTCGCGGAGGAATACGATCCCGCCGCGCGGCGCCTGCTCGGCAACTTCCCGCAGGGCTTCTCGCACGTCGGGCTCGTGAACACCGCGTTCAATCTGATCGCGGCGCGCGGCCCGGCGCTGCAGCGGGCGGAGCGGACGGCGCCGACCGCTCAACGAGCGGCGTCCGCCGAAGGCGCGCGAGCCCGGACGATCGGCCCGCCGGCCGATTCCTCGCGTCGGCTGTCGATCGGAGGCGCCCCCGATCGACCACGGTTGTCTCGGCCGACCCGCGGCCGTGCTGTGTGATCAGGAGGACTCTCGTGAAAGCAGCCCACCCGTATCTGAACTTCGACGGCAACGCCGAAGAGGCATTCAACTACTACAAATCCGTGTTCGGCGGAGAATTCCCGATGGTTCTGCGCTTCAGGGACTTCGGCGGCGAAGCCGCCGGCGTGGCCGGGAGCGATCTCGACCGCATCGCGCACATCGCGCTCGCGCTCGGCGACACGATGCTGATGGCGAGCGACATCCCGGCCTCGCAAAGCGGATCCCACGTCGTCGGCAGCAACTGCTACATTTCACTGACCCCGGACAGCGCCGAGGAGGCCGAGCGCGTCTTCGGCGGACTCGCGGCGGGCGGCAAGGTCGAGATGCCGCTGCAGCGGACCGAATGGGCCGAGAAGTACGGGAGCTGCGTCGACCGATTCGGCGTGCGCTGGATGGTGAACTACGCGGGGAACGTCCGCTTCGGGTCCTGACGGCTCCCGCGCCCGGCCGATCCGGGTTGCAACGTGCGTCGCGCCGCCGAACGCGCGGCGACGGCGGCGCGTCGCCGCGCTGCGACGCGAGTCGAGGGGGCTGCGTGACGCGCAACGTGCTCGAGCGCGTGCTCGACGGAGAACGCTGCCGATGACGACGATCGTCGGCGTCATCTCGGATACGCACGGGCTGCTGCGGCCCGAGGCCGCGGCCGCGCTCGAGGGCTGCGACGCGATCGTGCACGCCGGGGACATCGGCGACCCGGCGGTCCTGCACGCGCTCGACGCGATCGCCCCGGTGACCGCCGTCCGCGGCAACGTCGACAAATGGGCGACCGATCTGCCCGACACCGCAATGCTCGAGATCGAAGGCCGCTGGCTCTACGTGATCCACGACGTCAACGCGCTCGATCTCGATCCGCGCGCGGCCGGCATCGACGTCGTCATCGCGGGCCACTCCCACAAGCCCGGCGTGCGCGAAAGGGACGGCGTCCTTTATCTCAACCCCGGCAGCGCGGGCCCGCGCCGCTTCAAGCTGCCGGTCGCGCTCGCGCTGCTCGAGATTGCCGCGGACCGGCTCGAGCCGCGGGTCGTCGAGCTCGAGGTCCGCGGCGCCGCGCGCCGCTGAGCGCTCCGCGCCGACTCGAGCGCCGCCGCGCCTCCGGCCATCGCACGACGACGCGTTTCGAACGGCGGCAGCGCGCCACGCCGCGGTCTCCGCCGCCAGCCGCGCCCGCGTTACGCCGCGGCCGCGCCGAGCTCGGGAAGCAACTCCTCGAGCCGCTGATACGTGAGCTCCATGCCGTCCGTCATGCCGGTCGACATCGCGGCGTCGCGCGCTTCCTTCGTGTAGTAGTCCATCAGCGTCGAGACGGTCGTCCTGCCGTCGCGCTCGCTGAACTCGATCGTGATCAGCGCGCCGTTGCCCATGTCGCCGCCGACGTCGCCGGGATCGAAGTACTCCGTCTGCACGAGCCGGCGATTCGGCTCGACGACGCGAAACTCGCCGTGGAACCCGAACTCCTTGCCGTCCTCGATGCCGCGCCAGCGCCAGCGATAGCGGCCGCCGACGCGCACGTCCATCTCGCACACCGGCATCGTCCACCCGGGCGGCCCGAGCATCCACCGCTGCATCAGCTCGGGCGTCGTGTACGCCTTGTAGACGAGCTCCGCCGGCGCGTTGAACGTGCGGACGACCTTCACCTCGTGATCGCTCGGCAGGATCACCTGCGCCTTCGAACTTTCGGACATCGCTTTCTCCCGATCGACGTTTGCTCGTGCACGGCCGCGGTGAAACGTCACCGCCGCCCCTTCCTCGTCCTTCGGCGCCCGGCGGGTTTCGCCCCGCCCTCTGCCGATGCATTCGGTACGCCGGCGTCCGCCGGCCTTTGCTGCAGCTCGTCGAGCAGCGCGTCGAGACGCGCGAAGTTCGCCTCCCAGATCTGCCGATACCGCTCGAGCCACGCGCTCGCCTCGGCGAGCGGCGCCGCTTCGATGCGGCGCGGCCGGCGCTGGCCGTTTTGTCCGACGGAGACGAGCCCGGCCCGCTCGAGCACGCGAAGATGCTTCGAGATCGCCGGCTGGCTGATCGAGAACGGCTCGGCGAGCTCCGCGACCGACGCTTCGCCTTCGGCGAGCCGGGCGAGGATCGCGCGGCGCGTCGGGTCCGCGAGGGCCAGGAACGTGGCGCTGAGCCGGTCGGACGCGTTCATCGACATTCGCTATTTCATAACCGTCTTGTTCAATAACCGAATGGTTATGGAAAGCACCGGCGCCGTCAACCCGTTAGCATGTAGGGGCGAATACCAGTCTCGAACGACGGACGGACACGGCCGATGAGCGTAACGATCGACGACATCAGGAACGGCGACGCGCGGGGCGCCGCGACGGCGAAGAGCGCGGCGAGGCTCCGCTCGTCCGACGACATCGCGCGCGAGGCGGTGCGGCGGCTGCCCCGCTTCCTCGCCGAGTACCTCGTCGGCGGCTCTTTCTCGGAGCACACGCTGCGCCGCAACGTCGAGGACCTCGCCGGCATCGAGCTGCGGCAGCGCGTGCTCAACAACGTCGCCGACATCGATACGACGAAGACGCTGTTCGGCCGCCGCTGGTCGCTGCCGGTCGGCCTCGGCCCGATCGGCATCTCGGGCATGTTCGCGCGCCGCGGCGAGCTGCAGGCCGCGCAGGCGGCCGAGACCGCGAACGTGCCCTTCTGTCTTTCGACGGTGTCGATCTGCAGCCTCGAGGAGGTCCGCAACGCGGTCCGCGAGCCGATCTGGTTCCAGCTCTACGTGATCCGCGACCGCGCGTTCATGCACGACCTGATCGACCGCGCGATCGCCGCCCAATGCACCGCGATGCTGTTCACGGTCGACATGCCGCTGCCGGGCATCCGCTATCGCGACTACAAGTCCGGGCTCGCCGGGCAGCCCGGCTTGACCGGCGCCGCGCGGCGGGTCCTGCAGGCGCTCGGCAAGCCGCGCTGGGCGTGGGACGTCGGCCTGCGCGGCCGGCCGCATTCGCTCGGCAACCTGCTCCCGGTCCTCGGCAAGCACAGCGGCCTCGAGGATTACATCGGCTGGATGGGACGCAACTTCGACCCGTCGGTCACGTGGAAGGATCTCGAGTGGATCCGCGCGAAGTGGAAGGGTCCGCTGCTGATCAAGGGCATTCTCGATCCGGACGATGCGCGGGAGGCCGTCGCGCTCGGCGCGGACGGGATCGTCGTCTCGAACCACGGCGGCCGGCAGGCCGACGGCGTGCGCTCGACCGTGCGGGCGCTGCCCGGGATCGTCGACGCGGTCGACGGCCGCCTCACCGTCCTCGTCGACGGCGGCGTCCGCACCGGGCTCGACGTGCTCAGGATGCTCGCGCTCGGCGCGGACGCCGTGCTGCTCGGGCGCGCGTGGGCGTACGCGCTCGCCGCGGGCGGCCGCCGCTCGGTCGAGGCGATGCTCGACAACCTCGGCCGTGAACTCAGGGCGGCGATGGCGATGGCGGGGAGGACGCGCCTCGCGGAGCTCGATCGCTCCGTGCTCGATATCTGACCCGCATCGTCGATAATCGTCGTAACGTCAACAGCACGAGGTGGATCTCGCGGTGCCCTCCTTCGACGTCGTCTCCGAGCTCGACCGTCACGAGCTGACCAATGCGGTGGACCAGGCGAACCGAGAGGTCGAGAACCGCTTCGACTTCCGCGGCACCGGCGCGAAATTCGAGCTCACCGACTGGGTCGTGACGCTCGAGGCGCCGAGCGCGTTCCAGGTCCAGCAGATGCTCGCGGTCCTCACGGACAAGCTCGCGCGCCGCGGCATCGACGTGCGCGCGATGGCGCCTGAGAAGCCCGAGGAAGCGCTGCACAGGACGCGGCAGAAGGTCCTGATGAAGCACGGCCTCGACGCGGACGTCGCGCGCAAGATCGTGAAGCTCGTGAAGGAGTCGAAGCTCAAGGTGCAGGCGGCGATCCAGGGCGACCAGGTGCGCATCACCGGCAAGAAGCGCGACGACCTGCAGGAGGCGATACGGCTGCTCAAGCAGAGCGAGCTCGACCTGCCGCTCCAGTTCACGAACTTCCGCGATTGAAGGCGTCGCCCGAGCGCTTCTAGATGATCCGCGAGGTCCGCTTCGCGGATGTCCGGACGATTACGGCGGGCGCCGGGCCAGACATTACGGCGGGCGGAGGCACGGCCGCGAAACCGCGCTTCCGCGGAAGCGTTTATGGAACGATTCTCATTCGAGAAATGCCTCCGCGGAGGCGCGGCCTGCTAGTGCGTCATCGCATACATCGCGATATTGACGCCGAGCCGCAATGCGAGATTTACGAGATCGCCGGGGTAGCGCGGATCGTCGGCCCACTGCCACGCGTCCTGCACGTCGTTGTTGTAGGCGATGAGCACCATGAGCCGCCCGTCATCGTCCTCGACGCCGCGCCATAGCGGCGGACCACGTCGGCTGACACGCCCGCCCCACAACACGTCGTTCGCGTTCGGAATGGCGACCTTCGTCATCTCCGGCAAGTCGAACACCGTGTGAAAGATCGGATGATCGTCGGTGAGATCGATGATCGGCCGATCCGGAAACACCCGCCGCAGGCCTTCCTCGAAGGCGGCATAGTTGCGCTGGCCGAAAAAGCTGTCGCAGAACAGAAACCCGCCGCGCAACAGGTGCTCTCGCAGCTTGGCCGCCTGCTCGTCGCTAAGATCCCAGGAGCCCGCAAGGCCGGCGACGAGAAACGGCCAATAGTGCACGTCGTCGCCGTCCTCGAGGTTGACGGGCTGCTCGACGGCCCGCACGCTCGTGCGGGTGAAGCGCCGCAGCATCTGGATGAGAGCACGATCGCCCTTCGGATAGTCGTCGGTCCATCCGGTGCCGCCGTAGCGCCACTGCCCACCGGAACCGAAACTGATGTCGGGGAACATCAAGTGGCCGACGACAAGCTCGCCCGGCACCTGATAGTCGGGCGGCAGCGGTGCTTCGGTCGCGCCGCCTTCGAAGCTCGGGTAGACGCGGAACTCGCGCTGCGCGGCAGCCGGCGAAGCAGCGGCGATGGCGCCGGCGACGGCGAGCGCATGGATGACATTCGACGAGCTGCGTCCGAGTCGCGTCACGTGCACACCATACACGGAAATGGTGAGAGCTTCAGCATGGCGCCGGGCGGACGGACGGTGAACCTTACAGCGGATTTATCCTACGACCGCCTTCTTTGGTCGAGCGTCGCCAACGCCGCTCGACGGGGGCACGCTGCACCGCCCCGCGCTGCTCCATGCCGCGTCGGGCTCGCCGATGACGACCGCATGCGCATGCCGGAATTCTGAGCGGGCAAACAACGCCGCGGGCTGGCGCTTGACCCCGGTCGGCGGTCGCGCCGATCATTCGAGCTCCGCAAAGAAACCGAACGAGTCTCACATGAAGAACAAGATCGCTGTATTCGCCGCGCTCGGGATGCTCGCAGGCTCCGCTGCCGTGATGGCGCAGGAGCCCGTCGTCGGGCACGAGGATCCGGAGTCGCTGTTCGTCGACGACGATCCCGTGCTGCATCGGAACAAGCAGGCCGCGCTGCACATCATGCGGGAGCTGCTGCAGTGCAATCAGTGGGACCGTGCCGGCGAGTGGATCACGGACCGCTACATCCAGCACAACCCGAACGCCGCGTCGGGGCTCGAGGGCGTCGTGACGTTCTTCACGCAGGTCATGCGCCGCCCGCGCACCGACGAATGCGGCAAGCTGACGACGCCGGTCGTCGACGTGGTCGCCGAGGACGACGTCGTCGTCGTGATGATCGCGCGCGAGTACCCGGATCCGCGCAACCCGGGTCAGACGTATACGACGACGTGGTTCGACGCGTGGCGCTTCGTCGACGGCAAGGCCGACGAGCACTGGGATCCCGCGACGATCACCGCACCCGCCGGACGCTGAACCGCAGCGCATCCTGAACTACCCGGCCCGAAGGCTCGGAACGGCCTTCGGGCCGGCAGTTGCTTTCGACAGCAACGCCTCCACCTCGCCCCGACGTGACCTTCTCGACGATCGCCTCGCTGCTCGGCGGCATCGGCCTCTTCCTGCTCGGCATGCAGATGATGACCGACGGCCTCAAGGTGGCCGCCGGCAATGCGCTCCACTCGATCCTCCGATCCTGGACGAGCACGGCGTGGCGGGGGCTCTGCGCCGGCGTGCTGATCACCGCGCTCGTCCAGTCGTCGAGCGCCGTCACCGTGGCCTCCGTCGGCTTCGTGAACGCGGGGCTTTTGACGCTGTCGCAGGCGGTCTGGGTCGTGCTCGGCGCGAACGTCGGCACGACGACGACGGGTTGGCTCGTCGCGCTCGTCGGCATCAAGGTCGACGTCGGCGTGCTCGCGCTGCCGCTCGTCGGGATCGGCATGCTGCTCAAGCTCGCGGCCGGCGGGAACGTGCGCCGCGCGGGCTTCGGCGCGGCCGTCGCCGGCTTCGGTGCGTTCTTCTTGGGCGTCGGCTTCCTGCAGGGCGCGTTCGCGGAGATTGCGCCGCGGATCGGCGAGTGGTCGGTCGGCGGGACGGGGTGGACCGGCAGGATCGCGTTCGTCGGCGTCGGGGCCCTGCTGACGATGCTCACACAGTCGTCGAGCGCGTCGGTCGCGATCACGCTGACCGCGGCGGCGGGCGGCGCGTTGCCGGCCGAGCTCGCGGCCGCGACGGTCATCGGCGCGAACGTCGGCACGACGTCGACGGCATGGCTCGCGTCGCTCGGCGCGACGCCGCCGGCGAAGCGCGCCGCGTGGGCCCATATCTCGTTCAACGTCGTGACCGGCGCGGTCGCGATCGTGATCCTGCCGCTGCTGCTCGCGGCGAGCGCGGCCGTCGTCTCGACATGGGGCGCCGCGGCGAGGGACGTGCCGGCCGTCCTCGCCGTGTTCCACACGCTTTTCAACCTGCTCGGCGTCGCGCTGCTCGCGCCGTTCGCTTCGCGTCTCGTGCGGTTCTTGTCGGCGCGCTTCGTGACGGCCGACGAGGAGATCGGCCGGCCCGCGCACCTCGACGCGACGCTCGCCGGCGTCCCGGCGCTCGCGCTCCGCGGCATCGTCCTCGAGCTCGAGAGAATGACCGCGATCGCGTTCGACCTCGCCTCCCGGCGCCTCCGCGGCACTCAGGCCGAGCCCGCCGGCCGGCTCCAGGCGGAAGGCCTCGTCCAGCTCGGGAACGCGATCCGCGACTTCATCGGCCGGATGAGCGCCGGCGTGCTGCCAGACGATGTCGTCGCGGCGCTGCCGGACCTGATGCGCGCGAGCCAGCACCTCGAGGACGTCGCGACGGAATCCGAGGCGCTGCGCGGCCCGCGGCCCGCACGCCCGTCGGACGCGATCCATGCGGAAGGCGCATCGCCCGACTGGGCCGCGCTGCGCGAGGCCGTGCTCGCCGTGCTCACACCGGACGGCGCGCCGGATCAGCTCGACGCGCTTGCCCGCCGGATCACGCTCCACTACGAGGCGCTGAAGGCCGCGCTCTTGAAGGCCGGCGCGCGTGGCCGGCTTCCGGTCGATGCGATGGAGGAAGACCTGCTGCGCGCCCGGCGCCTGCGCCGCGTCGCGGAATCCGCGCTGAAGGCGCGCCGCCGCCTCGCGCCGTGGCTCGCCGTGCTCGACGGCGCGCGCGCCGCGAGGGCCGAGCCCGAGCCGCCCGCCCACGCCGGCGAGCGCGCTTCGGCGGCCCAGCGAGCAATTCGTTAGTTACTCGAGCGACTCGCGGCGAGCGGTCGCCGCTTGCACGCGGCTAGAGCGCGTGCGCGGTCGCGTAATGCTCGGCGAGGACGTCCACGCCGAAATCGTTCGTCAGGTCGCGCCAGACCGAGTGCACATGATTCGCGCCGCTCTGCGTGTTGTCGTACTCGATCAGGAACGTCGGCCCGTGAATCCGGTAGTAATGCGGCGCGCCGACCTCGGCGCTCCCCGCCCACGCGAAGTGAATCGCGCCCGTGTCCGCGCGCATGATCTTCTCGAGCTCCGCCTGCGCGAGCTCGGGCCGCATCCGGTCGAGATAGACGCGGATCAGCCCCATCAGCGCGTCGGCCTGCTGCGGCGTCATGTCGCGCACCGCGAGCCCGATGGGCGCGCCGATGTCGACCCGCCGCGAGTTGCTCGTGGCGATGTCGCGCGGCGCTTCCTCGGCGAACACGACGCCGGCGCGCGCCTCCGCGTCGAAGAGGCGGAGCAGCGCTCTGGCAAGCCGCTGCTCGTCGGCGAGCACCTCGAGCCCCGCGTGCGGCCCGTCGCGGACGATCGCCGGATTGCTGCCCATGAACGCCGGCGACATGGAGACGACCTGCCCGTCGCGCAGCGTGAAGTTCAGCGACAGGTGGTGGCCCTCGATGCGCCAGCCCCATGCGCCCTGCCCGCCCGGCGTGCCGAAGACCGACACGAAGTAACGCCCCGGATCGCGGATGTCGCGGCCCTCGCGCTCGAACAGGATCTGGTCGAGGTACATGATGCCGAAGGCCTTGTCGAGGCCGTCACGGCTCAGCCCCGACGCGAGCAGCCGATCCGCGAGACGGCGCTCGCCGCGCGTCAGCTCGCGATACGGCAGCCCTTGCCGGTCGACCGGCGTGAAGTGCCAGTTGAAGCGCTCTTCATCGTCGAACGAGAACGTCGCCTTGTCGCGCCTCGCGTCGTCGAGCGCCGCAAGGAAATGCTGCGCCCGCTCCTGCATCTCGCGCGCGACGTCCTCGAACGCCGCGCTCCACGCCGCCGTCAAACCGAGCGCTCCGCACGCGAGCAGGACGATTTTCGTTCTCATCGCGCTCCCCCTCGTCGTTTGCGTCGAGCATACCGCCGCCGCATTCGCGCCGCCAGCCGGTCCTCCCCGCCGCGGCAACTATCCCGCCCGCGCGACCCTCGTGTCAGACACCTTTTTCGGAACGAAAAAGGTGTCTGACACAACGGCGAAATTGGGTCCGAAATTGGGGTCAGAGCCTTTTTTTTCAGCCCGAGGAAATTGGGTCAGAGCCCTTTTTTCGGTGAAATTTGGGGTCAGAGCCCTTTTTTCGGAGCTCTTTTCTCAAACGAAATCGGGATCGGAGCCTTCCGCCACGGCAGCAAGGGCTCTCAGAAAATGGGGCTCTGAGAGGCTCTGCCCCCTCCGACCCTCCGACCGAGGGCCCGATTTCGTTCTGCCCCCAATTTCGATTCCGCGCAGTGCAAAAAATAGCTGACCTGGTCTGACCGCAATTTCCTCAGAAAAGGGCTCTGACCTCACCTTCCCCAAAAAGGGCTCTGTCCCAGCTCTGCCCCCCAATTTCCTCTGACCCCAATTGCCTCACACAAAAAAGGGGCTCTGACCCCAATTTCCGTCTGACCCCAATTTCCATCACGCCCTGCGCGGCGGCGCTGGCGCGAAGTAGCCGACGACGAGCAGCAGCGCGCCGACGCCGAGGAACGATACGACGCGCGCGACCGTCCCGGTGCTGCCGAGCTCGACGACGAAGAGCTTCGCGACGACGACCGCCATCAGCGCGGCGCCCGCGATCCACACGTCGCGCCGGCTCGTCCGCGCGCCGACGAGCATGCCGCCGAGCGCGGCCGTTCCCCACACGATCGACAGCGCGGCCTGCAAGATCGTCGATTCCGCGAGCCGCTCGAAATCGAACGGCACGCCGCCGAGGTGGTGGACCGCCCGCGCGACGGCCGCCGTGAGCAGCACGAGCCCGAGGCCGGCGAGCACGAGGCCTGCCTTGTCCCCGCGGCCGAAGGCTGCCGGCATGTACGCGCGTGCCGCCTGCCAGCCGCGGTACGCGACGAACAGCACGAATGCGCTCGCGAGATCGAGCGGGTTCGCGATCGGCACGTACGGCAGCGGCGCCGCGTCGCCGGGCGACACGGCGTTCGCGACGAGCGTCGCCGCTACGAGCATCGCGAGCGCGCCGCCGCACGCGTACGTCACGTACGCCGCCTGATGGGCGCCGACCGGCCACGCGAGCCGCTCGCGGACGCCGAGCGTCAGCAGCACGAGCGCCGCGACGGCCGCGAGCGCGGCCGCGCCCGGCCACGCGCCGCCCGCGACGCGCTCGATCAGCCACGCGGTCTCGAGCGCGACGAGCAACGCGATCGCCCAGTAGGACGACGCATGCGCGATCGTCCGCGCGGCCGGGAACTGCCGCTCGCGGAGGCGCAGGAACACGTAGTGCGAGCCGAGCAGCACCGGCCACGCGATCCAGCCGAAGCGCGCGAGCGGATGCGCATGCGTCAGCGGCGACGACAGCGCGCCGAGCACGATCGCGCCGGTCCCGACGAAGCCGACCGCGTTGAGCCGAGGCCACTCGAGCCGCTGCGCCGCGAAGACCGCGCCGAGCACAGTCGCGCCGACGAAGACCATCGCGACGTTCGCGTCGAGCGGCAACGCCGCATGCCTGCCGATCTCGAAGAAGCCGGCCGCGAGCCACCACGACGTGCCCCACGCGAGGTACGCCGCCGCGTACAGGCTCGCGTTCGCACCGAGCGCCTCGAACGGATACCGATCGAGCCACCGGCTCGAGAACGCTCCGGCGACCGCAACCATCGCGGCGCCGAGCGTCGCGCCGGCCAGCATGCCTTCCGCCGGCGACGCCGTCATGCCGTGGTCGATCAGCACCGCGCCGGCCGCGAGCTGCAGCAGCGCGCCGGCGGCGGACGCGAGCCGCCGGCGCTGACGCACGCCGAGCCACGTCATCGCGGCGCCCTGCACTGCCCACGCGGCCGACGTCCAGCGCGCGTCGAGCGCGAGCGGCACCGCGAGCGCGAGGAACGCGGCGCCGAGCCCGAATTCGGCGTCGGCGAGCACGGCGAGGTTCTCGTCCCGCGCGCGGCGCAGCCGCCACGCGATCACGAAATACGCGGCGGCGAGCACGAGCGCGCTCGCCGCGAGCCCGTAGCGCGTGTCGCCGACGAGCTGCGACTGCAGCGCGAACGCGACGAGCGGCGTGCCGAACACGAGCGTGCCGTCGACGAAGCCCTTGAGCTCGGGCCGTGCGCGCGTCGCGAACAGCACCGGTACCCACATATAGATCGCGACGAACAGCACGAGGAACGGCTCCGTCGACGCGAAGAGCTCAGGCCTGTACGCATCGAGGCCCCATACCGTTCCGATGCCGAACGTGAAGAAGAACCCGAGCACATTGAGCGCACGCCACGCCTTGAACCACGCGATGCCGAGGATCGCGAGATCGAGCACCGCGTAATAGCCGAAGAGCACGACGTGGTTGCCCGCGTCGGTTGACGTCACCACCGGCGCGAGGAAGCCGCCGACGATGCCGAGCACGGCGAGCGAGCGCGCGTCCTGGAGCACGGCGAGCGTCGCGCCGGCCGCGGTGACGGCGAGGAGCATCGTGAATGCGGCAGCGGCCGGCAACAAGCCGTAGACCGCGTGCGCCGCGTAGATCGTGACGTACAGCATCGCGATGCCGCCGCCCTGCACGCTGACGGCATAGGCGGGATTGCGCTCCCGCAGCCGCCAGCCGAGCACGAGCAGCACGACGCCGAAGAGCGCGATCAGAACGAGACGGAGCCCGAGCGGCAGCAGGATCCAGTTTCGATCGATCGCCTCCTTGACGAGAAAGCCGACGCCGAACACGGACACGAGGACGCCGACCTTCACGGGCACGTTGCCGGTCGTGAACCAGCGGGTCAGCGCGGCGAGCCCACGCTCGAGCGCGGACGGCTCGGTGTCCGCAACGAGGCGCGAGCGCTTCGGCGGAGTCGCGGACCTGGCCGCGATGCGATCCGCGTCGCGCCGCGGCACCGTGCCTGTCGGCGCGGCGTGCGGCGCCGCATCGCGCACGGCGCCCGGCGCGGACGCCGGTGCCGACGAGGCGGCGGTCGGCTCGCCGCCCGCTGCCGCGGTCTCCGCACGTGCCGCCGACATGCGCGCGGCGGTGACGTCCACCGCCCTCTGCGCCGCGATCTGCTGCTCGAGCCGGCCGAGGCGCGCGTTGAGCCGCCCGAGCCGCGCCGCGAGCACGCCGAGCGCGGCCCCCAATGCGAAGCCCGCGAAGTGACCGTCGGGCAGGAGCCCGCCGACGAGCCCTCCGATCAGCGCGAACACGATAACGTCCATCAACGGCTCTCCTGGTCGACCGCCGCCCACGCGGCGGCCAGCGTCTCGGCCGTCGCGTCGGGATCGAGGGCAGGCAGCAGCGCGGCCGCCTGCCAGCGGCGGCCGAGGTAGGCCACGTGGTTGCCGCGATGGCCGAGCTCGCGGTCGGCCGGCGACCAATGCCATTGCACGACCTTCGGATCGTTCGTCGTGAAGCCGACCGCGCCCGCGCTGTCGACGTGCTTGCGGTCGATCGTGCCGAACCTGCGCGTTCCCCACCCGACCTGAAGATCGCGCTCGCTCGCGTAGTTGACGACGAGCTCCCGCACGTGCGGCAGGACGTCGCGCTCGAGCGGATAGTCCGGCGAGATCGCGGGCGCGACGAGGATCAGCCTATCGATCTCGACGCCGTCGGGCAGCGCGGCGGCGACGAGCACCGCCATGCCGCCGCCCCCGGAGTAGCCGACGAGGTAGAACGGCTCGGCCGGATGCGCGCCGCGCCATTCGGCGATCTCCGCGGCGAGCGCGGCCGCCGTCGCGACGTTCCGCTCGTGCGCGCGGAGGTTTCGGAGCGGCAACAGCGGCGTGCCCCACGGACGGACCTCGACGTCGAACCCGGGGAGCCGCGCCTCGGCGCGCTCGACGAAGCCCGCGAGCTGGAAGCGCGTGTTGTAGACGCCGGGCAGCACGAGGATCCGGCCGGGCCGGCAGTCCATGCGGGCCGACGTCGGCTCGGCCGCGGGCGCGTAGCACGCCGCCGCGGTCTCGCCGGAGTCGGGGACGGTCGGGGACGCCCCGACGACGAGCAGGGTCAGCAACGGACTCGCGCGCCTCGTCACGAACAGGAAGGCTCTCATCGTCGTGCTCCCGGATCGAAAACCGTCGCGAGTCTCTCACAGGTAGCCGAATTTCGTCCGATTTCCGGCTCGAGTCGCGTAGAATGCGGCCGTGAAGTATCGTTTTTCGCTACTTTTCGCCGGCCGAAGCCGAAGGCGCCCGCGAGCGGCGCGCAGGCCGGGCGGCTCCGGAGGCACTTCGCGATGGCTCAGGCGGCGTCCCTGATCGACGAGCTGAAGCGGTTCCTGAAAGCGCAGGGCATCACGTACGCGAGCCTCGCGCACCGGATCGGCGTCAGCGAATCGAGCGTCAAGCGCATGTTCGCGCGGCGCAGTTTCTCGCTGCGTCGGCTCGAGCAGATCTGTCACGCCGTCGGCATCGAGATCTCGGATCTCGTCGAGATGCTGAACGCGCGGCGCGAGTACCTCACGGAGCTCACCGTCGAGCAGGAGCAGGCGCTCGTCGCCGAGCCGAAGCTGCTGCTCCTGACCTATCTGCTGATCAACGGCTGGCCGCTCGCCGCGATCACCGACGGGTTCGCGATCGAGCCCGCGGAGCTCGACAGGCTGCTGATCCGGCTGCACCGAGCGAGGATCATCGAGCTCCTGCCGCTCAATCGCGTGCGGCTCCTGACCGCGCGCAATTTCGCGTGGCGCCCGAACGGGCCGGTGCAGAAGCTCCTCGCGCGGCAGGTGAAGCTCGAGTTCCTCGACTCGCCGTTCACGGGCCCCGGCGAGCAGTTCCGGTTCGTCGGCGGGATGCTGTCGGACGCGTCGCTCAGGCAGATGCAGCAGTCGATCGAGCGCATCGCGCGCGAGTTCGACGACCTCGCGCGGCGCGACGCGGGGCTGCCGCTGTCCGAGCGCCGCGGCTGCGGCGCCGTCTTCGCGATCCGGCCGTGGGAGTACTCGCTGTTCGCCCGCCTCCGCCGAAAAAACGTGTCAGACACCTTTTCCCAAGAAAAAGGTGTCTGACACATTTTTCTCGAGAAAAGGTGTCTGACACGTTTTTCGTGACATTTGACAGCGTCCGCGGCGCGACGATACTGGCCTTCGAGGTTCGGGGGACTCGAGGACGACTACAATAATGAGCTCGAAGCGCTTTCTCGCGCCGGCCGCGGCCGGCGCGCTCGCCCTGCATGCCGCGCCGGCCTGGTCGATCACCGCCGAGCAGACCGAGGCCGGACGCGCCGACTACGAGCAGCATTGCGCGACGTGCCACGGCGCGGACATGCGGCTCCTGCCGACCGCGCGGCTCGCCGGTCCCGAATTCGTGAGCCGCTGGCGCGGCCGCAGCACGAACGAGCTCCTCGCGCAGCTTCGCGCGACGATGCCGCCCGAAGGGCCGGGCGCGCTTCCCGAGGAGACCTACGTCAACGTGATCGCGTACCTCCTCGCGCAGAACGGCGCGGCGGCCGGTGCCGAGCCGTTCGCGGCGTCTAGCACGCTGATCGGGACGCTGCTGCCGACCGGCGCGCCCGCGCAGGCCGCGCCGACGGAGGCGCCGGAGCCCGAGCCGACCGGCGTGATCGTCGCGGGCACGGTCCGCGACTTCGCGCCGCTGACCGACGAGCTGCTGCGCGACCCTCCGCCGGGCGACTGGCCGATGCTGCGCCGCGACTACGACGCGTCGAGCTTCAGCCCGCTCGACGAGATCACGCCCGAGAACGCGCACCGCCTCCAGCTCGCATGGGTCTGGCCGATGCGCGACGGCGGCACGAATCAGCCGTCTCCCCTCGCCTATCGCGGCACGATCTTCCTGAACAACACCGGCGGCATCATCCAGGCGCTCGACGGCCGCGACGGCAGCCTGATTTGGGAGCACCGCCTCGAGGACAACGTCGCGATGCGCGGCATGGCGCTCTATGCGGACAAGCTCTACCTGCAGAGCGCGGGCCGCCTCGTCGCGCTCGACGCGCGCACCGGCGAGACCGTGTGGAACGTCGCGATGCCGGACGGACGCGCGAGCAGCAGCGGGCCGCTCGTCGCGAACGGCGTCGTGATCCAGGGCATGGGCGGCTGCTCCCGCTACGAGGAGCAGAAATGCTTCATCAGCGGCTACGACGCCGAGACCGGCGAGCAGCTGTGGCGCTTCTCGACGGTCGCCGTGTCGACGGATCCCGGCGGCGACTCGTGGGGCGATCTGCCCGACCTCTACCGCGCCGGCGGCGAGACGTGGATCACCGGCAGCTACGATCCGGAGCTCAACCTCACGTACTGGGGCACCGCGCAGGCGAAGCCGTGGATGCCGGCGAGCCGCGGCATGGGCACGCTCGACGTCGCGCTCTACACGAGCTCGACCGTCGCGCTCGACGCGAGCACCGGCAAGCTCGCGTGGCACTTCTCGCACGCGCCCGGCGAGGCGCTCGATCTCGACGTCGTGTTCGAGCGCGTGCTCGTCGACTCGGGCGACGACAAGCTCGTCTTCACGGTCGGCAAGGACGGGATCCTGTGGAAGCTCGATCGCCGCGACGGCCGCTACATCGACCACGCCGAGACGGTGTTCCAGAACGTCTGGGAGAGCTTCGACCGCGAGACCGGGCGGCCCCGCTACCGACAGGACATCATCGACCACGAGATCGGCGAGTGGATCGACGGCTGCCCGAGCACCGAGGGCGGCCACAACTGGCAGGCGATGAGCTTCCACCGGCCGACGCGGCAGATGATCATCCCGCTGTCGCAGAGCTGCATCTCGATCCGCGCGCAGGCGATCGAGCAGCGTCCGGGCGGCGGCAGCGCCGGCGGCGCCGACCGACGCTTCTACGAGATGCCGGGCAGCGACGGCAACCTCGGCCGGCTCGCCGCGTTCGACGTCGACACGATGGAGGAGACGTGGGCGCTCGAGCAGCGCGCACCGTTCCTGACCGCGGCGCTGTCGACGGCCGGCGGGCTCGTGTTCGTCGGCGACCTCGACCGCGAGTTCAAGGCGATCGACGTGCGCGACGGACGCGTCGTCTGGAAGACGCGCCTCGCGACATCCGTGCAGGGCTTCCCGATCAGCTTCGAGGTCGACGGCAAGCAGTACGTCGCGGTCACGACCGGGCTCGGCGGCGGCAGCCCCCGCCTCGTGCCGAACCTGATCGCGCCGGAGATCAAGCCGCCGACCCGCGGACACGCGCTCTACGTGTTCGCATTGCCGGACGACTGACGCGGCGGCGCGCGCATGCAGGGAGAGAGCGGAATCGACGCGCTGCTCGGCGGCGCGGGTCTCGCGGACGACGCAACCGAGAGCGGCGGACCGCGCGTGCTCGAGGTGCCGGTCGACGCGCTGACGCCGGGTCGCTATCAGCCTCGCCGGTACGTATCCGAGGAGAGCCTCGTCGAGCTCGCGGAAACGATCCGCGAGCAAGGCATCCTGCAGCCGCTCGTCGTCCGGCGCATCGGCGCGGGCGCAGCGAACGCGCAGCGCGACGCGGATGTGCCCGAGGGCGCGAACGACTCGCGCTTCGAGATCGTCGCCGGCGAACGCCGCTGGCACGCGGCAAAGCTCGTGGGGCTCCGCACGGTCCCGGTCATCGTCCGCGAGCTCGACGATCAGTCGGCGCTCGCGGTCGCGCTGATCGAGAACCTGCAGCGCGAGGACCTGAATCCGATCGATCAGGCGAATTCCCTGAGGCGTCTCGTCGACGAGTTCGCGCTCACGCACGAGCAGGCGGCGAAGGCCGTCGGCCGCTCGCGCGCGTCCGTGAGCAACCTGCTGCGGCTGCTCGACCTCGATCCCGAGGTCAAGGACATGCTCGCCGAGCGCCGGATCGACATGGGCCACGCGCGCGCGCTCTTGTCCCTCGATCGCGACCGGCAGATCGAGATCGCGCGTAAGGCCGAGCGCCGCGGACTGTCCGTTCGCCAGGTCGAGAAGGCCGTGCGGGCGCTGCTCGACGCGCCGGCCGAGCGCGACGACGACCGCACGCGGATCGACCTGCAGACGCGCTGGCTGCAGATTCAGCTCGCGAAGGAGGTCGGCGAGAAGCTCACGATTCGGCGCGCGAAGAACGGCACCTACACGCTCAGCATCGTGTTCAGCGATCTCGGCCGCCTGCAGCGTGCGCTGCAGCGCATACTCGAGCTGATCATGCGGGTCCGCGAGGCGGCGGGCCCGCGCGCGCGCGACGCGCGATAACGCGTTTTCCCGCACAGGAGGTCGACGAAAAGATGGATCAGGCATTCGAGCGCGTGCTCGGCATCTACAAGAAGCGCATGGAGGACGAGGCGGCCAGGGCCGCGGCGCTGTCGCGCGACGAGTTTGCGCGCCACCGAGACGACTTCCTGCTCGCGGTCGGCGAGCCGGCCGCGCGTTTCCTGCATTCGCTCGCGATCGGCCTCGGCGCGACGCGGATCGTCGAGCTCGGCACGTCGTACGGCTTCTCGACGCTCTTTCTCGCGGACGCGGCACGCGCGACCGGCGGCAAGCTCTACACGTACGACAGCGTCGCGAGCAAGCAGGCCTACGCGCGCGAGCGGATCGCCGAGGCCGGGCTCGCGAACGTCGTCGAGTGGCGCCTCGGGGATGCGCTCGAGCTGCTGCGCGATCAGCCGGGTCCCGTCGATCTCGTGCTGATCGACATCTGGAAGGAACTCTACGCGCCGTGCTTCGAGCTCGTCTATCCGCTGCTCGCGGACGGCGGCGTGATCGTCGCCGACAACATGATCCATCCGGAGAGCGCGCGCGAAGCGACCGCGCGCTACGCCGCGGCCGTCAGATCGAAGCCGGACATGGAGGCGGTGCTCCTGTCCGTCGGGCACGGCCTCGATATCGCGTGCCGGCGCACCGGGCCGCCGTCGCTGAAGCGCTGAACGGCGCGTTGCCGCGGCGGCGCATCAGCGCGCCGCCGTGAGCTCCGGCGTCCCCTCGCCGGCGACCGCGTCCTCGGCCGGCGTGCGGGCCGCCTCGCGCACGATCTGCCCGAGGAGCTCCGCGAGCTTGGCGAGGCTGAAGCCGACGTCGCGGACACCGGCCGTGCGCAGCAGGTGGCGGCTCCGCGCGGCCGCGGCGCCGCCGCCGAGCCGGCCGACGATCACGGCGACGCCGGGCACGCGCGCACGCAGGCGCTTCGCGGCATGCCGAGTCGCCGTCAGGTCTCCGGGCGGCAGCGTCACGACGCACACGGCCGCCGGCCGCCGCGTCTCGACCTCGGCGATCTTCTCGCCGACGAGCGCCTCCGCGCTGACGACGTCGAGCTCGCACGGCTCCTTTTTGAGCAGGACGCCGAGCAGCTCGAGCGCGATCTCGTCGACGCGATCGCGGACCGGGAGGCCGATCACGAGCGGTCGACGCGCCGACGCGGCGGCGCCGTCGCGAGCCTCGGCGCCCTCCTCCGCGACCGCGTCGGCGAGCTCGTCGACGAGCTCGTCGAGCGCGCTCGCGACGAAGTCGCCGTCGTCGCGCAGGATCCGATCGGCCGCGAGGTCCCGCTTCAACGCGAGCAGCGCGCCGAGCAGCAGCTCGTCGCACGTCTCCTCGAGCGTGTGCGATTCGCGGTACGCGTCGACGATGTCCGCCGCCTCGTCCTCGTCGCGCGCGAGAAGCCGCTGATAGAGCGACAGGTGCGGCTTCAGCGCCGGGCCCTCGCTCATCAGCCGGTCGATGAACGCGAGCTCCGGCACGTAGCGCGCGAGCACGACGATGCACGCCGTCATCGGGGTCGCGAGCACGAGCCCGATCGGGCCCCAGATCCACGTCCAGAAGATCGCCGAGACGATCACCGCGATCGCCGAGAGCCCGACGCTCTGCCCATAGAGCAGCGGCTCCATCACGTTGTTGCTCAAGAGCTCGAGCACGACGAACATCGTGATGACGATCACGACCTGCTCCCAGCCGGGCGCGGTGATCAGGCTGACCGAGATCGGCAGCAGCGCGGCGATCCACGGGCCGATGTACGGCACGTAGCGGAGCACCGCGGCGGACAGGCCCCAGAGCGCGGCATACGGGACGCCGATGAAATAGAGCCCGATGCCGACGGCGAGCCCCATCGTCGCGTTGATGATGAACTGCATCAGCAGATAGCGGGAGATGCGCTGCCCCGCTTCCGCGAACGCCTTCGTCGTCACGACGATCGACGTGTGACCGGCGAGGCTCACGAGCCGGTTGCGCAGGTCCTCGCGCTTGATCAGCATGAAGATCGACAGCAGCATCGTGAGACCGGCGGTCGCGGCGGCGCTCGCGACGGGCGTCAAGCGCTCCGCTTCGCCGAGGATCTGCCGGGACTCCTCGATCTGCACGCGGACGGGCTCGTCGAGCTCGACCGGAGTCTCCGCGGCGCGGTCCGCGCCCTGCTCCTCGGCGGCGTCGCTCTCGACGTCCTCGCTGATATCGCGGATCGTGCTCTGCACGCGCTCGATCGTTCCGCCGCGGGTCAGCTCGCGCAGGTCCGCGAGCTTCGCGCGGATGTTGTCCCGGTACTCCGGCAGCTCCTCGGCGAGCTGACCGAGCTGGCCGACGACGAGGTAACCGACGCCCGCGAGCACCCCGGTGGCCGCACCGGACACGACGAGCACGGCGAGCACGCGCGGCACGCCGAGCCGGTCGAGGCGCGTCACGAGCGGGCTCATCAGGAACGTGACGATCGCGGCGAGCGCGATCGGAATCAGCACGACCTGCCCGACCCAGAGCGCCGCGACGACGATCGCGATGCTGACGAGGCGGGCGGCGACGTAGAGCGAGCGAGGACCTTCGCGAGGCGCAGCGGCGACCGGCATAACGAACCTTCGAATCGGTTGAGCCGCTTCGCGCAGAGCGCGGCGGCCGACCGCCCGCTGCACGTTCCGTGCCACGACGAAATCGTGTCAGACACCATTTACGCGAAAAATCGTGTCAGACACCATTTTGGCAATGCGTCGCTCCCGCGCGTTGTACGATCGCGGAACCGTCGACGCCGGAGGAACCCGCGATGAGCCTGCTGCTTTCCTGGCTGATCCTGTCGGTCGCGGTCTGGATCACGGCCGCCGTCCTGCCCGGCTTCCACGTCAAGGATTTCGTCAGCGCGATCATCGTCGCCGCGATCTTCGGCATCCTGAACTTTCTGCTCGGCTGGCTGCTGTTCGGCGTGCTCACGGTGATCACGCTCGGCATCGCGTGGCTCCTCGCGTTCATCACGCGCTGGATCATCGACGCGATCCTGCTGATGCTGACGGACCGGCTGACCGACCGGCTCAGGGTCGACGGGTTCGGCTGGGCCCTCGGCGGCGCGCTGATGATGTCCGCGATCGGCACGGTCGGAGAGTGGCTGATCCGCAGCATTTTCTGACCTCGGCGACGCGGGACGGACGCGCCGCTTTCTCGGGTCGTTGGCCTCGAGCATCTCGACCCGAGGAATGCGACGGAATGCCGCCGAAGCGCGAGCCGCGAAGCCGGAGGCAGAACGGCAAGCCTGCGGCTAACGCCCCATGTCCAGCAGCAGGCCGACATGCTCGGCACGCAAGCGGCGGAGGTCGTCGACCCTCGCTTCGAGCGCCGCGACCGCGGCGTCGTCGAGCCCTTCGTACGGATCGCCCCATGCGGCCTGCACCTGCCGCAGGTTCTCCTCGACCTGCGCCCGGAGTTCGGGCGGCATCTTCGCGAGCTCTTCCTCGCTCGGCATCGACTGCCGCGCCGCCTCGCCCATCTCGAGCTTGCCGAGCACGTCGTTGACCGCGTTCGCGATCGCCTCGTAGCGTTCCTCTGCCAGGCTGCTCGCGACCGCCCCCGCCTGACGGAGGCGCTGCGGCTGGATCTCATCCAGGATGCCGAGCCGTGCCTCGTCGTCCCCGGCCTGGGCAAGGCGCTCCTTCGCGCCCTGGAGCATTTCCACCTCCCGCCGCAGGCCTCGTTCGTATGCGGTGATGTCGGCCGCGGTCGGCACGAACGTCTGCGCGGCTTCGTGGGACGCGGCCGCGAGAGCAGGTGCGTCGCTCCCGCTCGTCTGCGGGGCCTCTTCGAGGCCCGTGCTCTCCGCGGCAAGGCTATCGCCCGCGGGAGACGCGCTGCCGGGGTCGGCGCCTCCGCAACCGGCAAGCTGGAGGATGAGCAGCACGGCAAGAACCGCGCGAAGGTGCGGGAACGACTCGTTCATGATTGCGTCTCTCTCCGTGTCGCCGCCGTCGAGGCGGCTTTTGTCGTTCGACTCGCTCAGGAAGTCGGCGATTCGGGCAGCGGCTCGTCGTCGCCGCGCCGTATCGCTGCAGTCTGCGCGGCGGTCCAGCTCGCCGCGCGCTCCTTGAGCTCCCGGAACTTCGACGTCGCCTTGTCGAGGCGAGCCTCCCACTCGGGATCCGCCGCCTGCCCCTCGGTGACCTTGAAGAACACCTGCATCAGCGCCGTCATCGCGAAAGGCTCGATCACCGCCTGCTTCACGCCCCACGCGAAGACGACCGCGATGGCCACCGTCAGGATGCCCGCAGAGCCGGGGAAGAGTGCGACGACGGCTGCCGCCGGCGCGAGCGCGACGAGGAACACGACCAGGGTCAGACCCCAGATGAAGAAGGCGAGAACGAAAGCGTTCTTGAGGAACGCCTTGTAGTTCTGCGCGTAGAGAATGAGTGCCGTCTGCCCGGATCGCCATGGGTTCTCGGCCCGCGTCCGGATGTTGTGCGCGAGAATGACCTCGTCGAGGTAGGTCAGCGACAGGTTCAGGACGGTGTTGACGAGCTTCGCGACGGCCTCGAGGCCGGGGATCGGGATGAGCGCGGAAATCGTGAAGAACGTGCGGTTGAACGCGCGCAGGATGCTCTTGATCAGCTGGTCGAGCCCGAACAGCACCGACGACTCCGCGAAGCGCTCACGCACGAGCTTCTGCGCATGGTCGATCTGCGAACGCCCCTCGGGCAGCTCTTTGCCGTCCATGAGCTCCACGAGCACGGCGATGTGTCCCGCCTTCACGAGATAGAGCAGATACTCGCGAAGGAAGTAGACGACGCTGCTGACGAGCCCGAAGCCGAACACGCCACCCCATACGCTGAAGGCGCCGGGATCGTCTCCGATGTAGCCAACGAAGTAGCCGATGCCCATCCCGACGCCGGTGCCGACGACGTAGGCGAGCGTGATGCCGAAATAGATCAGGAACCGAAAGACGAGGAACGGCAGCGTGCGCTTCAGCAGGCCGATGACCTCGCCGGCGTTGAAATCCTTCACCGTCGCGCCCTCCCCGACAACGGCTGATGAAACCGCCGCGGAGCATACCCTCGAAGCTGCGAGATGTTCAATGTGACAGAAGATGTCGGCCCCGAGCCGCAGAAGCCGCGCGCCCGCCGTTCCCCGGCGATCGGCGCCGCGCTTCGCCGTGCCCGCGCTCGAAGCAGGTCCCGCAAGCTCGATGTCGTGCCGATCGAGCTTTGCCCTCGAGGGCCTCTTTCGCATCTCGTTCGCGTCGGCCTCGTTGCACGGGTTCGATGTCGGCCCTACACTGAACCGCGTGCTCGGTCGGAGCCTCCACGTCCGCGGAAAGGGCTGCGCCCACGACCAACGACCTCGTCGCGAGACCGAGCTTTCCCTTATCTGCCTGGGCGGACGCAGGCGAAACGATAAGGGGAATCCATCATGGCCGAGCGGCCCGCGCCCTACTCTCACTTTCGTCTCGACTTCGAGCAACAGCGAAAGCGCGCGAAAGACCTGCTGAAGGCGGCCCGCGCCGGCGACGCGGACGCGCTCGCGCGCTTCGAGTCGTTACCGCCGAAGCTCGCGGAGGCGCAGTACCTGGTCGCTCGAGAGCTGCGCTTCGACGACTGGGCGCATCTCAAGCGGCACATCGCGGCGATGGCGCGCGAGCGAGTGGCGCTCGAGACGATCGCGTCGTCGGCGGGCGCCGCGAGTGCGCGTGCTCCCGCAGAACGCGCGACGGCGCTCGACGGCCACCTGCGCACGCTGCACGTCCGCTGCGGCAGCGACATTCGGCGCGCGCTGCTCGAAGCGGGCTTCCACGGCGACTTCTACGAGCACAGCTATCCTTACCTCGCGGGGCCGGTCCGCGAGGGTCCCGGCGCCCTCGAGCAGCGCGCCCGCTTTCTCGTCGAGGCTTACGGGCAGTCGCGGGAGCCGCCGCTCGAGCGCGACCAGGTGCTCGACGGTTTACGGCGCGACGAGCAGCGCTTGCACGACTCGGCGGACTACGATCGCGTCGTGATCTGGTCCGAGCTCGACTGCTACGACCAGCTCGTGCTCGTGCGGCTCCTCGGCCACTACGCGCGTCATCGCCGGCCGCCGCGGCTCGAGCTGATCAACGTCGGCACGTTCCCGGGGACGACCCGCTTCGTCGGGCTCGGCCAGCTGCCGCCCGAGGCGCTGCGCATGCTGTGGGCGACGCGCACGCCCGCGTCGCCCGCGCAACTCAAGCTCGGCATCGATGCGTGGCGTGCGCTCGCGAGCGCGGACCCGCGCCCGCTCGCCGCATTGATGCGCACGGGGACGCCCGCGTTGCCGCTGCTGGCCCCGGCGCTGCATCGTCATCTGCGCGAGCTGCCGTCCGTCGAGAACGGGCTGTCGTTCACGGAAGCGATGGTGCTCGGGCTCCTCGCCGAACGAGAGCAGAGCCTCGAGCGCATCTTCGTGCTGCTCAACGCCGTCGTCGATCCGTTGCCGGGACAGGGCGACCTCGAGGTCCTTCGGCGCGTGCTGACGATGGAGCACGCGAGCGGACACGTCTTCACGCGCCGGCCTGGCGTCGATCGCGCCGGCCGGGCGCGCCCGCCGTGGACCGACGTCCTCGCGATCACCGAGCTCGGTCGCGCGGTGCTCGAGGGCCACGTCGACTTCGGATCCTTGAAGCCTCCCGCTCGCTGGGTCGGCGGCGTCGAGGTCGGCCCCGGGAAGCCGGACTGGCGGTGGGACGAGCGCCGGAAGGACGTGCGGCTCCGCTCCCGCGGAAGCGTTTCGTGAACGATTCTCGTTCGAGAAACGCTTCCGCGGAAGCGCCGCAGATCCTCCCGGAACGACTCCGAGCGACATCCTCCGACTCTCGCGCCTCGGCTCGGGAACCCGTCGGTACGATCGGCGACAAAGGAATCGATGACGCTCGCGAATGCCCTGCGGCTCCTCAGTATCGTGCTCGTCGCGCTGCCGATGGCGGCCGGCTTCGCGCACCTCTACGCGCTGCCGAACAAAATCGATCTTCCGGCCGACGAGTACTTCGTCGCGCAGCAGATCTACGCCGGCTGGGCGCTGCTCGGCATCCCGATCCTCGCGGCGATCGCGTCGACGCTCTGGCTCGCCGTGGTCGTGCGGCGCCGCGGCGCGGAGTTCCGGCTCGTCGTCACGGCGCTCGTGTGCATCGTCCTCGCGCTCGCGATCTTCTTCGCGTTCACGTTCCCGGCGAATCAGGCGACCGAGAACTGGACGACGCGGCCCGCCGACTGGGAGACGCTGCGGGCGCAGTGGGAGTACTCGCACGCGGTCGGCGCGCTGCTCTATTTCGCCGCGCTGGTCGCGCTGACGCTGTCGCTGATCGTCCGCGGCAACCGCGCGGAGACATCGGCGGGACCCGGCGACACCGACGTCGGTTGACAGTCCTTCGGGCGGAGGCCGAACATGTCGTAATCCCCGCCCTCGCGAGGCCGTCGCCCCGCTCGAGGGCCGTCTTTGAGCTACGAAGAGGACCGAAAGATGAGCGCAGCGCTCCAAGCGAACGAGGTCAACGTCAAGGCGCATGACGCCTTCTTCATCGACGGCAAGTGGCAGAAGCCCGCCGGCACCGGCGTGCTGAACGTGATCTCGCCGGTCACCGAAGAGGTCCTCGTGACGTTCCCGGAGGCCTCTCCGAAGGACGTCGACAAGGCCGTCGCGGCCGCGCGCGAAGCCTTCGACAACGGCCCGTGGCCGCGTCTCTCGCCCGAGGAACGCGGCAACTATCTGCTCAAGGTAGCAGCGAACCTGAAGGCCCGGCTGCCCGAGCTCGCGCAGGCGTGGACGACGCAGGTCGGCGCGCCGATCAGCTTCACGCGCTACGTGTCCGGCCAGCCGTCCGAGCTCTTCGAATACTACGGCACGCTGATCAAGACCTATCCGCTCGTCGACGAGCGGCGCCGCGACGACGGCGGGCTCGTGCGCGTCGTGAAGGAGCCGGTCGGCGTCGTCGCGGCGATCACGCCGTGGAACGCACCGCTCGTGCTGCTCTGCTACAAGGCGGCCGCCGCGCTCGCGGCAGGCTGCACGGTCGTCGCGAAGCCGTCGCCCGAGACGCCGATCGACGCGTACATCCTCGCCGAATGCATCGAGGCGGCGGGGCTCCCGCCGGGCGTCTTCAACGTGATTCCGGCAGGCCGCGAGACCGGCGACTACCTGATCCGTCATCCGGGCATCGACAAGATCAGCTTTACCGGCAGCACGGCCGCAGGCCGGCACATCGCGGCGGTCGCGGCCGAGCGGCTGACGCGCGCGAGCTTCGAGCTCGGCGGCAAGTCGGCGGCGATCGTGCTCGACGACGCCGACATGGACCAGGTGCTGCAGAGCCTCGTGCCGTACTCGATGCCGATCACGGGCCAGGTCTGCTTCTCGCTGACGCGCGTCCTCGCGCCCGAGTCGAGAAAGAACGACGTGCTCGACGCGTACGTCGGCGCGGTCAGGCACGTGAAGGTCGGCGACCCGCAGAATCCCGAGACGCAGATGGGCCCGCTCGCGATGGAGCGGCAGCTGAAGCGCGTGCAGGGCTACATCGAGAAGGGCAAGCAGGAAGGCGCGAAGCTCGTGCTCGGCGGCGGCCGGCCGAAGGGCCTCGACCGCGGCTACTTCATCGAGCCCACGGTCTTCACGAACGTCGATCAGAAGATGACGATCGCGCAGGAAGAAATCTTCGGGCCGGTCGTGTCGTTCATCTCGTACAAGGACATCGACGATGCCGTCCGCAAGGCGAACGACACGATCTACGGGCTGCACGGCGCCGTCTACACGAAGGACCCGGAGCGCGGCTACGAGATCGCGCGGCGCATGCGCTCGGGCAGCGTGACCGTGAACGGCATGATCGTCGACCCGAAGATGCCGTTCGGCGGCTTCAAGCAGTCCGGCATCGGCCGCGAGGGCGGCATCGAGGGCCTCGAGCTCTACTTCGAGGTCAAGACGATCTACTTCGCCTGACGCTCGCGTCCGCGGCGGGCCGGACGGCCGAGCAGGCCGCCGGCCCCCGCCGAAACGTCAGGAGTCGCGCGGGACGTCAGTAGTCCCACTGACCGGCGCCGCTGCTGATCACATCGCCGCCGTCATCGTCGTCGGCGCCGACGACCTGGCCGCGGATCTCGCCCGCCGGGAACGTCATCGTATGCACGTTCACGTACGCGGCGCCCGAGCGGATCCCGCGGATCAGCTCTTCGATCTCCCCTGCGCCGATCCCTTGCTCCGCAGGCCCAACGATCAGCTCGGGCGTGATCGTCCCGTTGATCGTCGCCGTCGTCTCCGGGCAGGCCTGAGTGGCGGCCGGGGCATTGCCGAGGTTCGAGCACAGGAACGCGCTGATGCCGCCGTTCGTATGGCGCTCGCCGAAATGGATGTGCGCCTGCTGAACCGGGGCCGACAGATCCTGGTACGTCAGCGTCCACACGATCAGCCTTCCCTCGTCGTCGATCTCGGCCGTGAACGTGCCCTGCGCGGTCGTCGAGATGCTCGGCACCTCGCACACACCGTCGAGCCGCGCCGCGACGCGGCGAGCGTCGAGATCGTCGTCGTCGTCGAAGTCGAGGTCGAAGCCGTGGTCGTCGTCGGGAGCACAGGCGGAATCCTCACCTCGCGCGGGCCCGCCGCCGTCCTGCGCGGCTGCGCCGAGCAGCCAGGACGAGCACAGGGCCACGACCGCAAACCGTCCGGCAGACCGTTCCATCTCGCACCTCCTGCAGGTCGACCGATCCCTCGTACGCGCCGGAGCGGCCCCGGGCACCTCTCCGGGATTCGTATTGGTGGCCCAAACGGACGACGAAGTTCGCTCGTAGGGAACCGTGCCTAGCAGGGGGTGACGGGCGATGGAACGCCGCGCTTCGAGAGTGTCTCGAAGCGCGGTCGCGTCGTCAGAAGAACGTGTAGGTGAGGCCGAGCGACACGCTGTCGACCGAATCGTGATCGAGCTCGAACCGCTCGTACTCGACGCGCAACGCGAGGCTCAGGAACCTGAGCTGCGCGCCGACGCCGTAAGTGAGGTCCGTGCCGCGCTCCGAGTCGTCGCCGAAGAGCCCGGCGTCGCGGTCCGATTCCCAGCGCGCGACGCCGACGCGTCCGTAGAGATCGACGAGCGGCAGCGAGTAGTACCCGACGGCCGAGACCGACAGCGCGCGGGCGTCGAAGCCGGCGGACGCCGGGCACGTGCCGCCGGGGCACGCCGCGGCCAGCGTCGCCTTCGCATCGCCGAGATCGACGTAGTTGAGCTCGAGCCCGATCGGATCGAGCGGCCGAATGCCGCCGATCAGCTTGAAGCCGCTGCTGTCGTCGTCGACGCGGTAAGCGGGCGCGGCGACGCCGAGATCGAAATCGCTCGAGACGTCGGCGACCGCGGCGCCGATGTAGATGCCGTTGTCCTGCGCGTTTGCCGCGCCGCACGCGAGTGCTGCCGCGAGCGTGACGAGCGGCATCGTCCAATTGCGAAACTTGCCTTCCATTGCCCACTCCTCGCAGATAACGCGCCCCGCGTCGGGCCGCGGCCTTCGCGCGGCCAGCCGCGCGAAGGGCTCGGCAAAGTATACGTTCTCGACGACCGCGGACGCGGGCGCGGTTGTGACGGAGTTATCGTTTTTGCGGGAACCGCTGCGTCTCGAGTGCCGGCAAGCAGGCGTTCGATGGGCCTCACGCAGAAAGCTCAGACCGCGAACCGTGCCTCACGCAGAGGCCTTCAAGCGATCCGCGATCGTCCTGCCGAGCGATTCGAACCCGCTATCGTCGATGCGGCCCGCGTCGATCAGCACGACCGCGAAGTACGCGGCCCATGCGCGTGCGCGGGCGAGGCGCGCGGGCGTCGCGCGTCCATAGGCGTCCCAGACGCGTCCGTGCTCCGCGGGCTCGAACAGCATCCACGCCGAGCTCAAGTCGACGCTCGGATCGGCGACGGTCGCGTCCCCCCAGTCGATGACGCCGCTCAGGCGGCCCTGCACGGTGACGACGTTGCGCGGATGCAGGTCGCCATGCACCCAGCACGCGTCCGTCTCGACGGGCGACTCGAGACCTGCGTTCCACGCGCTCGACAGCGCCTCCTGCTCGCCGCTGCGGAACGCCGGGTCACGCTCGAGCCGCGCGAGACGCTCGCGGAACGCGGCGTCGCGCGCGGCGAGCCCGTGCCCGCGATACGGATTCTCGGGCGGCACGTCCGGCGTATCGATCGCGTGCAGCGCGCCGAGGAAACGCCCCCATTGCGCGGCCTCGTCGCGATGAAGAGGCGTCTCCGACGCCGGCGCACCAGGTATCCACGTCACGATGCTCCACGGCCACGGATAACCGCACGCCGGCGTGCCGACTCGCACCGGAACCGGCGTATCGACCGGCAACGACGGCGCGAGCCGCGGAAGCCAGCGCTGCTCGACGACGAGGCTCCGCGCGCCGAGCATGCGGCGCGGCAGGCGCACCGCGAGGTCCGGCCCGAGCCGGTACATCACGTTGTCCCAGCCGGACGCCGCAGGGGTCGCCCCGAGCTCCAGGCCCGCGAGGTCCGGGTGCTGCGCCCGGATCAGCTCCGCGACGAGACGCGCGTCGATCTCGACCTCGGCCGGCGGCGTGCCGAGGGTCGGATTCATCCCTGCGCTCAGTTCGCCCTCGCGGGCATCGCCATCAGCTCCGACAGCGGGCCGATCACGGCGTTGGCCCAGATCTCGTAGCCCTTCGTCGTCGGATGCAGCCCGTCGCTCATGACGTCAGCCGGGATATTGCCGTGGTCGTCGAGGAACCCGGCGCCGATGTCGAGATAACGCACGCGATCGCCGTCGTGGAGCTTCGCGATCCTCTCGTTGATCTCCGCGATCGTTTCCCGCACCGGGTCGTCGGCACTGCCGCGCGGGAACACGCCGAGCAGCAGGATCCGCGCCTCGGGGAAGCTCTTCTGCAGCTGCAGCACGACGGCGCCGATGCCTTCGGCGATCTCGGCCGCCGTGTTCCTGCCCGTGTTGTTCGTGCCGATCATCAGCATCACCGCGCGCGGGCTGAAGCCTTCGCCCTCGCCGTTCTGCAGACGATAGAGCACGCCCTGCGTCGTGTCGCCGGCGATGCCGAAGTTCGCGACCTTCCATCGACCGAAGTACTCGTCGAACACGGGCTTGCCCGCGAACGGCCCGTCCTCGTTGCGCCAGAAGTCCGTGATCGAGTCGCCCATGAACAGGAGCTCGATGTCGCCCTGGCGCGCGACTTCGAGGTTCGCCTGATGCCTCGCCTGGAAGAACGGCGCGAGATTCGGGATCACGGCCGTGTTCGGCGGCGGCATGCGCACCTCGAGCAGGCCCGGATACTTCTCGACGATCGCGCGCGTCTCCGCGTCGGCGCTCGCGAGGAAACGCTCGAGCGCGCGCCGCGCGACGTCGACCTCCTCGGGCGTCGGCCGCGGAATCGCGACGGCCTCGGGGACCGGCGCGGGCTCGGCGCCGCGCGGCGGAGCGCCCGCCGGCTGCGCGAGGGCCTCGCCGGCGAGCACGGTCGCAAGCGTCAGCGCGACGAGCATCGGCAGCCGGACGGACATGTTCACGATGCGACGAGTAAAGCGGGTCATCCTGTGCTCCTTGTTGTTCGACTTTTGATTCGAAGGATGCATGCAGAGCTCAGCGGGCGCTCCGGCCGGCGGCGCTCGGGTCGCCGGTCGGCGGCGGCGCGAGGTCACGTGAAGCGCGCGGACCGAGCCGCTCCGTGAGCAGCGGCTCGAGCGCCTCCGCCCACACGTCGTAGCCGCGCCGCGTCAAATGGAGCCCGTCACGGCTCATGTCGGCCCGCAGCCGGCCTCTTCGATCGGACAGGCGGTCGTTGATGTCGAGAAACCGGACACGCTCTCCGTCGGCGAGCGTCGCGATGCGTCGATTGATGTCCGCGATCACGGCGTTCGCGCCGGCGTAGTCGTTGCGGGGGAAGAGCGCCATCAGCACGATCGTCGCATCGGGCGCCCGCTTCTGCAGCGCGCGGACGATCGCTTCGATGCCTCGTGCGACGTCCGCGGCATCGGGCTCGCGGCCCGATGCGAGCGCGTTGCCGACGTTGTTCGTGCCGGCCAGCAGGACGATGACCTTCGGGCTCGCGCCCTCGAGCTCGCCGTTCTCGATGCGCCAAAGGATGTTCTGCGTCGTGTCTCCGCCCCAGCCGAAATTCGCGGCGTTCCAGCCGCGGAAGCTGCGCGTCCAATGCGCGAGCAGATCCGGACGGTCAGTCGCGCCCCAGCGCCGCGTGATCGAATCGCCGATGAAATAGAGGTCGATGCGGCCGGTGCGCGCCTTTTCGACGAGATCGGCGTGCGCGCGTACCGAGTTCGGGTCCGTGCGCATCAGCGCGCGATCCGCGGGCGGCGTGTAGCCGAGCAGACGGCTCGCCCACGGAATGAAGTACTTCCAGTTCGGGCCGTCGGTGTGGCCGCCGTCGTGCTGGCGCCATGCAAGGTGCCCGTCGAGGAGCCCGACGTTGACGGGCGGCATCTTCTCCGCGTGGTAGTCGTCGGACGTGCCGAGATCCTTCACGCCGAGCAGCCGGAACACGGGACCGGCCGCGACCGCCGCCATGAAGCTGCCCTGCTGGTCGAGCCACAACGCATCGCCGCGCTCCGGGATCCCGTAGCTGATGAACACCGCGCGCGGCGCGCAGAGCGCGATCAGCTGATGCGCGTCGACGGGAAGGTCGCCCGCGTTCATGCTGCCGAACGACGCCTCCTCGGCGCCGTACTTCAGGAAGTTGCCGGCCATCCAGTGGTACTCGCCCGCGCCGGTCAGGTTCTCGACGGCCTCGCCGAAGTTACGCCGGTGCAGCTTCGCGCCGCCCTCCCCCGACGACGCGACGAGCGCGACGGCGAAGCGCTCGTCGAACGCCATCGTGATCAGCGCGGCCTTGCCGTAGCGCGACACGCCCTCGATGCCGACGCGCGCCGCGTCGACGGCCGGGTCCGTCTCGAGATAGTCGAGCCCCCTCGATGCGCCCCACGCCCACGCGCGGAGCGCGCCCCAGTCGTCGGGCTTGCGCGGCCGGCCCCGGTTCACGAGCCCGATGACGCCCTTCGTGAGCCCCGCGCCGTTGTCGGCCTGGATGCTCGTCGGGTCGATCTGCGCGTAGCCCCACCCCGCCGCGATCAGCTGCTCCGTCGCCGGTCGATCGCTCGGGCCCGCGCCGGGCGGCGGCCCGAAGCGTCGCGGCCCCGGTGCGTCCGCGGGCTCGACGCCGCCGGGAATGCTGCGCGCGCTGCCGAACATCATCATCACGGGCACGGGCCCGTCGACATCGGCCGGCGTCACGAGCGTCATGCGGATCTCGACGCTGATCTCGGGGTAGCTCGAGTTGTCGACGCGGCCGACGAGGCGTTTGCCGCGGACCGGACGGTCGCCGACCATGCCGTCGGCGGTCTCGACCACGATCCACTCGACGTCGGGCACGTTCGCGGGGATGCGCCCGACGACCTCGCGCTCGAAGTCCTCGACGATCTCGGGGCGCCGCTCCCGATACCACATCTCGGCTGAGGTGACCGGGCGCCCGTCCTTCATCGTCAGCGGATCGGGGAGCTCGGGGAACGGATTGGCGAGCGCTTCGTCGTAGTTCGCGGCGTTCGGCGCGTCGGCGTCGGCGCTCCGACCTGGACGGAGCCTCGTGATGCCGAGCTGCTCCATCATGTTGCGGTGATCGTCGGCGGTCGTCCAATCCCGGGTGACGCTGCCGTTGATCCCGGCGCCCGCTGCGTGCGGCTCGGCGTCGGCCGTTGCATCGGGTTGAGCGTCGAGCGTTGCGGACGCGAGCATCGCGAGGACCGCGCACACGCACGCACGTCGGCGCACCGTTCTCGTGAAGCCCATCGATCGACCCTCCCCCGGGACGCTCGACTCTTTTGCCATGCGCCGCGCGCCGGCGCAAGTCTCGCCTGACGCGGGACATTCCCGGGCGTCGTCAGGCGACAGGTGGAGATGCAGCCGGCCGGCCCCTGCGTGCCGACCGTGCTGCGTCTTCCGGGCTGAGGGACTAGTTGACCATGTCCTTCACGGTCTTCAGCGGCAGCACGCGCACCTTCTTGCTGGCCGGCTTCGCCTTGAACATCATCTTCTCGCCGGTGAACGGGTTGATGCCCTCGCGCGCCTTCGTCGCCGGCTTCTTCACGACCTTGAGCTTCATGAGCCCGGGCATCGTGAACAGCCCGTGCGAGCGCAGGCTCTTGCGCATGATCCCCTTCAGCGACTCGAACACCGCGTTCACCTGCTGGCGCGTGAGGCCGGTGTCCTTCGCGATCTGCGCGAGCACTTCTGACTTGGTCGGCGGATTACCTTTTGCAGCCATGTTCCATTCTCTATAGAAGGTTGATGAAGGTCGGCGCTGCGGGCGCCGAGTGAAACCCGGCGCGGAAAATATCACAATTGTGCGCCCCGGAGTTCAACGGAGCGCTAGTTTTGCCTATTTTTTCCGACTCGCGCGTCGTCGGAGTCGGAAGGGACAGTCGGTCAGGTGCGATGCGTATCGTCAGCTGGAACGTGAACGGGCTTCGCGCCTGCGTGAAGAAGGGTTTCCCCCACTTCCTCGACGAGTCTCGCGCGGACGTCGTCGGCATTCAGGAGGTACGCGCAACGCCCGATCAGCTCGATCGCGCCGTGTGCATACCGCCAGGATGGCATGCAAGCTTCGCGCCCGCGAAACGGTCGGGGTACAGCGGCGTCGCGATCTACTCGCGCGTTGAGCCCGACGACGTCGAGATCGGACTCGGCGAGCCGCGCTTCGACGACGAGGGCCGGCTCGTCACCGCCCGCTTCGGACGCCTCTTCGTCGTGAACGGCTATTTCCCGAAGGGCAGCGGCCGCGAGCGCGACAACAGCCGCGTGCCGTACAAGCTCGATTTCTATCGCGCGGTCTTCGATCACGTCGAGCGCCTGAAGCGCCGCGGCCCGGTGTTCGTGATCGGCGACTTCAATACCGCGCACGAGGAGATCGACCTCGCGCGGCCGAAAGACAACACGAAGACGAGCGGCTTCCTTCCGGAGGAGCGGGCCGAGCTCGGCCGCTGGCTCGCCGCGGGCTGGGTCGATACGTTCCGCGCACGGCATCCGGGCGAGGCCGGCCATTACACGTGGTGGCGGCAATGGGGCGGCGCGCGCGAGCGGAACATCGGCTGGCGGATCGACTACGTGCTCGCGTCGCCGGCGGCCGCCAAGCGCGTGACGGACGCGTTCATCTGGCCGCACGTCATGGGATCGGACCACTGCCCCGTCGGCGTCGACGTCGATTGATCGCCCCGTGCGGGGGGCCTCCGCTGCAACAGGTGTGCCAATGACGCGCGGGGCCGCGGCCGGCGGCCGCGACGCCAGGTGATAGGAAGCCTGTGCAACTAAGTATCGCGGAAACGTCGCTTCGCATGGAGCAGAAGCAGTTGGTGCGCTCTGTCCGCGGCAGTAAGCTACACGCTTTGGCGGCAGTAGGATTCAGGATCGGCGAAGGCGGCGCACGGCTGCCCTCTCGCCCTGCCCGTACGTGAACGGATGCGAGGTGCGCGCCGAACGCCTCGCACAACATGGGGGAATGCGGGAATGACCGACCACAGCGAACGCGGACGCTTCATCTGGCACCAGCTCTTGACCCCGAACCCTTCCGGCGCCCGCGACTTCTACACGAGCGTCGTCGGCTGGACGGTCGAGGCGTCCGCACCCGATGCGTCCGATGCGACGTTCGCGAGCCCGGCGGGCGTGCTCGCCGGCTGCAGCATGGCGTCGCCGACGGCGGTGCCGAGATGGATCCCGTACGTGACCGTAGCGGACGTCGACGATGCGCTCCGCTCGGCGACGGCGCTCGGCGCGGGCGTCGTCGTCGAGCCGACCGATCTCGGGAACGGCGGCCGGCACGCCATGCTCACCGACCCGCAGGGCGCGACGATCGGCATCTACTCGGCCGACGACTTCGGGCCGGATCGGGCCCCGGACCCGGGCGAGTTCTCGTGGCACGAGCTCGCGACGACCGACTATCGCGCGGCCTTCGACTTCTATCGCGACCTGTTCGGCTGGGAGAAGCTCGCCGAGCACGACATGGGGCCGGCCGGCGTGTACCTGATCTTCGGCCGCGGCGGAAAGCAGCTCGGCGGCATGTTCGACAAGCCGGATGCCGAGCCGGCCTGGCTCAGCTACGTGCGCGTCGCCGATCTCGCCGGCTCCGTCGACAAGATCAAGGCGGCGCGCGGCTCGGTGACGAGCGGCCCGGTGGAGGTGCCTGGCGGAGATCAGATCGCGCAGGTGCTCGATCCTCACGGCGCGGCGTTCGCGCTGCACGTCCTTGCGGCCGACGTGAAGGCGGCCTGTGCGGAGGGCGCCGAGACCGCCGGCGCGCAGGCGGAGCGCGACGACACGGAGCAGTACGAGGCGAGCTCGACACCGGTCTGGACCGACGCGCCGGCGGAAGCGACGCCGTCGCCGGCGCCGAAGGCCGCGAAGAAGAAGGCGGCAACGCAGAGGGCTGCCACGAAGAAGGCTGCCAAGAAGGCATCGACCAAGAAGGCGTCGACTAAGAAGGCCTCGACGAAGAAAGCCTCGACGAAGAAGGCCGCGAAGGCGAAAGCCGGGACGACCCCGAAGAAGGGCAAGAAGGCGGCCGCGAAGACCGCGAAGACGAGCACCGGCAAGAAAGCGGCGAAGAAGGCAGCAAAGAAGGCGGCCAAGAAGACCACCAAGAAGACCACCAAGAAGACCACGAAGAAGACGGCCAAGAAGACCGCAAAAAAGACGGCCAGGAACACCGCGAAAGGCGCATCGAAGGAGTCCGGCGCGAAAAAGGCCGGTAAGAAGCGGTCCGCGAAGACGACCGGAAGGAAGGCCGCGAAGAAGAAGACGGCCAAGAAGAAGGCTGCAAAGAAGGTCGGGAAGAAGGCCGGCAAAAAGAAGACGCGGGCGCGGGCGGGCAAGACGCGCGGCGGGAAGTCGTCGCGGCGTTAGACGCCGGCAGCGCATCGGGTGGTGCTCGGCAAAGGCCGACGGCGCGCGGCCTTGCCGACGCTGCGCCGTCCGATGAGTCAGCCGGTCACAGCACGCCGGCGGCGTGCATGACCGCCTCGCACTTTTCGCGAATCTCCGTGCCGACCTCGTACGGATCGCCGTTCACGAGCTCGCTGCGAAAGAGCTCCACGGACAGCGGCCCCGAATAGCCCTTCTCGGCGAGCTTCTGCAGGATCCGCACGACCGGCGCTACGCCGTCGCCCGGAATCAAGCGCCAGTCGTTGTCGATCAGCTCGCGCGGGCCGTCCTTCAGGTCCTGGAAATGCACGTGCGCGAGCTCGCCGGGCTCGAGCAGATCGAGATCCTCGAACTTGCTGAGCCCGGACCAGAAATGGAAGAAGTCGAGCATCGGACGCACGCTCGGGTGCGCGGCCTCGCGGATCACCGCGAGCGTCGACGACAGCGTCGCGAGATGCGTCGACGTGCGCGCGAACTCGATCATCGCCGTCAGGCCGAAGCCTCGCGTGATCTCGCCGACCTCGAGGATGCAGTCGGGCGTCGCGGCGAAATCGTCGGCCGTGACGGGCCGGCTCGTGATCGACGGGCAGTAGATCTTCTCGAGCCCGAGCGCGGCGAACTGCTCGCAGCGCCTCCGCCACGTCTCGAGCGACGCCGCGCGATCGGGGCCTGGTATCCAGACGTCCGGCAGCACGGCGGCGGCCGAGACCGGCGTCAGCTCGAGGTCGGCCAGGAGCCGACGCGCGCCGTCGAGCGTGTCGTTCGCAAGAAACTCGTCGAGCAGCACGTCCGTGAGCTCTACGTAACGGATGCCCGCGCGGGACCAGCCTTCGAGCGAGCCGCGAAAGCCGGCCGCGCGCGACGTGTTCTGATGGAGCGCGAGCTGCATACGGCCCCCAGGCTGCGCATGCGCAAGACGTAACAGGGCGGCTGCGGCCGGCAGCGCGAGAACGGCACGGCGGGTCAACATGCGCGCACTCTAGCGCCGAACGGCGCTCGTCGCCATAGCCAGCGACAGCGATGCTCCGCGTAAACGGCTCGAAGAAAGCGTCGTTGGTGATTGCGGGAGTGAGCAGTGCGTGGTCGGCGCGTCGATCCGCGCTAGCGGAGCTGGCTGTCCTTGTTGCCGCGCCGGTTGTACCCCGCGGTCGGAGTCGTCCGCTGCGCCTCGTCGATCGCGGCCTGGCACGTCACGCAGCGGCGAACGCCCGGCAGCGCATCGCGGCGCGCCTGCGGAATCTCGTCGCCGCAGTCCTCGCAGTACCGCAGGCTCTCGCCGCGCGGCAGCCTGCTGCGCGCGCTGTTGACCGCGTCCTCGACGTTCGCGTCGATCTGATCCTGAACGGCCCCGTCACGGGCCCAACCCACAGCCATGCCGCGAGGGTAGCCTCGGCGCCGCGGCCCAGGCAAGACCGTGCCGTGCGGCTTACTCGACGAGCGCGTCGCGGGATCGTGCATTCCGGAAAGGCCCGCCGCGACCTCGTTCCATGCGACGGCGAAGCCGCCGTTGCGTCCGCGGATCGACGCCCCGGGCGTATCGGTCACGCGCCGGGCCCTCGAGCCGCGGGACGTAGCCGGCGTCCCCCCACTGGCACGGAACGTGAAGAATGAAAGCGCATGCCGACCCGGCGCCACGAACTCGATGCGAAGCGGCACGCGCGATCGGACGCTGCCGCCGAGCCCGCGGCGGGCGAAGCCGCAACCTCCGCCCGCGACTTCCTGCCCGAGCGGCGCACGCTGCCGTCGCTGCGTCGTGCCGCGGCCGAATGCCGCGGCTGCCCGCTCTACCGGCACGCGACGCAGACGGTATTCGGCGAGGGCACACCGAGCGCGCGCCTGATGTTCGTCGGCGAGATGCCGGGCGACCGCGAGGACCTCGCCGGGCGGCCGTTCGTCGGGCCCGCGGGCAGACTGCTCGACGACGCGCTCGACGCCGCCGGCATCGAGCGCCGCGACGCATACGTCACGAACGTCGTGAAGCACTTCAAGTGGACGCCGCGCGGGAAGCGGCGGCTGCACCGCACGCCGAGCATCGCCGAGATCCGCGCCTGCATGCCGTGGCTCGAGGCGGAGATCGAGCTCGTGAAGCCGCATGCGCTCGTATGCCTCGGCGCGACCGCGGCAAAGGCCCTGCTCGGCCGCGACTTCCTCGTGTCGCGCGACCGCGGACGCTTCGTCGACTCCCCGCTCGCACCGCGCGTCAGCGCGACGGTGCATCCGTCGTCTCTCCTTAGGATGCAGGACCGCGACGAGCGTGACGCGGCCTTCGAGCAGCTCGTCGCCGACCTCGCCGCGGTACGCGCTGCGCTCGACCACGACTGACGGTCGTCTCGTATGCGGTGCGCGCTGGCTCGACGACGGCTGACGGTCGTCTCGTATTTCGACCGCTGCACGAACGATCGGGCGAACGAGGCCGCTCGATACCTCTACGGCGGCGCTCGGCGCGGCCGACGGAGCGCGGCCCGATCAGGCCTCGGCCGGCGCGAGCGCTTCGGCCGCTTCCGCCGCGTCGGCCGTCCGCCACGCGAGCGGCGCGGGCGCGGGCTTGCCGAGGATCATGTCGGCGGCCTTCTCGGCGATCGCGACGACGCTCGCGTTCGTGTTGCCGCCGACGACGCGCGGATAGATCGACGCGTCGGCGACGCGCAATCCGTCGAGACCGTGCACCTTGAGCTCGTGATCGACGACCGTATCGTCGCCGCGCGGTCCCATCCGGCACGTCGAGCCGGGATGATGCACCGTGACGAGCGTCTCTCTTATATATGCGGCGAGCCCGTCGTCGTCCGTGACCGCCGCGCCGGGCGCGCGCTCGCGCGCGTTGTACTTCGCGAACGCGTCATGCGCGATGATCCGCCTCGCGAGCCTGAGCCCGCGGATCAGCGCGTCGAGGTCGGCGTCGTCGCTCAAGAGCGCGGGATCGATCAGCGGCGCCGCGAGCGGATCGGGCCCGGCGAGCCGCACGCGCCCGCGGCTCTTCGGGTAGAGACACACGACCGCGACGACGAAGCCGTGCCCGATCGGGATGGGGAACGGTTTGATGTTGCGCCTCGCCGGCTGGAAGACGACCTGCATGTCCGGCCGATCGAGGCCGGGCTGCGTCTTGATGTACGCGTTCGTCTCGAACAGGTTGCTCGCGAGCGGTCCCGTGCGCGTCAGCAGGTACTGCGCGATGTTCGCGATGTCGCGCGGCAACGCCTTCCACGAGACGCCGTACGACGTCGCGTCGTCCATGTCCATCACGACGAACGCCGAAGGATGGTCGTGCAGGTTGCGGCCGACGGCAGGAAGGTGATGCCGCGGCTCGATGCCCCACGACTTCAGGTCCCGCTCGTCGCCGATGCCGGAATGCATCAGCACGTGCGGCGAGTGATAGGCGCCTCCGCAGAGGACGACCTCCTTGCGGACACCGACCCTCTGCACCTGATCGCCCGTCTGGATCTCGACGCCGGCCGCGCGCTTGCCGTCGAGCAGGATGCGCCGCGCGAACGTCTGCGCCAGCACGACGAGGTTCGGCCTCCGCATCGCGGGCCTGAGATACGCGCTCGCGGTCGACACTCGGCGGCCTTTCCAGATCGTGCCTTGCCGATAGCCGTAGCCGTGCGGCTCGGGCGCATTGAAATCCCTGCACTCCTCGTAGCCGAGCGCGGCGATGCCGGCGTTGAACGCCTCGCAGAGCCGGTTGCGGCTCGTCGGAAAGCTCACGCCCATCGGGCCGCCGGTCGCGTGATACGGCGAGCCGGCGTACTCGGGGTTGTGCTCCGAGCGCAGGAAGTACGGCAGAAGCTCCGCGTACGACCAGCCGGGATTGCCCATCGCGGCCCAGTCGTCGAAATCCCGCGCCGGCCCGCGGTAGTACGCCATGCCGTTGATCGAGCCCGAGCCGCCGATCACCTTGCCCCGGGGCAGCGAAATCCGTCGATCGTTCACGTGCGGCTGCGGCACCGTCGTGAGCCCCCAGCCGAACTTCGGGCTCATGATCGCCGCGCCGACGGCCGCGGGGATCCGAATGAACGGATGCTGCTCGGACCCGCCGGCCTCGATCAGACAGACGCGATGCCGCGGATCCTCGGACAGGCGCGCCGCGAGCACGCAGCCCGCCGTGCCCGCGCCGATCACGACGTAGTCGAAGTGCTCGTCGAATTGCGTGGTCGTGTTCAAGTCGCCCCCAAGCCGTCCGCCCACCGCTTTCGTCGCCCCGCGCGCTGCCTGCGCCGCTTCGGCCGCCGCAGTATAACGAAACGACGACGGTCGATCAGACGCCCACGCCGCTCACAGTGCCGCAGACGCGGCGATGTCCGACAGGCGCTGGAAACGCTCGATGTTCGGCGCGGGCTGCATGACGCCCGCGGTCAGCGCGACGAACGTCATGTCGAGCTCGGGATCGACCCAGAACAGCGTCGAGCCCGAGCCGTAGTTGCCGAACGTGCCCGGCGACGTCAGCGTGCCGAACAGATTCGGGCAAACGTTCTCGCCGGCGAGGCCGAAGCCGAGCCCGAGATAAGCCGGGTAAGGCTCCCAGCCGTGATTGATCGCGATGCCCTTGTAGAGCTCGTTCGGCTTGTCGCCGGTCCAGTTGCGCGTTGCGAGCTTCAGCATCGCCGGGGACACGATGCGACGCCCGTCGAGCGTGCCGCCCTGCCGGAGCATCTCCGCGAAGCGAAAGAGATCGGGCACCGTCGAGACGCCGCCGACCCACGGCATCTCCGCGTGCTCGTCGGCGAACGCGCCCTGCGGGCCCGGGCAGTTTCGGCTCAGGTGCTCCTGCGGCGGCTTGCCGCGGAAGTCCGGGAAGACGTGCCGCTCCGCGAGGTCCTTGCGCACGCCGATCGCGGTGTCCTTCATGCCGAGCGGCGTCAGCACCTCGTCCTGCAGGAGCTGCCGGTAGCTTCGGCCCTGCGGATCGCAGCGGCGCACGGCTTCTCCCATCAGCGCGTGATGCACGAGCGGCGAATAGTGCACGCGCTCGCCGGGCGGCGCGATCGAGTGGATGTTCGCGCAGATCGCGTCGATGATCTCGTCGAGACGGTCGATGTACATGCCGGGCTTCGGTATCCAGACCGGCGGGAGCCCGGAGGTGTGCGTGAGCAGGTGGAAGAACGTCACGCGCTCGCGCGGGCCGCCCTTGAACTCCGGGATGATCTCGCTGACGCGCGTCGTCAGCGCGAACTGCCCGAGCTCGATCGCGCGGAACACGAGCACGTTCGTGAAGGCCTTCGTCAGCGAGAACAGCGAGAAGACCGAGTCTTTCGCGAGCGGGACCTTCCCGGCCCCGTCGGCGTGGCCGAGCGCGTCGAGCAGGCCGAGCTCGCCGTGGCGCGCGACGGCGATCACCGCGCCGAAATAGCGGCCCGCGGCGATGTCCGATTCGATCACGGCCTTCAAGTGGGCGAGACGGTTCGGATCGAGACCCGATGCACGTGCAGACACAGCGACTCCCCTCTTCCTTGGGCTCCCCGGTGCTTATACCGAACGGGCCGCGGAATGGTAAGTCTTGCGCGTGCGGCCGGCCCGTTGCCGTGCGACGACGGAGCGTGAAGTCCGCGCTGCGCAGCGCGCCGACGGATCTGCTATCGTTCGCGCCGCCGGCGCGTGCCGGCGCCCGAGCGACGCTTCGCGCGCGTCTGGCTCGTCGGCTACGTCCTGTGCCTCCGGCACTTCGTGCCGCGGCTCCGGGACCTTTCCCGCCGGAGCTCGGACGCGCGCTCGCTCGTCATGGGACGCGTCGTCGACAGCTACACGAACATCCTGACCGTGAAGCTCTTCGCCCGCGCCGAGGACGAGGACGCCTACGTGCGCGAGGTCATGGACCGGCACCACGGCGCGATGCGCGCGCACATGGGCACGCTGACGCGCTTCCAATTCCTCTTGAAATGGACCGGCTCGTCGTTCTCGAGGCCGGCCGCATCGTCGAGCAGGGCACGCACGCCGAGCTGCTCGCGCTCGGCGGCCACTACGAGAAGCTCTGGCGGTATCAGTCCGGCGGCTTCATCGCGGACGATCTTGCTCCCGAAAGCGAGCGGCCGGCGGCGCGGGCGCGCGCCGCGGCCTCGCAGCACGCCGCCGTGTAGCTCGACGCCGCGCAGCGCGTCGACCGCGCCGCGGTCGCCGGCCCTACTTCGCGCGTCCCGTGTAGCCTTGCGCGATCGTCGGGATTGCGACGACCTGGTTGCGCGCGCTCGGCGTGCCCCAGCCGCCGTAGAACACGATGCCGAACAGCGTCTTCTTGTCCGGCCCGCCGAACGCGACGCCGTGCAGGCCCTGCGGCCCCGGAATCGAGCCGAGGAACTCGCCGTCCGGCGCAAAGACGTCCGCGGACGATCCGGTCGCGACGTACAGGCGGCCTTCGCTGTCCACGGCCGAGCCGTCGCCGTTGCGTCCGCCGCGGAGCCGCCCGAACTCGCGCGCGTTCACGAGCGCGCCGTCGGCCTCGACGTCGAACGCGAGCACGACGTCGCCGTTCGTCACGTAGAGCGTCGTCTCGTCGGGGCTCAACACGACGCCGTTCGCTCCCGTGATCCCCTCGCCGTACTGCGTGACCTCACCCTGGGGGTCCGCGTAGAACAGCCCCGCTCCGGTGATCGTGAGGTAGACGCCGCCGCGGGCGTCGGCCGCGAGGTCGTTCAGCACGCCGCCGACGCACTCGAGCGGCTCGCCGCGGAACGCGGTCGCGAACTCCTTGCGCTCGGGCTCGAGCTGGATGATCCCGGAGCGCAGTCCGCGCGCGGCGACGAACAGCGCGCCGGTCTTGCTGCGCGACAGCGCGCCGCCCGTGCGCGTGTCCTCGTGGATGATCTCGGCGAGGCCCGTCTCGGGATCGAGACGCATCACGTTGCTCGCGTCGTTGTTCGCGAACAGCACCGTGCCGCCCAGGCCTGCGATGAGGCCGTCCGCGTTGTTGCCTTCCCATGACCAGACGACCCGCCACGTCTCGCCGCCGGCGATGACGCCCGGGATCTCGGTCGACGTCGGCAGCGCCGGAGGCGGTGGCGGCGCCGCGTTCGCGGGCGCGCTGCCGCCGCCCCCGCCGATCGCGAAGGGCCGCGGTCGCGTGCTGCATTCGTCGAGCACGGCGGGAAGCCCCGGATCCTGCCAGGCCTGCAGGCTGTTCCCGCGATCGAACGCGGAGGACGGACTCTGCGCGGACGCGGCCGTGGCCGCCGAGCCGAGCAGCACGGCGAGCGCGATTCTCGTTGTCATGGTAGCCCCCGAAAATGGAGTCGAGCGGGCCTTAGTCTAAGCCGGATCGCTCTACGACGCGCTCGCCCGCGCTGCCGCCGCCTCCATCGCCGCCTCGGCCTCGAGGCTCTCGACGTCCCTGCCGATCGTCGCGACCGCGTGCGTCGTCCCGCCCTGCTTGTAGCGCACGACGCAGTCCTTCGCGGCGACGTCGCCTTCGATCTCGACGTCGTCCCAGGCCGCGGCGTAGCCGACGTAACTGATCCGCACGTCGTAGTGACGGCTCCAGAAGAAGGGCACCGCCGTGAACTTCTCGCGCCGGCCGAGCATGTTGAGCGCCGCGGTCTGGCCCTGGCGCTCCGCGACGACCCAGTGCTCGATGCGGATGCGCTCGCCGCTCGGCGGGTACGGGAAACGGGCGATATCGCCTGCCGCGAAGACATCGGGAATGCTCGTCTCGAGATACTCGTCGACGAGCACGCCGCGGTCGACGGCCGCCCCGGCGCGCTCGGCAAGGGCCGTTCGCGGCCGCACGCCGATGCCGACGACGACGAGATCGGCGTCGAGCACCGTGCCGCCTTCGAGCCGCACGCGCGACCCATCGATCGCGACGGCCTTGTCCTCGAGATGAAACACGACGCCGTGGGCTTCGTGCAGCGAGCGCACGAGGTCGCCGAGCGCAGGGCCGAGCACGCGCTCCATCGGCCGCTTCTCCGGCGCGACGACGTGCACGTCGAGCCCGCGCGCACGCAGCGACGCCGCGACCTCGAGCCCGATGAAGCTCGCGCCCATCACGACGGCGCGGCGGGCGTCGGCGGCGCGCGCGATGATCGCACGGCAGTCACGCAGCGAGCGCAGCGTGAAAACGTGCGGTTCTCCCGCGCCCGGAATCGCGAGGCGCACGGGCTCGGCTCCGGTCGCGAGCAGAAGCCGGTCGTAGGGCCAGCGGCTGCCGTCGCGCAGCACGACCTCGCGAGCCCGCGGGTCGATCTCGACGACCTCGCTGCCGAGATGAAGCTCGATCGCGTTCTTCTCGTAATAGCGCGCGCTCTTGAGCGGCAGCCACTCCTCCGGCGCGTTCCCGGCGAGATAGTCCTTCGACAGGTTCGGTCGGTCGACCGGGGCCGCGTCGTCGTCGCTCAGCATCACGAGCCGGCCCCCGTAGCCCTCGCGCCGCAGCCGCTCCGCGGCCGCGAATCCGGCCGCGCCTCCGCCGACGATGACGATCTTCTCCGGCTCGCCGGGCGCCTTCTCGCGCGGCGGCGATTTCGCCCTCGCGCGCTTCTCCCGGACGTAGATCGTGTCGTCGCGCCGCTCGACGGCCCAGCACGCGAGCGGGCTGAACGCGGGCGCACGCGCTTCGCCGGTGCGCAGATCGAAGCACGCGTGGTGCCACGGGCATCGCACGGTGTCGCCGACGACGAGGCCCTTGCCGAGCGGGCCGTGGTAATGCGTGCAGCGCGCGTCGACCGCGAGCACGTCGTCGCCGCGCCGCACGAGCAGCACGGCGGCGTCGCCGACGTGGCCGACCAGCTTGCCGCCGTCGGGAAGCGACCCGATTGGAATGCCCGCCGTCAGATCCGGTCCGTTATCGCGATTGTTCGCCATGACCTCTCTCCCGCGCGCGACGACATCGGCCGACCTTCGAGTTTGATCTTGCCGCGCGGTAAGACAACCGACAAATGTCGGCGCCACCTATCGGCGTGGCCGATGCATGGCGCGACCCGGCGGAACGACGGAAAAGCTACGGCCGCTCGAGCCACCAGCGGCGCGAGCTCCGAGGGAACGGGTCCGGGCGGAAATACGCGACGACGCGCCTGCCGGTCTCGCCGGCCGTCCACGGCGCGACGCCGTGGAGCGCGAGACGATGGATCAGATACGCCTCGCCCGGCCGGGCGGGCACGGCGACTCGTCGGCACACGGCGAAGCATTCGCGCCGCGCGGCGACGTACGCCTCCGTGATGTCCTCGTCGGCCCAGCGCTCGTCCGGCACGCCGTTCAACCGCGCGCGGAGCGCGCGGCGCATGATCTCGTGCGAGCCTTCCCACACGACGAGCGGCGCGGCGTCGGCCGCCGTCTCCGTCAGCGGCACGCCCAAGATGTAGCCGTGCGGCTCGCCGAGCCGGCGCCGCCGGCCGTCGTGCCGCCGGATGCCGTCGACGTGCGCCGCATCGCGATCGCGGCGGAAGCGAAACGCGGACTCGGATTCGCCCGGCGACGGCTGCGGATAGCCCGGCCAGCAGACCGACACCTGCGCCCTGTCGAGCGCGACGTCGAGCCCGAGGACGTTGTCGATGAAGTCGATCGGCGCGCCGGACAGCGGCGGCACGCCGGCCTCGGCGACCGCTCCGGACGCGTCGTTCGGAAAGACGTTCACGCCGACGAACCACGTGCCGCCGCAGCGCAGCCACCTTGCGCGCTGCTCGGGATCGGCCACGCACGCATCGGCGACGGGCAGCGCGCGGGCGGCCCACTCCGCGACCGCGGCGTCGTACGGGAACCGGATCCATCCGGACGAGAAGAACCGCGCGGCGTCCATGGTCGGACTATGGCGAGCCCGCGCCGGTCCGGCAAGACTCGGCGCGGGCTCACCGCGCGGCCGTCAGGCTCGACCCGATTCGCGACGAGGGCCCGTTCAGGCGGCTCGTCGCGAAGCCCGGCCGGATCTAAGGCATTCCAATTTCCGGAAACTGCATTCCGGCGAGCGGACCCGGCCGGATCGGGCGCCAAGCCTCGAGGATCAGAGTCGCCACGGCCGCCGCGGACCCTCGCGCCGCACCGGCTCGCCGGGGCCGGTCCGCAGGCCGAGCAGCGGCTTCACGTCGCGTCCCTCGAGACGCAGCCGTTGTCGGGCCTCCTCCAGTCGCTCCATCAACGCCTGATCGATAGGGTTCTCGGGCCGCCGAAGCTCTCGATGCCCGCCGATGAACAGTCGAGGAATGAGGTGCATCGTTATTGTTCTCCTGAGCTCCTCCGACCTCGGGAACATTGCAAGCGCCGTGCCGTTTCGCAGGGCCGTCGGGGCGCCGAGCGGCGCCGGCCGGTGTCGGCGCAGCGCATCGTCCGTCGGCATTCCACGCGGGCGCCGTCTGCTTTCCGACACGGCCGCACGCTCGACGCGGTGGGCCATTTCCGCCATGATGCCGGTCCTGACGCACCGCATGGGGGGCGCCGGTTCGACGGCCTGCACGTGCAGAGGGAGCTGCCGTTCGATTGCGGTGCCGGGCACGCTGCATTGGAGGCATCCATGAGAAGAACGATCGAGACCGCCGCGATCCTGTGCGCCGCGCTCGCGCTTTCGTCGCAGGCGGCCGCCCAGGACTGCGACCGCCAATGTCTGATCGATCTCGCGGACGACTACGTCGCCGCGATGGTCGCGCACGACCCGTCGAGAGTGCCTCTCGCGTCGAACGTCGTCATCGTGGAGAACATCACGCGCATCCGGCCCGGCGAGGGGCTGTGGCAGACGGCCGCGGCGCCGCCCGAGTCGTTCGTGATCCACGTGCCCGACCCGGTGTCTCAGCAGGTCGGATATCTCGCCGTGATGAAGGAGCGCCGGGACGGCCAGGAGGCTCCGATCGAGGTCGGGCTGCGTCTCAAGCTCGACGGCGGGCAGATCACGGAGGCCGAGCATCTGATCGTGCGCAACCTGTCTTCGAACGCGCTCGCGAATCTCGAGTCCCCTCGCCTGCCGCTGGTTTCACCGGTGGAGGAACGGTTCAGGGACTCGCGCTCGCGGCTGCTCTACATCGGCCTCTCCTATTATGATGCGCTCGACCAGAACAACGGCCGGCTCGCGCCTTTCGCCGACGACTGCGTCCGCTTCGAGAACGGGATCCAGACCGCGCGCAACGCGGTCGCGCGCGACCCGTCGCAGGGCTTCGGCCTGATCGGCGCGCTCGGCTGCGAGGCGCAGCTCGACACGAACGCGTTCGAGTACATCACGCGGATCGACAATCGCCGCGTCTTCATCGCGGACGAGGTGAACGGGCTCGCCTTCGGCTTGTCGCACTTCCGACATGCGTTCGAGAAGAACGAGTTCCGGATCTTCGGTGTGCCGGGGCAGACGACGCGGACGATGGACTACGAGCCGTTCGACCTGCCGGCGATCCATATCTTCAAGATATGGGGCGGCCAGATTCACGAGATCGAAGCGATCGGAATCACGGCGCCGTTCATGTCGCCGACGGGCTGGGAACAATAAGGGCACGGCTCGCGTCCGCGAGCCGACCCGCGATTCGAGTCGTGTGCCGGCCGTTACACTTTGCTTACGAAGCCGAGACACAGTTTCGCAGTTCGCTCGCGGCGCTTCTGCGACGATGCCCGGGGTGTTGCCGGCTTTGCGGCCGGATGGGTCGCCGCGGGGATCGCCGCGTGCGCGGGGGTTGCGCATGCGCAGGGCGATGCAACACTCACCGTCAAACCCGTTCTTTGCGTCACGGATCGGCGCGAGGAAGGCTGTCCGCTATCGATCACGGTGTCGTGGCGAAGCGAGCACGAAGGCGACTACTGCCTCTACAGCGACCTCGCGGAAGAGCCGATACGCTGCTGGGAGAACGCGGTCGGGGGAACGATCGTCGAGGAGCGCGTGATACGCGAGACGTTCAGCTACAGGCTGACCAACGGGGCGAACGTGCAGGTCGCCGAAGCCACGCTCGAGCTCGTGACGACCGACTCCGACGACCGCCGCCGCCACCGCAGGCGCCGTCACGTATGGGACATCCTATGAGCGCGAATACGACCGACGTACTCCTCGTCGAGGACGATGCGCGGCTCGCGGAGCTGACGAGCCGATACCTCAAGCAGAACGGTTTGACCGTCGAGGTCGAATCGAACGGCGCGGCGGCCGTCGCGCGCTTTCACGCGGTGCGTCCGCGCCTGGTGCTCCTCGACTTGATGCTTCCCGGCAAGGACGGACTCACGATCTGCCGCGAGCTGCGCCAGACGTTCAAGGGCCCGATCCTGATGCTGACCGCAAAGGACGCGGACATCGATCAGGTCATCGGCCTCGAGGCGGGCGCGGACGACTACGTCGCGAAGCCGGCCGAGCCGATGGTGCTGCTCGCACGCATCCGCGCGCTGCTCCGTCGGGCCGACGGCGCGCAGCAGCCCGGAGCCGACGCGGCCGCATCCGCCGAGATCGTGCTCGGCGGCCTGCGCGTGAACGAGGCCTCGCATCGCGTGTGGCTCGACGGCGAGGAGATCTCGCTGACGACGCAGGAGTTCGAGCTGCTCCGCGTGCTCGCCCGCTCGGCCGGCACGATCCTGAGCCGCGAGGAGCTCTTCAAGCGCGTCCGCGGCATCGAGTACGACGGCCTCGACCGCTCGATCGACGGACGGATCTCGAAGCTGCGCAAGAAGCTCGGCGACGACGCGCTCGCGCCGAAGCGCATTCGCACGATCTGGGGCAAGGGATACCTGCTGGTGCCGGACGCCTGGTAACCGGCGATGGGCCCGTTCGCGCCGCGCCGGCACGGTCGGCTGCTGCTCCGCACGTACGTCGTCATCGTCGGCGGGCTGATCGTGACCGCAGCGTTGTTCGACTACGGCTTCGGCCGCCTGCAGGAAGCGTTCGCCCCGCCAACGAACGCGTGGGTCGACGGCAACCTGACGCTGATCGAGCGGCGGCTCGCCGACGTGCCTGCGGACGAGCGCGAGACGGCCGCGGCGGCCCTCGAGCGCGAGCTCGGCTTTCCGGTGCGGCTCTTGCCGATCGACGCGGTGGTCCGCGTCGGCGACGCCGCGGACGCGCGCACGACCGAGATCTTCGACGAGTACGGACGCTCGGCCTTCTTGAGGATGTCGGAGCCGCTCGGCGCTGCGATCCGCATCGGTCCCGTCGACGCCGACGACACGCCGCGCAGCCGTCTGCTGAACGCGGTGCCGCACCTCTTCTATCTGACGATCTTCGTGCTCGTCGCCGTGTGGCTGTGGCCGCTGCTCCGCGACGTGGACCTCCTGACGCGCGCCGCGCGGGCGTTCGCGGCCGACTACCGCCAGCCGATGACGACGCGTGACAAGGCGACGACGCTCGGCGAGCTCGCCGGCAGCTTCGACGAGATGTCGGCGCGGATCCGCGGGCTGATTCAGGGGCAGAAGGACCTGACGAGCGCGCTGTCGCACGAGATCCGCACGCCGCTCGCGCGGATCAAGTTCGCGATGGCCGTGATCGCGTCGAAGGCCCCGATCGCGGACGAGCTCGAGTCGATCAGCCAGGACGTGCAGGAGATCGACCGGCTGATCGGCACGATGCTCGAGTTCGCGCGCCTCGATCACCCGGACACCGAGGTGAAGTGGCAGGCGACGCCGGTCGCCGAGCTGATCGAGCAAGCCGCCGGCAGAAGCCTTTTGCGCGACGGCCAGCGCATCGACTACGACAAGCCGCCGGGCCTCGTGCCGATGGACCCGAGGATGATGGACCTCGCGCTGTCGAACCTCGTCGTGAACGCGTGCCGCTACGCGGCGACGCAGGTGCGCATCGCGTTCGAGAGCGACGAGAAAGGCTATGCCCTCGCGGTCGAGGACGACGGCCCCGGCATTCCCGAGGCGCAACGGGAAACGGTCTTCAAGGCATTCGCGCGGCTCGACGACAGCCGCAATCGCGATACGGGCGGCTACGGGCTCGGGCTCGCGATCGTCGCGCGGATCGCCGCGCTGCACGGCGGCTCGGCGCGCGTAGAGCGCTCGGCGCTCGGCGGCGCGCGGATCGTCGTCGCGTGGCCGCGCCGCGACGACGGCGCCGCTCGCGATCAGAGCCCGAGATCGGACCCGATCGATCAGAACCGATAGCTGATGCCGGCGAAGCCGCTGCGCACGGTGCGGTCGGCGACGAGCGGGCTCGCCGCCGCCTCGCTGCTCAGGCGCTCGTGATCGGCGGCGAGCAGCAGCGTCCAGTGACGGTCGAGCATGTAGCTCGCGACGAAGCGGGCGTGCGTGTTGAAGCCCGCGCCCGCGTGATATTCGGGGAGGAAGACGCCCGCCTCCTCGGGGCGCACGCCCCAGTAGTAGTCGTTCAGGTCCGCGCTCTTCCATGCGAAGCCGAACGAAGGCTCGAAGTGCCAGCGGCCGCGCCGAACCGGTCGGCCGTAGTTCGCATAGAGCTCGTAGCCGTGGTGACGGTCGCTCACGTCATGGTGGGCGGCGAGCTGCAGGTATCCCCAGTCGCCGTCGGTCAGAAGCTCGGCACCGGCCTCGAAGGCATAGTCGCGATCCGGCACCTCGATCGGCGCGACCGTCGCGGCGCCGAACGAGAAGATCGACACGTTCTTCGTGTCGGTCTTGCTGAAGAACACGCGGTCGCTGTTGATGCGGCCGATGAGGTTCAGCGTGAACCGTTCGGCGTCGCGCAGCGTGTAGCCGACGTCGCCGTTGTCGAAGAACCACCGTTTGCCGAACCACGCGACGTCGATGTCGACCAGGATATCGATGTCGTCCGACTGAATGAGCGGATTGGTGCGCTCGCCGTAGCCGAACGCGACACCGATCTCCCAGCGCGATTCCCGGTCCGCCTCCGCGGCTTCGTCGCCGCGGGCGGTGAACGGCGCGGCTGCGAGCGCCACGGCCGCCGCGGCCAGGAATCGATTTCGGTTGCTCATCCTCGGAGTGCGCCTCTCGGGGCTGCAGATCGGAGCTGAGGATTCCCGAATCCCCCACCCGAATCTGTAGCGAAATTGTCGCACGTCGGCGTCGGCCGGCGCGACGCCGCCCGGGCAGGGCGCAGCGCGACCCGGGCCGCACGCCCGTCCCCGGCGACCCGGCGGCCGTCCCGCGCGCCCATCCGCGGGGCACATGCTGCCGTTGCCGCCGGCATATGACAAATCGGACGAACAATCGAAACAGATTCCCCGCGTGCTCGGCGGTAGGTTCTCGCGCAACTCCGGCAACGACGGAACAGGAAGTCCACTATGAAGTACGCAAGCGTCTGGGTGATCGCGTCGGGCACCGCAATGTCACTGATCCTCGGTCTTGCCGCGCCCGTCGAGCAGACCGCGCAGCGGCGGGCGAGCGGATCCGACGTCGCCGCGAACGGCGTCTGTGCGCCGTTCATCGCGAACGACGTGCGGTACGCGGAGGTCGAGCTGCGCCTCGACGCGCCGGAACCCCGAACGCGCTTCGAGTTCTGACATGGATCGAGAACATCCTCTCCTCGGAAGACGCGGCGCCGCGAGCGTCGCGGCGATCGCCGCCGCGGCGGCGGTCGCCGGCGCGTGCGACGGCGGCGGAAGCATCGGACGCTCGCCCGGCAACGACTGGTCGTGGAGCGACCTCGGCGGTCCGGACGCGCCGACGCCCGACCTCGTCGCGAATCACGAGACGCTCGTCGTCGCCGGCGACATCCTCCTCCTCGGCACGGCCGACGGCGTCTGGCGGCGGCCGCTGACGGACGTCGCGGATTGGCAGCGGAGCGGGCTCGCCGGGAAGGCGATCCACGCGCTGACGGCGACCGCGGACGGCGCACGGCTCGTCGCCGCGGGCTACGACGCGGAGGATGCCGCCGGACCGACGGCGTGGTACTCGACGACCGGCGGGCTCGACTGGATTGCGGCGAGCGCATGGCCGAAGGGCGCGCCCGGCAGCGCGGCGCCCGGGCAGTCGTTCCGCTTCGCGTCGCTCGAGGCCGATCCTCTCGACGCCGACGTCGTCTACGGCGGCCTCGACGCCGACTCGATCGCGGTGACCGTCGACGGCGGCGCCACGTGGATCCTGACCGACGGCGCCGACGAGCCGAGCTTCGGCTACCCGTGCGTCGCGCATCGGCCGCGCGGCGCGCTCGTGCTGCTGCAGGGCTGCGAGCTGCCGCTCGATGCCGCGTGGGTCGGCGCGCGCGACATCCTCGCGACGGACCGCTTCCGGCTGCCGGGCTTCCGCTACCTCTACGGCTACCCGAACGCGGACGAGCTCGGCAACCGGCGCATCAACTCGATCGTCGCGCCTCCGGCCCGCGCCGATCGCGTGCTCGTCGGCGTCGAAGGCGGGCTCGTCGAGCTCACGTCCAAGGACGGCGCGTGGACGGACCGGACGAACGTCGCCGCGCGCTGGATCTTTCGCAGCAACGGCGAAAGCAGCGACGTTCCGTATGCGTACATCCGGGCGATCGCGCCGCTCGGCGGCGACGGCCGACGCGTGCTCTTCGGCGGCACGGTGAACGGCGTCAACGACGTGCTGTCGCTCTTCGAGAGCAACGGGGGCGACATCGCGTGGCGGGTGGACTCGCCTTTCGAGCTCGAGGATCCGCGTGTCGAGCAGGCGGTGCGCCTCGGCGAGAGCGACGTGCTGCTCGTGATCAGCACGGTCACAGACGACGAGGAACGGACGTCTAAGGTGTACCGGCTTCGGCGGCCATGACGGCCGCGCCTCGGATCCCCGGCTGAACGACGTCTCGGCGGCCGGCGAGGCGCGGCTCGATCGGCGTGCCGCACGGCCGGAATCGACAAGGAGGCATCGGAATGATAGTGGTCGAGAACGTCATCGCATGGAGCGGCGTCGAACGTTCGGCGGATCCGAGGCGCTTGTCCGGCGACATCGACATCGTCGCGAACGACCTGTGCCGTGCGGTCCGTTTCTATTCGCGTGTATTCGGCCTGCTGCCCGGGCCGCGCTCGTGGGGAGAGAGCCTCGTCGTCATTCCCGTGACGGGCGACGCGAGGCTCGTGATCCACGATGCGCAGGCGACGCTGAGGCGCAGGGCCCGCTGCACACGGCGCTGGGGATTCGTCGTGAGCGATCTCGATCACGTGCGGGGGCTCGTATGGGAGCTCGGCGTCAAGGTCGCGCGCGACAGCGGCGCACCCGACCACGTCTATCGCTGGTCGAACGGCCGCTCGCTGTACGTGCAGGCGCCGGACGGCCACGAGATCGAGCTCGTCGAGATGCCGAGCGCTGCGGTCGAAGCCTTGCCTCGTCGGGCGGCGGCTTCGTGAGCGCGCTTGACACCTCGGGCGGCTGCTGACACGGTTAGCTCTGCCGACGCGCCCTCGTACGCCGGCAGAGCACCGAGCCGTTCGCGAAGGCGCGCGTCATCGCCGACGAGGAGAGACAAACATGAAGCGTCTACTCTGCGTGTTGCTCGTCGCCGCCGCTTCGGCCGTTGCTGCGCAGGAACAGAGCGCAGACACGGCGGTCGCGACCTTCGCCGGGGGGTGCTTCTGGTGCGTCGAGGAGGCGTTCGACAAGGTGGAAGGCGTCGTCTCGACCACGTCCGGCTACACGGGCGGTCACGTGCCGAACCCGACGTACGAGCAGGTGAGCGCGGGCCGGACGGGGCATGCCGAGGCGGTCCGGGTCGAGTACGACCCCGACGTCGTGAGCTACGAGATGCTGCTCGACGCATTCTGGCACAACATCGATCCGCTCGATGCCGGCGGCCAATTCTGCGACCGAGGCAGCCAGTACCGCAGCGCGATCTTCTATCACGACGCCGAGCAGCGCGAGCTCGCGGAGCGCTCGAAGCGGGAGCTCGAGGAAAGCGGCAAGCTGCCCGGAAAGATCGTGACGGAAATCGTCGCGGCAGGCGAGTTCTACCCGGCCGAGGACTATCATCAGGATTACTACCGGCGTAACGCGCTGCGCTACAACTTCTACAAGTTCACGTGCGGCCGGCCGGCGCGGCTCGAGGAGCTTTGGGGCAAGAAGTAATCCCCGGGCGTCGCGTGCCTCGCATGACCTGCCGCCGCCCGCGCATCCGCCCGACGTGCCGATGACGGGCTTTACACGGCCGCGCTCGCTCGACGTGCTGCAGCTCGCGACCGCCGTCGGCACGCTCGTGCTGCTCCTGCAGATCTATCCGAGCGGCGCCCTGCTCGCCTTCGCAGTCGTGGTGGGCCTCTGCTACGTCGCCGCGTCGATCCTCGCGATGCGCGGCACGCCCGTCGGCGTGTGGCTCGCGTTCGCCTTCACGCTCGCCGTGTTCGCCTTCACGGTGTGGGGCGTTTACCGCTATCTCGACAACGGCTTCGAGTTCCTGTCCGGCAACTTCCCCGGGCGGAGCGGCATCTACTGGCCGGCGTATCTGTTTCTGCTGATCGCCGTCGGCTCACTCGCCGTGATCGTGCTCAGCGTGTCGTCGCTCAGGAACGGCCGATCGACGCATCGAGCGGCGTCGCGCGGCGGCCCGTCCGAATCGACGAGTCGACGACCCCCGGCCGCCTGATCTCGAGCTCGCGCAGGAACCTCTCCTCGTCGTCGGGTGAGATCATTACGAACCGCCGGTTGCCGTACTCGATTCGAAGCCTCCTCAACGACAGCGCCGGGCTCGACAGCGGGTTCGAGGTCCGTGATACGCGTCGGATGTCCTTCAGACGGACCGTCCAATGGAAGGGACCGCAGACGATCCTGAGCTCCTCCGGCGTCAGCGTGTAGCGCGTCGACCGCAGCAGCCACCACGGCAGCCCGACGCCAACGGCGACCATCGGGATGAACAACGGGATGAAGAACAACGCCGCCGGGCCGGACTGCCAGATCCCGATCGCCAACGCGAAGACGACCGTGAGGACCGTCGTCGCGGCCGCCGCAACCATCACGACTAGAAGCCAGCGGTCGACCTTCGAGCGAAACTCGAGCGTCTCCGCCATGTCGTCCCTCCGTTCCGAAAGCCGCAGGCAAACGGGCTCACGGAGTGTCGTGTGACCTACTTCCGCACTTCGTAGCAGAGCGCGACGATACCGTTCTCGTAAGCCTTGACCTCGGTGAGGTGAAGCGGGACGTCTCGCCCGAGCCCGGCGAAGAACGGAATCCCTTCTCCGATTACGACCGGCAGGATCGAGTACCGGACCTCGTCCGCCAATCCTCGCCGTAGACATTCTCCGCAGACCGCACCGCCACCGACGAACCAGATGCTGCGGAAGGTCGGCTTCAGCCGCTCGTTCACGAGCCGGCCGAGGTCTCCCGAGCAGAGCTCGACGGTCTCCCTCGCTTTCGGCAGGTCGCGGTGCGTCAGCACGAACGTCGGCTTCTCGCCGTACGCCCAGCCGAAGCCCTTCGCTTCGAAATCGAGCGCCGTTTCGTACGTCCGCGCGCCCATCACGTAGCAGTCGATCGTCTCGAGAAACTTCGCGACGTATTCGGGATCCATGCGGGCCCCGTCCTCGAACGTGTCGCTCGTCTCCATCCAGTCGACGGCTCCGTCCTTTCGCGCGATGAAGCCGTCGAGGCTCGCGGCCATATGGATCGTCACGCGGGAACTGTCGAGGTGCTGCATCCGACTATACCGCTTTCATTAGAACTGCCCGCCCGCCCTCGCCTGCGGCACGGTCGCTCGCTCGGCGGGCTACGACGACGCGGAGCCTCTTCGCCACTCCGAGGACAGCAAGCTGTAGACCACGTGGCTCACGAACCGGTCGTTGACCCACTCGGCGTCACGGGCAATGCCCTCCGACGCGAAGCCGAGACGCTCCGGAATCGCCCGGCTGCGCAAATTTTCCGTCGCACAATGGATTTCGATCCGATGGAGCTGCAACTCCCCGAACAGGTAATCGATGTAGGCCGTGCACGCTCTCGTCATGATCCCCTTGCCCTGCGCGTCCTGTGCGAGCCAGTACCCGAGCGAGGTCGACTTGTTCGCCCAGTCGATGCGGTGCACGCCGATGATTCCGACGATTCGCCCGTGCGCTCGAATCGCCGTGTGAAAGCCGTTGTCGGTTGCGACCTGGCTCAGGGTCGTCGCGATGAAGGCCTTGATATCGTCGACCGACCTCGTCGTGTCCACCCACGGCATCCACGGCCGAAGCTGCTCTCGGTTGCGGTCGACCACGTCGTAGAGCTCTTGCGCGTGTCGAGGCGCAAGCAGGTCGAGCGTGATCTCCGCGTCGAGGCGATACGGGAACATCCGGTCTACCTGCGTCGTTCCTGCCTCATCTGCTCCATCGTGCCTAGAGCGGCGGCGCTTCCGCATACTGCGGAAGGCCGTCCGTGACGTCGAACCATGCCGCCTTCGACGCGACGAAGATGTTCGCCTGCGGCCGAACTCCCGGATCCGTGTCGAGCGTACCGGCCGGCACGTTGACGATGCCGCGCTCCTTGAAGTAGCGCGGCACGTCGCTGCCGCAGCGCGTGCAGAACGCGACGGTGAAGCGCTGCGCGTCGGGCACCTTGTACTCGGCGATCAGCTCCTCGCCGCGGGTAAGCCTGAAGTCCTCCGGCCTCACGAAGAGATTCGTCGCGTGCGCGGCGCTTCTCCCGCGGCGGCATCGCGAGCAGTGGCAGTTGTACATGCGAAGCGGCGCACGCAGCTCGTAAGCGACCCCGCCGCACAGGCAGCTGCCGAGCGTCACGCCCGCGGGTGCCTCGACAGGCGGCCGCTCGAGCCCCAATCCGCCGCCGAGCTCCGGAGGATAGCCTTCGTGCCGCGGCAGCGAATCGGTGATCGTGTACCACGGCGCCTTCGAGCCGACGAAGATGTGCGTCGTCGGCCTTATGCCGGGGTCGCCTTCGAGATTGCCCGCGGGCGCGATCTCGAGGCCCGTTCCCGGCAGCGGCATCGGCGTCACCGACCCGCAACGCGTGCAGTACGTCCGCTCGCCGCGCTCGGACGACCGGTATCGCCCGATGTGCCCCTCGCCCGCGAGCCAGCGCAGCGAGCCGGCCGGCGCGACGGCGAAGGTCGCGAACGACGCACCGTTGTGCTTGCGGCACATCGAGCAATGGCAATGCACGATCGCCGCGAGCGGTTCGACGAATTCATATCTCACAGTCCCGCACAGGCAGGCGCCACGCGTCATTGCCGAGCTCCTCACGGTTTCCGATCCGAGATCTTGTCGGACGGCAGCCGCAGCGTACGCCCAACGCGCATCCGCGGCAAACCGAAGCCAACACTACGGGACTGGCTGCAACGCCATCGGCTGGCCTCCAGGGCGCAGGCGATCACTTCCTCGCTCGCGAAACTCGCACCGCTTCCTGCAGAGCACCTTCGCGTCTTGACGCCACAGCGAGTTTTCCGCACGCTCCGGACGGCGCGGCGCCGACGCCGCGTCGTGTCATGCGCGGCCCGCCGCGGGCCGAAAAAGGGAGAGGATCGTGACGAACAGGCGGGAATTCCTGCAGACGGCGGCGGCCGCGCTGTCGGCCGCGCCGCTCGCGGGCCGAGCGGCCTTTGCCGACGGCCGCGGACCGATCGCACTCGATGCCGTGATCTTCGACTCGCGCCATGCGGACGCGCGCGGCTTCGGCGCGCGGGCAGGCCTGCTCGGCGTGCCGCTCCGCGCGATCGAAGGCGACATCACGGACCTGTGGCAGAACGACCTGTTGCCGCGTTGGCGGAGCGCGCCCGCGGCGATCGCCGGGCTTACCGAGCGCCCCGCCCTCTTCCTGCTCGAGCGGCTCGCGTGGGAGCACGGCATGCGGGTCGTGTTCGAGGCCGAGCATACGCCCGACGCGCACGCCGTCGCGACGCATCGGGTCGTACGCAGCGGGGATCCGCGCCTCGCGAACGAGCTCGACCTCGCGGGACGAAGCTGGCCGCACGTGCTCGCCGACGCGCTGATCGCCGGCGGCCGCGCACCTGCACGGGACACGCATCCGACGGATGCCGGGCTCGCCGCATACCTCGGCGAGCCGACGAAGCTCTGCTCGTGGATCATTGCGCCGCGAACGGCGACTCGAAAGGGGATCTGACATGGCCGTTCTGCCGCCGGGCATCAGCGACAGAGAATTCGCCGCGGCGCTCGACGAGTTCCGCGACGCGGTCGGCGCCGAATGGGTGTTCTCGTCCGACGAGGACGTCGCGCTCTACCGCGACGCGTATTCGATCTTCTGGGGCGAGCCCGAGGAGCGGCTCGCGTCCGCGGCGGTCGCGCCGTCGACGGTCGAGGAGGTGCAGGCCGTCGTCCGCGTCGCGAACGCGCGCCGCATCCCGCTCTATCCGATCTCGACCGGCCGCAACCTCGCCTACGGCGGCTCCGCACCGGTGTACTCCGGCAGCGTCGTGCTCGACCTGAAGCGCATGAACCGCGTGATCGAGGTCAACGAGCGCAACGCGTACGCGCTCGTCGAGCCCGGCGTGAGCTATTTCGATCTTTACAACCATATCCAGGAGCGCGGGCTCGATCTCTGGATCGATCCGCCCGATCCCGGCTGGGGCAGCGTGATCGGGAACGCGCTCGACGGCGGCGGCGGCTGGACCGCGTACCCGTTCCGCGACCACTTCGGCGCGCACTGCGGCATGGAGGTCGTGCTCGCGGACGGCGAGATCGTCCGCACCGGCATGGGCGCCGTGCCGAACTCGAAGACGTGGCAGCAGAACAAGTGGGGATATGGTCCCTGGGTCGACGGCCTGTTCCGCCAGGGCAACATGGGCATCGTGACGAAGATGGGCTTCTGGCTGATGCCGCGCCCCGAGGCCTACATCTCCGCGACCGTTCAGGTGTTCAACGAGCGCGACATCGTCCCGCTGATGGACACGCTGAACCTGCTCGAGAACCAGCACGTCGTGAACGGCTCGACGCAGCTCGGGGGAGGCGGCGGCTTCGGCCCGGGCGGCGGCGGTCCCGCGTGGACGCTGCAGCTGCCGATCTACGGGCCAGAGAACGTCATTCGCGCGCAGCTCGAGCACGCGCGCGAGAAGTTCTCCGCGATCGACGGCGCCCGCTTCGTCGAAGGCGATCTGATCCGCACGCCGTTGTCGCCGGAGGATCGCGCGCGGGTCCGTCTCGTGAACTTCGGCATCCCGAACCTGTCGACGTTCTCGATGCTCGGCCGCAGCCCCATGCAGCCGAATCCGCCGGGCGGACACATCGGCTTCTCGCCGATCATTCCGCGCGACGGCGAGGAAGTCCTCAAGTTCCGCGACTTCTACCGCACGAACCTCGCGGAGGTCACGCGCGGCGAGAACCTCGGCATCGTCGGTCCTGTCTTCATGACGAACTGGGAGCGCTCGCTCGTCGCGCTGATCATGTTCCCGGTGTTCAAGGACGCCGAGCAGAACCGCAAGATCCGCGCGGCGTTCGAGCGCTGGGTCGCGCTCGCGGCCGAGCAAGGCTGGGCAGAGTATCGCGCGCCGACCGTGTACCAGGACGTCATCGCAGACACCTATTCCTACAACAATCACGCGCTGCGCAGGCTGCGCGAGAGGATCAAGGACGCGGTGGACCCGAACGGCATTCTGGCCCCAGGCCGCTACGGCGTCTGGCCGAAGCACCTCAGGGAGGAGGCTTGAGATGACATTGCGCCGTTCGACCTTCGCGCCGAGCGCGTCGCGGCTGCTCGTGCTGGCGGCGCTGGGCTTCGCGGCCGGGGCCGCGTCGGCCCAGGATGCGCCGGACCGCGCGCGCGGCGAGGCCGTCTACGAGCACTGGTGCGCGCCGTGTCATGCGGCGGGCCCCGGTCATCCGGGCACGCAGTCCCTGCAGCTCAAGTACAACGGCAGCCTGCCGGCCGTCCTCGTCGAGCGCACGGACCTCTCCGCGGAAGCGATCAAGACGTTCGTTCGTCAGGGCATCCTGTCGATGGCGCCGTTCCGGAAGACCGAGATCACGGACGCCGAGCTCGACGCGCTGGCCGCATATCTCACGCAGAAGTAGAAATCGGGGTCAGAGCCCTTTTTCGCGGAGAACGGGATCCGCCCCCGATTTCTTGTTGCCCGCGATTTCTTGCGGCCCGTCGATTTCTTGCTGCCCCCGATTTCTTGCTGCCCCGATTTCTTGCTGCCCCCGATTTCTTGCTGCCCCCGATTTTCTGCTGCCCCGACCTGTCGCTGCCCCCGATTTTCTGCTGCCCCCGACTCGCTGCTGCCCCGATTCTTGAGCGTGTCCCGCAGACGACGACGGGTACAACCGGCCCCAACTCATCCCCGATGATAGACTGGCCCCAACATCCCCCGACGATAGACCGGCCCCAACTCATCCCTCGACCGTAGAAAAGAAACCTCTGCCGCGCCAGCCGCGGAACGTGCGCTCGAGGATCGGCGTAATCTCCTCGAGCGTCGTGCCCCGCACGGGAGACTCGATCGCGGGCCTGATCCGCGAGCTTGAGTCGAGGTCGAAAAGGGCTCTGCCCCCGATTTTTCTGACCCCGTTTTGCCCGCTAGGAAAGGGCTCCCAGAAAAGGGCTCTGACCCTGATTTTTCGCAGAAACGGGCTCTGACCCCGATTTTTCGACCCCGACTTTTCGGGAGTTGACAGCGGCGGTGTCGCGGCGCGATCCTGCGCGGCAGCTGCGCTGCTGGGGCGCCTCCCGTCCGCGGCAAGGGTTTCCCACCCAGCCTCGTCGAAGACTCGAGTCTCGACCTTCTTTCGTGCCCGTGCACCAGCGGACCTCGGGCGGCATTCGACGAAAGGAGGTTCCCATGCGACGGCAGTCGTCGTCCCCTCGTCTGACCGAGCTTCGTAAGCGCGCAAAGCAGAGGCTCAAGGCGCTTCGCGCCGGCGATCCCGCGGCCCTCGCCTGGCTCGAGCGATTCGTTCCCCGTCATTCGGTCCCGCCGGTGCTGCGCGAGGTCCAGCACGCGCTCGCGCGCGAGGAAGGCTTCGGCAGCTGGGCGAAGCTCAAGGAGCACGTCGAGCTGCACGAGCTCAGGCACCTCGGAAGCCAGCGCGTCGTCGACGAGTTCCTCGAGCGCGCGTGCTGGTTCGGCAGCGGCGACGGAGCGAAGAAGTGGCAGCGGGCCCGGGCCATCCTCGATCGGTACCCGGAGGTCGCGACCGCGAGCCTCCACACGGCGGTCGTCGCCGGCGAGCTCGGGCATGTCCGAAGGCTCCTCGCCGAGGACGCGTCGCTCGTCCGCTCCAAGGCCGGACCGCAGCAGTGGGAACCTTTGCTGTTCCTCTGCTACAGCCGACTGCCGAGCGACAAGGCGCGCGAGCATGCCGTCGCGATCGGGGAAGCGCTGCTCGACGCCGGTGCCGACCCGAACGCGTTCACGACGGACGGGCACAATCACTTCACCGCGTTCTGCGGGCTCGTCGGCCGCGGCGAGACGAATCAGCCCGAGCATCCGCGCGCGAAGGAGCTCGGCCGCCTGCTGCTCGAGCGCGGCGCACGCGTGGACCAGGGCCAGGCGCTCTATAACGAGCACCTGCACGACGACGACGACGCGTGGCTGAGCCTGCTCTTCGAGTTCGGTCTCGATGCACGGACGCCGTTCAACTGCGCTGGCGACGCCGACGCACCGTCCGCGTTCGACTACCTGCTCCCGCAAGCCTGCGCGCGCGGACACGTGAAGCGCGTGAGCGCGCTGCTCGAGCGCGGCGCGAATCCGAACGCGCGGAGTATCTACGACGACCTGCCGTACTATCGGATCGCGCTGCTCAGCGGTCATCACGAGATCGCGGAGCTGCTCGCCGCGCACGGCGCGTCGCGCGAGCCGTTGACCGGCAAGGACGCATTCCTCGTCACGTGCCACGAGGGGCGCCTCGACGAGATTCGCGCGCAGGTCGCCGCACACCCCGAATACGTCGAGCATCAGCGTGCGCTGATCGATTGCGTCGGGCTCGGACGTCTCGACACCGTGCGCCTGCTGCTCGAGCTCGGCATGTCGCCGAATGCCCCTGCACCGGCGCTCTACTCCGCATGCCGGGACGAAGCGATGTCGCGGCTCCTGCTCGAGCACGGCGCCGATCCGCGCGTCCGCGTGTTCGGCCGGTACTCGCTCGCGCAGGCCTCGCTGTGGCACGGCAGCCCGGAGATGGCGCGGTTCCACGCGCGGCTCACCCGCGACATCTTCGACGCCGTGATGTCCGGCGACGTCGAGCTCGTCGCGGAGCTCTTGCTTACCTCGCCTCGGCTCGCATCCCGTCGGGGCGACGACGGCAACACGCCGCTGCACGTGCTGCCGCGCGACCCAGAGCGGGCGGAGCCGATCATCGACGCGCTGCTTCGCGCCGGCGCCGATCCCGCCGCCGAGAACGACGCCGGGCAGACCCCGCTCGCGCGGCTCGTCTCGCAGGGCGAGGACGAGCTCGCGGACCTGCTCGACCTCGCGCTCGAGTCCGCCCGCGGCGGCGACTGAAGCGCGGCGACGCGCGGCGCGGCGGCCACGGAAGCAGCCGCCGTGCCGCACGCCCGACGCGGCCGTCGCCGATGGCTCGATCAGCGCCTCGCCTCGAGGATCAGGTTGAACGGCGTCGCCTTCGCCCGGCGGAAGCGCGTGAACCCGCTGCCCTTCGCGATCCGCGCGAGCCTCGCCTCGCCGGCCTGCGCGCCGAGCACGTAGTCGCCTCGCTCCGAGATCGCGTGCGCGCAGCAGAGCGTCGTCGACGCGGCATAGTAGAGCCGGCCGATCGGATTCACGTTTTCCTCGACGTTGTCGTTCGCGAACGGCTCGACGAGCATGACGGTGCCGTCCGGCGCGAGCGAGCGGGCCGCGTGCTCGAGCGCGCGGTCCGGATGCCCCATGTCGTGCAGGCAGTCGAAGAAGCAGATCAGGTCGTACCGCGCGGCCGGATAGTCGGTCGACCGGGCGACCTCGAACGTCACGCGGTCTGCGACGCCCGCGTCGCTCGCGAGCCTGCGCGCCTCCTCGATCGACCCCTCGTGCACGTCGAAGCCGAAGAAGCGCGACCTCGGAAACGCCTTCGCCATGATGATCGTCGAGTGCCCGTGGCCGCAGCCGACGTCCGCGACCGTTGCGCCCCGCTCGAGCTTCGGCACGACGCCGTCGAGCGCGGGCAGCCACTCCTGCACGAGGCTCGCGACGTAGCCGTTCCGATAGAACGCCGCGACGCCGCAGTAGAGCCGAGCGTCGTGGTCGCCCCAGCCGATGCCCTTCCCGGTGCGGAAGGCCTCGACGGCCTTGTCCTCGTCGAACCACAGCGACGCGACGACGTCCCACGCGCACGGGAAGAACACGGGGCTCTCGTCGTCCGCGAGCACCATCGCCTGCTCGCGCGTGAGCTCATAGGTCTCGCTCGTCGCGTGATACGTGACGTAGCCGCCCGCGACCTGCGAGTTCAGCCACTCGCGCACGTAGCGCTCGGCGCAGCCGCTGCGCTTCGCGACCTGCGTCGAGCTCAAAGGTCCCGCCCCTGCCATCGTCTTGTAAAGCCCGAGCTTGTGCCCGAGGCTGATCATGACGCCGCCGTAGCCCGCGGAAAGATCGCTCAACGCCGAGCTCACGACCTTGTCGAGCCTGCTCCGATCGATGTTCATCGTTCGCCTCCTTGTCGTCGCGTGACGTCGCGGGCTCGACGGCCCGCAACTCGAGGGGCGACACGATGCCGCTTGTCCGACCGCGGCACGAGAGCGTAACCTGCCGCGAAACGGTTCAAAACGGACATCGCCCAGGACATGCCGAAGCCCCTCCACGTCAGCCTGGTCGCGATCCCCGACGCCGCGGTCTCGACATTGCACGGGCTCTACGACGTGCTGAACGCATTCGCGCTGCTCAAGGGCTTCGACGACGCGCTGCCCGACTCGCCGCCGTTCCGCGTCGAGATCGTCGGCGCCGCGGCGGGTCCCGTGATGCTCGCGAGCGGGCTCGCGACCGCGGCGCATCGGAGCGTCGGCGAGCTCGACGACACCGACATCGTGATCGTCCCGTCCGTGCTGCTGCCCGACGGCGGCTGGCCCAAGGGGCGTTATCCCGAGCTCACGCAGTGGCTGCTCGACGCATACGAGCGCGGCGCGACGATCTGCTCGGCCTGCTCGGGCGCGTTCCTGATCGCGGAGACGGGCATCCTCGACGGCCGCGAGATCACGCTCCACTGGAGCTTCGCGGCGAAGTTCCGCGTGCTCTATCCGGACGTCGTGCTGCTGCCCGAGCAGCCGCTCGTCGTGTCCGGCGAGCGCGGTCAGCTCGTGTCGTCGGGCGCGTCGATGTCATGGCACGATCTCGTGCTCTATCTGATCGCGAAGCACGTCGGGCGCACGAGCGCGCAAATCGTCGCGAAATTCTTCGCGCTGCAATGGCACCGCGACGGTCTCGCACCGTACATCGTCTTCGAGGGACGCACCGATCACGGCGACAACGCGATCCTCGGCGCGCAGCGCTGGCTCGCGAAGCATTTCTCCGTGGCCGATCCCGTCGAGAAGATGGCGCAGCAGTCCGGGCTCGCGGAGCGCACCTTCAAGCGGCGCTTCCTGAGCGCGACGGGCTACACGCCGCTTCACTACGTGCAGCAGCTCCGCATCGAGGAGGCGAAGCGGCGTCTCGAGCGCACCGACGAGTCGGTCGAGAACGTCGGCTGGCGGGTCGGTTACGAGGATCCGGCGTTCTTCCGCCGCCTCTTCAAGCGCATCACCGGCGTGACGCCCGGTCAGTATCGGCGGCAGTTCCAGGTGCCGGACCATAGAGCATCCGCCGCGACGAGGTAGCCATGGCCCGCTTGCTCGCGCTGGACGGCTGGCTTCGGGACTTCCGCTTCGCCGCGCGCTCGATGGCGCGACGCCCCGGCGCCTCCGCCACCGTCGTGCTCACGCTTGCGCTCGGCATCGCGGCGACGACCGTCATCTTCGCGCTCGTCGACACCGTCTTACTTCGTCCGCTGCCGTATCCCGATTCCGCCGCGCTCGTCGTGGCCGTGCTCGCGTGCGTGCTGCCCGGCATGCGGGCGGCGGCGACCGCGCCGGCCGTCGCGCTTCGCGGGCAATGAGCGCTTCGCGCCGGCGGCGGGCCCGCGGCGGCGGAGGCCGCGCAGCGCCGACGCGCCGTCAGATGCGCAGCATGCGGCGCACGATGCCGTCGTCCTTGAACGCGTGGTAGACGGCACCGCCGACGTGCACGGCGACGACGCCGAGCAGCGCCCAGCACGTCCACAGGTGGATGTCCGAGAAGAGCACGTTCAAGTCCTCGTTCTCGTAGCCCCAGTTCGGCAGCTCGACGACCCACCACAACGTCGTGCCCCAGCCGCTGTACGACGACGACAGATAGCCGCTGATGCACGCGGCGAGGATCAGCACGTACAACGCCACGTGATCGAGCGTCGCGACGCGCTTCATCCACGGCCCCAGCGGCAGCGTCGGCGGCCGGTGCCTCGCGCGCACGTAGAGCAGCAGGCCGAGCAGCGCGACGAGCGTGATGCCGACGTTCTTGTGCAGCTGGAACGGAAACTCGCGATACGTGAACACGTCGGACGGCAGCGGCAGCGCGAGCATCCACCAGCTCGACGCGAACAGGAAGAAGATCGACACGGCGATCAGCCAGTGCACGATGACGGCCGTCCTGCTGTAGCCTCCGCTTCCGCTCATGTTCCCGCTCCCGGGCGTCATCGCCCTTCCGTCCAGGTCTCCGCGCCGACGGCGGTCATTCCGGCCGCCGCGCCGATCGCCAACATGAAATGCAGGAAGAACCAGACGAGCGCGTCCCAGAGATAGACGTCGCGCAGGATCGGCCCCGTATTCAGCGCCGCGACGAAGCCCGCGGCGTCGACGGCGGCAAGCGCCGCGAACACGACGACGGCGGCCCCGGGCGCCCAGCGTCGGCGGTCGACGAGGGCCGCGCCGATGCCGATCGAGACGACGGCGAGCACCGTGCCGGTCGCCGCGAGCACCGACTGGAAGCCGGAAAACCACGCCGGCGCGGACACGACGTAATTGCGCACGTTGCTCACGAGCTGCTCGCACTCCGCGCGGCTCAGTCCCTCCTCGACGAGCTCGTCCTCGGGACACTCCGCGGCCGGGAAGACGGCGCCCACAGGCGTCGCGCGGGCGATCACGCGCTGCTTCATCCACTCCGTGCCGTGCGCGGCGGCGAGCAGCACGCCGAGCACGACCGCAACGGTGCCGAGCCAGCTCTGCCAGGCTGGACCGACGCCCGCCGGCGGAGCCGTGATCATTCCGCGCTCGGCGCGCCGATTCCCGTCGAGCTGACGTTCAGGCTCGAGCCGTCGGGCAGCGTCACGGACGCGCCGCTCGCCCTGAGCTGGCCGTCCTTCGACCGGTACCCGAGAACGGTCACGGGCGTGCCCGGCGGCAGCGAGTTGCGGTTCCAGCCGCGCCGGATCAACGCGTTCGGCGCGCCGCCCTCGATGGCCCACTCCTGGACCTCGCCGCTGTCCGTCGTGACGCGCAGATAGATCCACGAATGCGGGTTCGTGAACTCCATGCGGATCACCTCGCCGCTCAGCTGGATCGGCTGATTGATGTCGAACTCGGCCGCAAACGAGTGATGCGCGGCCGCGGGACCTCCGGCACCGAGCATGGCGAAGGCGAGCAATGGAGCGGCGAATGCGGTGCGTGACATCTCAAAGACCTCGTGTTCTCGAATCGGCGCGAGTCGAAGGCGCCCTGCCCCTACTCGACGATCGGCTCCTTCGTCATCAACTCCCCGTACAGCAGCTCCTCCGCAAACTCGACGCAGTTGAACTCGAGAAGCCGCGCGTTCTCCTCCATCCGTCGATAGAGCGGCATCCGGATGGTCCACGGCCGCGTGAACGTCTGCGGATCGTCGATCGTCGCCTCGTACTGCATGACGTGGTCGTCGATCAGCGTGTAGCGCTCCGTCACGACCATCGCGGAGCTGTGATAGTTGCCGGCGCGATCGAGCCACGTCTGGTCGATATTCGAGTTGACCTCGATCACGAGCGTGTCGCCTTCCCAGTGGCCGTTCGAGCGGCCCATCCACAGATCGACCGGCGCGATCTCGTGATCTTCCGGATTCATGTAGACGGGACGGTTCGCGTTCGCGTACTCGTACGCGAACAGGATGACGTCGCCCTCGCCCTGCACGATCTGAAACGGATACGGCATGTACGTCGCGCGCGGAATGCCCGGCATATAGCACTTGGCTTCGGGGTCCGACGCGGGCCAGCCGGCGCGGTTCTCGTCGCGCTTCGCGAGCGCCTCGGGCTTGTATGGGATCGTCCCGCCGACGACGACGCTCTGCCCGGCCGGAATCGCGGCAATCGCGCCGAGCTGCCAGAACGACTCGATCGCCTCGGCGGAGTGACCTTCGAGATTCCAGTATGCGGTGTTCATCGCCTGCCAGATGCCGTTCAGGTTCGGCTTGCCGGCGATGCGTGCGGGACGCTCACGTTGCTGGGCGCCGGCGGTTTCCGGCATCGAGGCTGAAACGGCGACGGCAACGGCGACGGCGGCCAGTGGAAGTCCGTGGCGCATGCGCTTTACCATACCCCTCGAAGGCTCTGCGCGGGAGGAAAGAGTATGCGTACCCTAAATGAGACGGTCAATGCGCGGACGAACGTGTCGCCGGCCGTCGCAACGCCGCTCGCTGCTCGTTCGATCATACCGCACAGCGTGCTTGCCGCCGCACTCTCCGGCCTGGCGCTGGCCGTGGGGCTCGCACTCGCCGCGAACGCGCAGCAGGCGGCCGACGCAAAGATTCCCGCAGAGCAGACCGCGGCCGCATTCAAGGATCCGAATTGGCGCGTGCCGCGCCTGTCGTGGGGCGATCCGGATCTGCAGGGCACGTTCACGAGCCGGGACATGAGCGGCATCCCGATGGAGCGCCCGGCACAGTTCGGCACGCGGCAGCATCTGACACCCGACGAGTTCGAACAGCGCCTCTCAGGCGGCGTCGGCGGCCTTGCCGCCCTCCGCCAGGGCAACGACGGCAGCCGCCTCGAGCTCTCCGCGCTCGACTCGGCCGAGACCGGCACGCGCACGTTCGGCTACACGTCGTACATCATCGACCCGGAGAACGGACGGCTCCCCGCGTTCACCGAGGAAGGCCGGCAGCGTCAGGCCACCGGGCGCCGCGGCCAGTCGAACGGTCCGTTCTTCACGATGGAGGATTTCTCGTACTACGACCGCTGCATCACGCGCGGCATCACGGGCTCGATCCTGCCGTCGCTCTACGGCGATGCGATGCGCATCGTGCAGTCGCCGACCGAGGTCGCGATCACGTACGAGATGCTGCACGACACGCGCATCATTCCGCTCGACGGCCGCCCGCCTGCCGATCCCGGCGTGCGCCAGTACATGGGCTCGTCGGTCGGCTACTTCGAGGGTGACACGCTCGTCGTCGAGACGACGAACCTCACCGACAAGCTCGGCGTCGGCCGCGTGGCGCACAGCGAGGATGTGAAGCTCATCGAGCGCTTCACGCGCATCGACCCGGACATGATCGACTACGTCGTGACGGTGCACGATCCGCGCACGTTCGAGCAGCCGTGGACCTTCCGCCTCACGCTCACCACCCAGCCCGGCTACGAGGTGCTCGAATACTCGTGCCACGAAGGCAATTTCTTCGTCGCGAATGCGCTCAGGGCCGAGAAGGAGTACCAGCGCCGCGTCGCGGAAGCGCGCGCGAAGGGCGAGCCGATCCCGGAGCGCCCCACCGTGGCACAGGGAGCGGGCCTCGAGATCTATCAGCCGCCGTCGCCGGACGACGCGGTCAAGATTAACTCCGCGGACTAGCCGCCGGCAGGAGGCCCGGTCGCGGCCCGCGCGGCCGCGTGCTCGCGTGCTCGCGCCGAGCACGATCCGGCGACGAATCTGCGACATCTCCGGCATGGCGATGCGCGGCCGGACCGAGAACAATCGCGACAGCCGTGCTGCGCGCGCGGCGGGCTCACCCCTGCTTCGGCTGTCGCTTCGATATCATCGGCGCGACGATGCCCGAGAAGATGATGATCAGCGCGCCGCCGATGCCCGTCGCGTGAGGCACGTCCGCGAATGCGCCGGGCAGCGTCATCGTCCAGATATCGCTCTGGCCACGATGGCGCTCCTCGTCGTGCGTGAAAAGCGCGAGCAGAATATCCCGGCGACGACGACGAATCCACGGCGGGTCCGAGAAGTGTACCGCTTCCGAAACATGTTGCATTGAGCAAACTTCTTCATGCCGCTTGAAAATTTCACGAAAACGGCGAATCCTATGCCGGCCGGTTCGCGCTCCTTGGCTCGGGAGGAGTCATGGGCACGCTTTCCCGCCGTCGGTTCACGTCCGCGTTGGCAGCCATGGGCGTCTCCCGCGTGCTCGGCGGAATGCGCCTTCCTTACTGGCAAGCCCTCGCGATCCCAATCCGTAACGAGCCTCCGGAGCTCGACGACGCGGCGCTCCTCAGGATCTTCGTCGACAACTCCGAGCCGCTCGAGCAGGAATACGTCGTCAAGGGCCTCGACGACTGGCCGCTGTGGTGGGATCAGCAACCGCTCGAGATGGCGATATGGCCGCCGGACCCGGAGACGATCGACTATGCCCACCTGCCTGCGGGTGACGACGAGCCGTTCCTGCTGACCGACGCCGCGCTGCGCCGCATCCTCGAGAGCCATTCGTACTCGCGTCTCGTCGCCGGGCAGCCGTTGATCCTGTTCGGCATCCGGGGCGCACGGCCCACACAGGCGCCGCCGGACGAGCCCGCGTTCGAGGACGCCGTCGAGCTCGTCGAGGTGCCGCCCGATCACTTCGACTACAAGTGCGTGCTCGGCGTGTGGGATACCGCCGCCCGGAAGGTCTGGGCCACGCCCGCTTCAACGACGCCGCACGTCGCCTATCTCTACGCGCAGCGCGAGGCGAGCACGTTCTCGAACGAAGCGAACATGATGCCGACGGGGCTCTACCGCTACGCGGTCGGGACGCACCGCAACGCGACGTCGAGCACGCAGCCGGGCGCGTTCCGCCCCGACAGCAGGGCCTTTGCCGTGCTGCGCTGCGTCGACGACGGCCCGATCACGATGAGCCGGCATCAGTTCTGGGATACGCGTCCGACGAATCACGGCGACAACATCCACGCCGGCACGTACTCGACCCGCGCGGATCGGCCGAAATACTGGTCCGCGGGCTGCCAGGTCGTCGCCGGCTACTACGACGACGACGGGCCGCAAGGCGACTGGGCGCGGTTTCGCATCGCGGCAGGACTGATGCGCTCGCCCCGCATCACCCGCCACGAGGAGATCGCGCCCGGCCGGTTCGACGTCGCGACGAGCGAGGACGGGCGCCGATACAGCTATCTGCTGACGACGGGCCGCGACGTCTGGCTCGCGTCCGGGAATCGTCTCGCGCCTACGCTCCGCTTCGGCTCCTCGGGCGCGAAGGTCCGTGCGCTGCAGGCAGCGCTCGGCGTGCCGGAAGCGTCGCGCGACGGCATCTTCGGCCTCGACACGCAAACTCGTTTGCTCGCGACCGGCGAGACGACCACGCCGATCGTCGACGAGAAGCTGGCCGACGTACTGGGGATCGACCTGTAATCGAGGTGAGCCCGATGAAGCGCAATTTGCCTGCGGCGGCCGCCTGCGTGTGTGCCGCGCTCGCCTCCGTCGTCCACACCGGCGCGTGGGCGCAGGCACGCAACCGCGACATTCCGGATCCGATCCGCGAGATCGCTGCGAGAATCGGCGCAGCGAGCCTCGAGGTCGCACGCAGGCCCGAGGAAGACCCGATCGGCCGCCGTTTCGTGGTTCGCGTGCAATTCCCGCCCGAGCGCGAAGGCTTCAACGCGTGCCCCGACCACTACCCCGCGTACTTCGTGCCCATCGACGGCGTTTGCCCGTCGCTCGACGACAACGCCCCGCCCGCGCCGGGTTGGACGATGTGTCACGGCATGTTCTATGCCCCCGAGGAAATCGGCTGCCCGGAGATACCGCCGGACCCGGTCGCTCCGGCGACGATTCCTGCGCCGCGGTGCGACTTCTCGCCGGAGCGATGCGAGCTGGAAACGCCGGGCGGCCCGGTGCCGATCCGGTCGCTCGAGATCGACCCCGCTGCGATCGCGGTGCCGCGCATTGCGGAGCGCGCGAGCCCGATCGTCGTGCAACGCGCGGAGCCGGCCGCGGCCGACCGCACGGGCCCCGCGCTCGAGCAGGCCGTGCGCACGCCGGCGCCACGGACGCCGGCGGCCGCCGACCGGGCGGACGCCGGCATACGGCTCGATCCGACGCTCGCGCTGCCGGCCGGCGGCGTCCGCCTCGAGGCCATCCCTTCCGCGCTGCGGCGGCTCACGCAGATCCGCGACCTGACCCCGGTGCGCGCGCGCCTGCGCTGCGCCGGCGGTCGTTGCGGCTGGGGCGGGGGCGACGCGCCCATCACGCTGCCGCGGCCGCCGGTCACGCCGATCGGGCACGTGCCGTGCGAGTACGAGTACGCGTCGTTCTTCGTGCCGGAGAACCGCTTCTGTCCGCGCGAGGAGGCAGGCGAACGGCCGGCGCCCGGGACGGCCTTGTTCATCTCGTGGTCGCCGGAAAGGTCTGAGGAGCCGCCGAATCTCTTCTACTCTCGATCCGAATCCGACGGCATCCCGATGACGGTCCGAATGATCATCGGCGACTCCGACGATCGTTTCCTGATCACGGAGGCGACGGACCGCGAACGGGCCGCAGCGCGCTCGACGGCGATGCTGATCAAGAACGACCTGCTGTCGCCGGACGACGAGGGCTTCGTCACGTTGCGGAACGATCCGGCGTGGCGGCCGCTCTGCAGGGCCGAGCGCTTTGCCGACCTTCCGCAGCCCGGGCGCTGCTCGGGCGTGAAGATCGGCGACAGGCTCGTCGCGACGTCGGCGCACTGCGTGCGCAACGCGCGGCAGTGCGCGGAGACCTCCGCGGTCTTCGGGTTCTTCGGCGACGGGGAGACGTCCGGCGTCGACCGAGTGCCCGCGTCGAACGTCTATCAATGCACGTCGATCGTCGCGTCGCGCAGACCGGCGACGATCGGCGAGCGAGGCGCGGACTGGACCATCTTCGAGGTGGATCGCGACATCGATGCGCCGACCGCGGCGCTCGCGGGCTCGTCCGAAGTGCGCCCGAGCATCGTCACGACGGTGATCGGCCATCCGCTCGGCCTGCCGTCGATCGTCACGCGGTTCGGCGTCGTCCAGGTCGTCGCGAGCGAATACTTCATCGCGAACAGCGACACGTTCGTCGGCAACTCCGGATCCGCCGTCTTCGCCGCGCAATCCGTCGAGGACGACGAGCCGCGCGTGCTCGGCCTCCTCACCGGCGGCGGCTACGACTTCGTCGAGACCGAGGAGGACGGCGAACCGTGCGTGCAGGCCAAGTGGTGCCGAGGCCCCGAGTGCTTCGGCGACGACGTCATCTACGCGGACGATCTGATCGAGGCGCTGCTCACCCGCGACGGAGCGGCGGAAGAAGACTAACCGGACCTCCACGACACGATATCGGGAAGGAACACGATGTTCGATATCGACCTGATTCCTCACTGGGAAGCGGCGCTCGCCGTGTCGGCCGCGACGGGGCTCGTCGTAACGCTCGTGGTGCGTCTGATCGAGAAGGCCGACGCCGCGAAGACGGCGGCGACGGTCGTCGAAGGCACGGCGTACGCGACCCTGGGCGCGCTCGGCGGGCTGCTCGGCGCCCTCTTCTTCACGTACGTGCTGCCCGCGAAATTCTTCGCGATCGTCGCCTTCGCGCTCGCCGCGATGTGCGCCGCGGGGATCGTGCTCGGTCTGCTGCACGGCACCGGGAGCGTCGCACGGAAGGCCATCGGCATCGCGGTCTTTGCCGTGCTCGCGGTGCTGCTCGTCGTCGGCGGGCTCGCGCTCTGGGGCACCGGCGACGACGCGTCGCACCTCGTTTACGTTGCAACCTTCCTCGCGGCGACCGGCGCGACGATGGGGATATCGTTCGCCGTCTATCGATCCGTGCATTGGGCACTCGGCTGGCTGCTCGCGTTCGTGAACGGCTCGTGGGGCGCGCTCGGCACGCTGACCGGCCTGCTGCTGCACGTCGGCACGTGGACGTTCTTCTCGCCGGATCCGTCCGCGCCTGCGCCGGGTGCAGCGCGCGTCCTGCCGAACAGCGAGCGGCGCTTCTTCCACTGCTGGCAGAACGGCCTGCGGGTCATGCCGCAGTACTTCTTCAGCCAGGGCCCGGTCATGACCGCATGGACGCCGCACGGCATGTGGCACGAGGCCGTGCACGTCGTGCAGCATTATCTATTCGGTCCGCTGATGCCGATCAGCTACATCACATGGGCGGCCGTGATGGGTGTGGCCGGAGCGATCGTCGGCCTCGTCACGGGCAACGGCATCGTCCACGGCGCGTTCGCGTGGGCCTACGTGAACAATCCGTGGGAGGTCTGGGAGTACAACAGCGCGTGGGGCTCGTCGAGCCCGACGCCCCGCGCGGTCAGCAGCACCGTCGTGAAGCCCGGGAAGTCCGCGACCGATCTCGTGTTCGGTAACGGCCTCGCGTGGCCGTTGACGGTCGCGTGGATCCTGCTCTGGGTCGTCGGCTTCGTGCTGCTCGTCGCTTTCGCCGGCGGCCGGCCGAATTTGGCGACGACCTGACTTCTGACGGCACGGAGGCCGCGCATGGGCGCACGCACGCTGTTCTTCGTTCTCGCCGCGCTGACGATCGTGCTCGTCGTCGGGGTCGAGCTCGCGACGCTGACGTTCGTTCGCAACGTCGCGGGCGGCGAGTCCGTGCCGGGCCTCGGCGGACCGTACCTCGCGCTGCTCGACGGGATCCTGCTCTATCTCGTCGTGCTGATGAGCATTCAGCACCTGCCGTTCAAGGCGCTCACGGCGCGGGTGTCGTCCGTCGTGACGCTGGTCCTGTCCTTCGTCGGGCTGTTCGTCACGATCGGGCTGATCGTGTTCGCGTTCAGCCTGATCCTGTTGATGCTCGGGCTGCTGATGGCCGCGCCGTTCGGCACGCTCGCGTATCTCGCCGTCTACGCCGATTTCCCGAGGAGCGAGGCGATCGCGGCGCTGACGCTCGTGATGCTCTTGAAGCTCTTCTTCCTCGTGATGCTCGCGCTGACCGACTTGGGCTACCTGAAGAACAAGGGGCTGATGTTCCTCGTCGGCCTGTCGCTCCTCGCGACGTGGATCACGAGCCTCCTGATCGCGTGGCCGCCGCCGTTCCTGTCGAGCATCACCGACGCGGTCGGCGCGCTGATCACGGCGATCCTCGCGCTCGTGATGCTCGTGCTGATCTTCGTCATGTCGATCGTCGGCGTCGTGCGGGCGCTGCGCGTGCGCCCTGCGGCCCGTCAGGTCTAGCCCCGGCGCCCGTGCCGTCTAGCGCTGACGGACCGTGCCGCCGAGCTCGCCGAGACCGGTGAACCAGAGCACGCCCGTCTCCTCGCGGACGACGATCTTGCCGAGATTGCCGTCGGCCGGGCATCGTCCTCCCTCGGGACGGAATCCGTCCCCGCAGATCAGGAAATGCCTGAGCTCGAGCGGCGCGTTCGCGGCGCAGAGGCAGACGTCCTGCTCGCACTCCTCGCCGCCCGAATCGCAGCCGTAGCCGATGCGCACGCCGGTCCCGGCGGTCAGCTCGAACTTCGCGACGCGCTGATCGGCTCCGCCTTCGAACGTGACCGGCTCGTTCGCGCCGGCCGGGAAGGCGTGCGTGTCGTCCTCCCACGGCAGCTCGAGCCGCGGCCGAAATCGATCGACGAGCGCCTCGAGCTTCGCACCGACGGGAACGGCGACCGCCGGATCCCAGTCGCCGTTCTCGACGGCCTCCTTGCTCGGCGGCGCGCCGTCGCTCGACGACATGTTCCGGCCCACCGCCGCGAGCTGCAGCAGCAGGACGACGACGCAGATCACGATCAGCAGCTTCATCGTGTCGAGGGAGCGCGGAAGCGACTACCGCTGCGGCAGCCGACGCAGAGTCTCCTCGCTTGGCTGATTCCGGAGCACCTCGAACTCCTGGAGCACGACGTTGCGATCGAAGATCACTCCGCCGAACGTCCACTGCTGCCAGCGCATCGACAGCGTGATGCCGGTGCCCGCGTCCACGGAGCCGGTCGGCGACGCGCGGTCGACGACGAGGTAATAGTTCGTCCCAGGCGCAGGCTGCGAAGGCTCCTGCGCGTGAACGAAGCGCAGCCCGCTCTCCTCGATCATCCGAATCGCCTCTTCGAGCGACTGCCCGGCGACGTCCGGCACCGTGACCTTGAGCGGCCGCCACTCCCAGATCAGGCTCACGCGCGAGCCCGGCGCGACCGCCAGCGTGCCGTCCGAGCGCGGATTCTGATCCTCGACGACCTGCTCGTAGAATTTCGCGGCCTGCAAGGTCGGCTGCAGGCCCGACGGGTGAAGCTCCTCGACGACGAGCCCCTGCTCGGTCAGCGCCGCGCGCGCCTCGTTCAGCGACCGGTTCCGGAAGTCCTGGAGCAGCACCGTCTCGTCCGGGCCGAAGATCTTCGGAATCGCGACTACGGCGCCGACGACGAGAATCACGAGCGCGGCGGCAGCCGCGATCATCCACCACGAGATACCGCCGCCCGTCTCGAGACGCGGCGCACGGAACGCGACCGTGGAGCCGACCTCCGCGTCGTTGTCCGAGTCCTTCAGGTTCACCGCGACCGCGTGGAACGACAGCTTCAAACGCTCGTCGTCCGGCGCGCCTTCGACCCGTTGCCCGGGAACGGAGAGGTCGACGGCGAAGTCCTCGGTCGCGCCGGGACCGATGTCGCGCTCTTCGCCGCCGCGCACCGTAAACCAGCTCGGGTCGGCGCCCGCGCCCGGCTTCACGCGCAACGCGGTGCGGATGGTCACGCCGGACGTGTTCGTGACCGTGTAGGTCACCGTTCCCTTCGCGGTTTCCCTTTTTCTCACCTTCGACGGGCTCAACGTGACTTCCGCGGCAGGCGTAGTGATCGTAAAGCTCGACATGGTCTTTTCCTCGAGTCAGACGACTTCAAGTGCTCGCGTGACGGAGATCTTTCGAGCCATCGCGGCGACGATACGCCCGAACACGCATTCGTTCAACGCGCTCCGCGTGCGTTCGAACGGCTAACTAATCGTCCATCGGCTCCGCCTCGGCGCGCTCGCCGCCCGGGCGCCCGGGCGCAGGCTCGAAGCGCACGTCGCAGGTCGCGAAGGCCGGCTTCTCCGCCGCGACGATCCGCCTGACGAGCCGCTCGAACGTGCGCGCCTCGTACGGCGCAACGAGGCGGAAGTGAAACGGCGCGGCATCGTCCGTCTCGACGCGGTAGCCGGCGCAGCCCGTCGCGGTCTCGAGCATCCTGATCAGCGCGCGCTCGGTGCCCCGCTCGCGGCCGTTGCGCGCGACCGCCGCGACGAGCTCCCGCAACCGGCCCACGCCGCCCGGGAAATACGGTGCCGCCGGAGAGCCTTCGAGCAGGTAATCGAGGTCCGTCCAGCGGGCCAGCATGTAGACGAAGCGAGGCGGCGCGGTTCGCGGATCGAGATATTCGGCGAACCCCGCGATCGCGGCTTCCGCCGGCTCGTGCAGCGCCTCCTGCGCGGCGAGGAATCCGTCGAGCGGCCCGCCCCGGCCCACCGTGGCCTGGAAAATCTCGGGCAAGAGACGCGCGATCTTCTCGGCCTTCATACGACGGTCAGATGGCCTCTTCCGACACGACCTCGACCTCGTGCTGCGCCGACGCGAACAGCCACCCTTCGGGCAACGCGACGTAGTCCTCGAACGTCGTGCGCGACGCGTCGTGGAACGTCGCGCCGCCGTCGCGGCTGCGGAACACGCCGACCGGCCCTCCCGCCATCACGATCGGCGAGCCCTGCGTCTGCACGCGGGCGGCGACGTCGTCGACCTCGTGGAACAGCCGCTGCTCGTCGCGGATAGGCAGCCCGTTGTCGATCGGGCCCGAGATCCAGCCCTGCTCGAGATGCGACGTCGCAAGCCGCAGGATGCCCGAGCGATTCGACGCCGCAAACACGTGCCCGCCGGCAAAGGCGATCGCCTCGCAGCTGCCGCCCTTCCAGCCCTCGCCGAGCTGCCGCCAACCGCCGGGATCGACCTCGAAGCCGCGGAGCTCGAGCCGCGCGCAGCCCTGCCCCGTGGCGCCGCCCTCCGCCGCGAAACCGGCCCAGAGAAACGCGCGGCCGCCGTGGAGCTCCGTCTCGAGCACGCGAACGTCGTTGCCCTGCAGGCCGCAGAGCCGGAACTTGTGCGACTGCGCGCCCGCGGTCGAGAGCCACACGCCCTTGCGCTCGCCCGCCGCGACCGCGATCGTCGTCGCACCGTAGAGCGGCGGCGCGGCGGCGACGGCCCAGAAGCCGTACTTGTCGTCGTCCTCGATCACGATGATCCGGCGCGGCGGATCGCTTTTCAGCGGGTCGTAGGCGAACAAGCCCTTCGCCGTCGCGAGAAAGAGCTCGGGCTCGTCGCCCGACGCGGACCAGGCCGCGTCGTTCACGCCGAACGCGAGCACCGCCACGTTGCGCCGCCACGTGTCGCCGCAGTCGACGGAAAGGTGAATCGAGCTCGAGCCGTCCGGGCGGACGCCGATCGCGGCGAGCCATCCCGCGCGCAGCGGATGCGGCTGACAGAGGAGCGCCGTCTCGCCGTCCTCGAGGCGCAGCGTCTCGACCCAGCTGTCGCCGTCGTCGAGCGACCGATAGATCGCGGAGCCGCTCGCCGCGTGCCACGTGCGCGGCTGAAAGAAGTCGGCGCGGATGCTCCGGCACGCGCGCCGCGGCGACTCCTCGACGACGAAGCGCAGACGCTCGACGTAGCGGACGCCCGGCTCCTTCGCGACGAGCTCGTGGATGTCGGACGCGCGCAGCGGCTGCCCGAAGTCGCGCGCCGCGAACGGCGAGATCGCCGCGTAGATCTCGTCCTCGAGACGCCGCTTCACCGCGTCCGGGCTCTCCTCACGAAAGCACGCGACGCGGAGCTGCACGGCGACGGACCGCGTGCGGGCCCAGCCGACGGCCGTCCTGACGCCGAGCGGCGAGCGCCGCGCGACGACCGCCTGGACGCGCTCGAGCAAGGCGGGCGACTGGTGCGCCTCGAGCGTCGCGGCGAGCGCGCGCTGCGCGACCGGCATCCGCTCGTCGACGTACGGCACGAGCTGGATCTCGACCGTGCCCGGCTCGCCGTGGCGCCACATCTGCGAGCGCGCGAACGCGCGCGCACGTACCGCGACCCGCGTAGCGAGCGCGGCGCGCTCGAAATCGCGCGCCGTGACCGCCGTGTCCATCGCGCGCAGCGCGTGCGGGCCGCGTGCGAGCGCCGCCTGCAGCGATTCCGCGTCGCGGCCGCCCGCGGCGCGCGCGGGATTGTCGACGTCGACGCCCGGATTCGGGCCGTCGATCGTGTCCAGCATGTGCGGCGCGAGATTGCCGGAGCTGCCGCCTCCGCAACGGTACCACGCGCGGATCTCGCGGCCGGCGGGGGGCACGCGCGCGAGCGCCGGCGCACGCGCGACGCCCTCCCCGGATTCGCCCTGCACCGCGGGCGCGAACATCACGCGACCCTGATGCCGGTCGCAGACGTAGACCGATGCATTCGGATCGGCCGACCAGAATCCCTCGACCTCCTGCCACAGGCGATACGCCTTGCCGCCGAACTCGCGCGAACGGGCGTTCGGCGGGATTTCCTCGGCCGGCTCCTCGACGCCGATGATCAGATCGAGCCCGTCGCCCGAGTCGGCGATGACCGGAGCGCGCGCGAGCTGAAAGACCTGACCCGGCGCCCCGCTGCTGACGCCGAGCTTCTCGCCGTCGACGATCTCGCAATGAAGCGCCTTGCCTTCCGCTTCGTCGTCGCCCGCCGCGAGCTTCACGGTCTCGGCGAGCACGAACGTCACGCCCGATCCGCTCGCCTTGATGCGCGTGCCGGCCGGAATCTCGAGCGGACCCGCGACGTCCTTCCGGCGCGTGAAGCGGACCGTGGCCACCGCGGCCGCGGGAGGGCCGATCGACGCGCCGATCAGATTCAGGAACGCGACGTATGCCTTCTCGGGCATGCGGTTCACGCGGTAGATCAAGAGGTCGGTCAGGAACGCGGACGCCTCGAGGAGCGCGATCATCGGATCGCCCGCCGTGCGGTCGGTCCACTGGGGGCACGCGCGCGCGGCGGCAGCGATCGCCTGCGCTACCAGGTCCTCGAACGAACGGTCGTCGAGATTAGGCGTTGGAAACGGCATCGAGGTCCTGCCCATGAAGGTCGAGGTCGAACTGCAACGCGGCGATCTCGCTCGTCGCCCGTATCCGATACTCGAGGCGCACGACGAGGCGCCCGCCTGCCGCGTCGACGTCGCTGCCGGGCTCGGCCGTCAGCGAGACGATATCGATGCGCGGCTCCCAGCGCGTCAGCGCCGTGCGGATGTAATGCATCGCCAATCCTGCGGTCGCGGCGTCGTTCGGCTCGAACGCGAGCCGGTGCAGCGGACAGCCGTACTCGGGCCGCATCACGCGCTCGCCGGGCCGCGTCGACAACAAAATCATGATGGCCTGGCGAATCGCGTCGGCGCCCTCGATCAGCGTCAGGCCGCCGGACGGCGAAAGACGCAGCCCGGACTCGCTCGGGCCGTGATCGCCGCCCGCCTCGAACGGCAGGTCGAAGCGCAACGCGCGGAGCCGCTTCATCGCGCTCATTGGCCGCGCACCCAGCCTTGCCCGCTGCGATGCACGCGGTAGCGGACGACGCCGGACGGCGTGCCGTCGGTCAGCCCTTCGACGCCGGAGAGGCAGACGGGGCGGCCCGAGATCCGGATGAAGCTCGAGTAGCCCTTCTCGACCTTCAGCGTCGTCGTGCACGGCTTCATGCCGGCGGGCGGATTGAAGTTCGGGCACATGCTGATCGGCCGCCCGACCGGATCCCCGTGCACGAGCACCGGCGAGCCGTCGATCGTCACGTACGATTGACGGGCCTTCGGATCGGCTCGCCCGTCGTGCTCGCACAGGAAGTACGCGTCGAGTGTCAGGAGCAGCACCCGCTCATCCCCTCTTGAAGTCGATCCTGTCCGCGACGATCGTGATCCGGCGTCCCGGCGCGGCAATGCGGAGATCGGCGCGCGTCTCGAGCACGACGCCGTCCGGGTCGAGATCGAGCACGCCGCCGCGCGACGTCAGCGTGACGGCGCCGGCCGCATCGTCGAGGCGCAGCTGCTGACCGTCGCGCGTGCGCAGCGAGCAGGGCCGCGGACGCGCGCGGGCGACGTCGCGGTCGTGCAGCGGATGCGCGCCGAACAGGCCGCCGAGCACGACGCCCTGCGCGGGGTTGTCGTTGACGAACGCGACGAGGACGTTGTCGCCTTCCTCCGGCTGCGCGACGAAGCCCTTGCCTTCGCCCGCGCCCAAGCTCATCACGTTGAGCCAATCGGATTCGACGTCGTTGAACGCCTTGAGGCGCACGCGGACGCGGCCCGCGTCGTCCGGATCGTCCGTGTCGATCACGACGCCGAGTGTGATGCCCGGAGCCGCGAGGCGGACCGGATCGGGCGGCGCCTCGGACGAGATCGCGGACGTGAACCCCGCTTCCGGCGTGTACGCGTGCTCGACGCGGGTCAGCGTGAACTCTCCCTGGAACGCGTCGTCCGCGCCGCCGAGCACGATCCGCGTGCCCGGCATCAGCCTCGGATCGCCTTCCGCGAGCCCGTCGAATGCATGCGCGCGCATCGTGGCCCGCTCGAGATCGGCCTGCGCGACGCGCGACACGACGTCCTCGTCCTGCGGTCCCGCGCCGCCGAAGATGTCGCGCGCGACTTCCTTGAGCTCCGCCGGCGCCCGCTGCCACTCGGGCACCGCCTCGAGCGTGAAGTCGATCACGGTCGCGGCGTACGCCTCGACGCGCAGCGGATTCCACGCGCACGCGCGCGCTTCGGTCCGGAGCCCCACGGCGTTCGACAGGATCGCGGCTTCGAACAGGTCCCGCTCCGGGTCGAGCTCGACCGCAGGGCTTCGCGAGCCCTGCAGCGACATCAGCCGCAACGAGCCGCCTTCGAGGAAGAAGTACTTCCCGTAGGCCGCGCAAAGGTTAGCGAGCCAATCGAGATCGTTAGCGCCCCACTGCACGATCAGGGGCAGGCGCGGACCGTCTTCGTCGGCGTCGACGTCGACGCCGAGCGGGGCGACGACCGCCGCGACGAGAGCGGCGAGCGTATCGGGCCGACGCACCGCGAGCGCCTGCCGGCGCCTGAGCTGCTCGAGCGCGTCGTGCGCGCGCACGGTCAGCACGCGCAGGCCGTCCGCGCGCTTCTCCTTGCGGATCGACGTCACGGCACCGGAGAAGATCCGCGCGCCGTCGAGGTCCGTGAGCTCGCACTCGTCGCCCAGCGCGAGCGCGCCGACGGTCGCGGCGGATGCATCGTGGAGCGTCAGCTCGCACACGGACGGTCTCGACAGCTGCTGATGCACGCGCCACCCCGACAGCGCGCCGAGGAACGCGTCCGACGCGGCGCGCCCGCCGATGCGAAGCGTGAAACCGGGTGCGTGGAGATCGAACGGCCCGCTCATGGCTCTTGGCCGCGCAGCACCGCGGCCGGAGGCGTCAGCAGCGTCCGTCCGGGCTCGAGGGACCAGAAGTCGTCGATGTCGTTGAACTCGAGCAGGGCGTGCATCAGCCTGAGGTCGCCGTACACGCTGTCGCAGATCAGATCCGGCCGCGAGCTCGTGACCGGATCGGTCAGCACGACCGATTCCGGCAGCGATTCGTCGCTCCGTGCGCCGGCGCCGCGGGCCGGCGTATACGACCACGCGTCCGCGGGCTCGGGACGCGTCGGCAGATGCGTGCGCCGCAGATGAATGCACACCCAGCTCCTGAGCGGCGTGCCGTCCGCCGCAAACTGATCGAAGCGCTCCGCGACGCTCAGCGCGACGCAGGGAATGTTCCAAGCGGCGCCCCAGATGAAGTGCACGATCGGCGGCCCGAGCGCGGAGCCGTCGGCGCCGCCGTTCTCGGTCAGCCGCCACAGCGGCCCGCTCAGCTCCCGGACGTCGCGCACCGCGAGCGGCGCGGCCGGCGCGGCGCGGGCATCGTCGTCCACGACGGGCGCCGCCGGGTCCGCAACCGACACCGGCGTGCGCGCCTCCGTCGGCGGCGCCTGCAGGTTCGTGCGGAAGTCCGGCGGCTGCGCGAACGACGGAGAGCTCCGCGCGAGCAGGTCCACGTCGAACAGCAGGTTGAGCTTGAGATCCGTGATCCCGCCGCCGACGACGA
>DASVCR010000071.1:0-10696 GCA_036381515.1 Gammaproteobacteria bacterium | reverse complement strand
GCGGGCGGCGTCGCGGTGATCAAGGTCGGCGCGGCCACCGAGGTCGAGATGAAGGAGAAGAAGGCGCGCGTCGAGGACGCGCTGCACGCGACGCGTGCGGCCGTCGAGGAAGGCGTCGTGCCGGGCGGCGGCGTCGCGCTGATCCGCGCGGTGAAGGGCATCGAGAAGCTGACCGGCGCAAACGACGACCAGAACGTCGGCATCAACATCCTGCGCCGCGCGGCCGAGGAGCCGCTCCGCCAGATCGTCGCGAACGCGGGCGAGGACCCGGCCGTCGTGCTGAACGCGGTCGCGGCCGGCACCGGCAACTACGGCTTCAACGCGGCGACGGGCGAGTACGGCGACATGGTCCAGTTCGGCATCATCGACCCGACGAAGGTCACGCGCCTCGCGCTGCAGAACGCGGCGTCCGTCGCGGGCCTGCTGCTCACGACCGAGGCGATGATCGCCGAGCGGCCGAAGGAGGAGAAGGAAGGCGCGCAGATGCCGCACGACATGGGCATGATGTAAGCGGCTCTCCTCCGAGTCACTTCGCCTCACGGAAAGCCCCGCCTCGCGCGGGGCTTTTCCGTATGGGCGGCGCTGCAACGGCGCCGCGCGCGGTCGCTCGCCGCGCTTGACACGCGAAGGCGCCCGCACGTTGAATCATCGAACGTGCCCGGGCCCGGGACCGTCTCGCGCCATTACGCGGGCGCTCATGCGAACAGGAGTGACACCATGAAGATCGTCGTCGCCTCTGCCGTTCTGCTCGCGTCGATCGGTGCATCCGCGGCGGCCGTCGCCCAGACCGAGACGCGCCAGGTGCCGCCGTTCTCGAAGCTCAGCGTCGACAGCGGCATCGACGTCGAGCTCAGGCAGACGGATCGGGAGAACCTGCGCATCGAGGTCGACGGCGTCGCTCTCGCGGACGTCGAGAGCGTCGTCGTCGACGACGAGCTCAGGCTGTCCCGGACCGGATGGAAGTCCCGCATCGTCGAGACGGCACGCGTGCGCGCCTACGTCGACTTCGTGAGCCTGACGTCGATCGTCGCTTCGTCGGGCTCGGACATCGAGAGCAACGGTGCGCTCGAGGCGGAGGATCTCACCGTCACCGCGTCGTCCGGCAGCGACGTCGAGCTCGAGATCGCGGCCAGGAGCCTCGCGCTCGAGGTGTCGAGCGGCTCCGACGTCGAGGTCGGCGGGACGGTCGACAGCTTCTCGGTCGCAGCGAGCAGCGGCAGCGACGTCTCGGCCGGCGGCCTCGAGGCGCGCGACGTGACGCTTCGGCTTTCGAGCGGCTCCGACGCCGAGGTCCGAGCGACCGGCAGCGTCGACATCGAAGCGAGCTCCGGCAGCGACGTCACCGTGTATGGAAACCCGGCGACGCGCAACGTCGATACGGATCGCTCGTCGGACGTCGCGTGGCGCTGACGCTCAGGGCTTGAAGAACGAGATCGTCCGAATCTCGATGCTCTCGCGGGGCGGCGCGTCGGGCGGGGTATTCGGGTGCTCGAACGCGCTGTGCGCGGTCCACTGGACCCGCGACGCGTCCGAATCGAACAGCTTGAACACGAGCACCTCGTCGGGCCGCATCTGCGGCACGTAGTACCAGCGCTGATTCGGATTGAAGCTGACCGAGTAGCCGTAGAGCGTCGGGCGATTCGGGTCGCCGAGGCCGCCCCGCACCTCGCTGTCGTTCAGATCCGACGCGGCGACGGTGCTCGCGTCGCAGACCGCGAACGGTGCGCGATGGACGACCGTGATCGGCCGCCAGACGTTGATCAGCACGTAGCGGCCCTCGAGCCAGCGCTCGGCCTCGGCGTCGCCGAGCACCTCCTTCGCGCACGCGCGCACCGTGCGGTCGCCGTAGTCGACGTGCGCGCCGAACGCGGGCAGGTTGTGCTGCCGGCTCGCGGCGTCGCTGCGGATCATCGTGCCGAACGTGATGACCTTGTCCGCGCCCGTGAGCTCCTCGACGAGCGCCACGACCTCCGGGATGTAGACGCGCTCGACCTCGGCCGGATCGTAGAAGTCGCGGACCGCGGTGGCGCGCTCGACGAGCACGAAGCCGTTGCGCTCGAGGTCGAGGCTTCGGGCGACGGCCCGCGCGTCGCGGATCACGACGTCGTGCGGCCGGTAAGGCCACTGCGACTTGTCCCGCTCGCCGGGGTAGAAGATCACCTTCTCGCCCGGGATGCAGAAATCGATCTTCGCGACGATCGCGTGCTCGTCCGGCCCTCCGGCGTTTTGCGCGGCCATGTGCGTCCTCGAAACTCCGGCCGAACGGCTCGGCCCTGTCGCTCGATTCTAGCTCAATCGAACGGGCGGGCCGGCGCGGCGGCGCTGCGGAAAGTACGACCGAGCGCGGCCGCCGGCGCCCGCGCGCACTCGGGAAACCCGCTTGCGATATAGTCGCCGTGCGGAGCGGCTCGGAGGCTCGAGCGCGCCGCTGGATGAACGATGACGACGTCACGGGCGGAGCGATGACCTACGCGTTCGACGACAAGCATGTCCTGATCACGGGTGCCGGCCGCGGGCTCGGTGCCCACCTCGCGCGGCATCTCGCGGGCCTCGGTGCGACCGTCGCCGTCGTCGACATCGACGGCGGCAACGCGCGCGCGACCGCGGCCGACATCGAGCGGGCCGGCGGCAAGGCCTTCGCGTACGAGGGCGACGTCGGCTCGCGCGAGACGTACCTCGATATCGCCGCGCGGTTCGCAGGAGCGACCGGGCGCATCGACGCGATCGTCAACAACGCGATGATCCTGCACTACTGTCCGGTCGAGCAGGTCGAGCCTGCGCGGCTCGGCGCGATGCTCGACGTCGGCATCAAGGCGCTCTTCTGGTCCGCGCAGGCGCTCCTTACGCACTACGATCCCGAGCGGGGCGCGAGCATGATCAATCTGGCTTCGCCGGTCGCTTCGCGCGGCTTCCCGAACACGTCCGCGTACAGCGCGGTGAAGGGCGCCGTCGTCGCGTTCACGCGCGTGATGGCCGCCGAGCTCGGCCCGAGGAAGATTCGCGTGAACGCGGTGTCGCCCGCGTCGGTGCCGACGCCGGGCGCGATGGGGCTGAATTCGCCGGAGGAGTACGCGAAGCGTGCGGCGCGGATCCCGCTGCGGCGGAACGGCACCGAGGCTGACAACTCGAAGGCGATCGCGTTCCTCCTGAGCGACGACGCGAGCTTCGTGCACGGCGAGGTCTTCAACGTCGACGGCGGCGTCGCCGCCACGGCCTGACCAACGCCGCGCGCCGTCAGCCTTCGGACGCGTAGAACGCGTCGATCAGCCGCGCGGCCCTCGGGCCGTTCGTCCCGACGGCGTGCATTTTGTTGCACGCGTACGAGAAGCCCATCCGCGCGTCCGGGTCGCAGAAGCCGATCGAGCCGCCGATGCCGTGGTGTCCGAAGCTGCGCATGTTCGGCCCCATGTAGACCGCCTCCGGGGTGTTCAGCAGGATGCCGAGCGCCTGCCGATACGGACGGTCCTGCAGCGCCTCGATCTGATTGTGCTGCAACGTGATCATCGCCTCGATCTGCTCACGGCTCATGAGCGTGACGCCGCCGAGCGTGCCGCCGTTGCCGAGCGCGCCGTAGATGCGCGCGACGCCGCGCGCGTTGCCGTGGCCGTTGCCGCTCGCGATCTCGACGGTGCGCCACTCGGGCCGGTTCAGGGTCACGGCCCACGGCTCGTTCGGGTTCTGTCTGAACGCGAGCGCGCGCAGCGACGTCGGCTCCTCGCTGTCCTTTGCCGCGAAGAGCCTCGCGTTCATGTTCGGCATGACCTCGGCCACGTTCGCTTGCTCCGCTTCCGTCATGCCGCCGATGTAGTACTCGGCGCCGAGCGGCGTCGCGACCTCGTCGCGCAGGAACGGCCCGACCGTCTTGCCGCAGACGCGCCGCATGATCTCGCCGAGCAGGAAGCCCTGGTGATGCACGTGATACGCGGCCTTCGTGCCGATCTCCCAGAGCGGCTCCTGCTCCTCGAGCGCCTTGACGATCGCCTCGCGGTCGAACATCGCGCCCGGCCACAGCGGGTTCGTCGTCAGCACCGGTACCGCGGCCGTGTGGTCGAGGATGTGACGTACGCGCGTCTTCTCCTTACCGTTCCGGCCGTACTCCGGCCAGTAGTCGGTCACGTACGCGTCCGGATCGACGAGGCCGCGGTCGATCAGCATGTTGAAGCAGATCGCCGTGATGCCCTTCGCGACGGACATCATGCAGACCGTCGTCGGCGCGTCCCACGGCACGGTCATCGCCGCGTTTCGCCAGCCGCCCCAGACGTCGACGACGGTGCGGCCGTCGAGCACGATCGAGCACGCGGCGCCGACCTCGTCCTCGACCTCGAAGTTTTCGATGAAGGCATCGACGACGCGCCTGAACTCGGGCGCGTAGGTACCGCCGAGCCGGAACCTGGCGCCGCGCGCCTCGATCTCGGTATCGAGCTCCATTGACATCCTCGCGTTGCTGTCCGGGCGCAGCCCCGACCGGCCGGCAATTCCCCTCGTGCTGCGACTTGCCGGCCGCAGAAGCGCTCGCCGCGAAGCTGCGCGCCGGGACGTCGATGATACCGGGTAGCGCCGCCGCTTGAGCGGCTCACGGGCTTATGGGAGCCTCGCCGACGTGGCCAAAGCGCTGTTGATCTGCCGTCGCCATGGCTTCTCGCCGGAATCGGACGAGGACCTCACACGGTTGATGGCGAGCCTCATCCCGTCGCACATCGAGCCGCGGGCGCCGTCGATCGCGCGCGCGGGCGCGATCGTTTCGGTCGTCGCGAACGCGGGCCCGTCCGTGCGTCGCGACGGCGTGAGCATCGCGCTCGGCGTGCTCGAGTCGGACGGGCATTGGAGCGTGCCGCGCGCGCCGGTGCCCGACGGCAGCTTCGCGCTGTTTCGCGCGGACGGGGACCACGTTGAGCTCGTCGCCGATACGGCGGCGAGCCGCACGATCTGGTATGCGATGACGAACGAGGTCTTCGTCGCGTCGACGTCGCAGCGGGCGGTCGTATCGGTGCTCGGGGACTTTCGTCCGAACCTCGAGGCCGCAGCGTGGCTCTTGTCGTCGGGGGCGCTCGGGCCGGGGCGTGGATGGGACGCGCGCGTCGAGCGCGTTCCGCCGGGCGGACGCGTGCTGCTGCGCCGCGCGTCGTGGCGGCTCGAAACGCGCGAGATGCCGATCTCGCTCGAGCCGCCCGCCGGTGCGCCGCCGGACCCGGACGAGCTCGGCCGCGGGCTCGAGGCGATCGTCGACGACGTCGCCGCGCGGCTCGACCTCGACTTCTCGCGCTGGGTCGTGCCGCTGTCGGGCGGCGTCGACAGCCGCGGTTTGCTGCTCGCGCTCGGCCGCGCGCGGCGGGGCTACGGGGATCTCAAGTGCATCACGTGGGGGCGCCGTGCCGCGCTCGACGAGCGCGGCAACGACGCCCGGATCGCGCGCGAGCTCGCGGAGCGGCTCGGCGTCGAGCACGACTACTTCGTCGTCGAGGCGACCACGGAGCCCCGCGAGCGCTTCCTCGAGCGCTTCCTCGTCGCGGGCGAGGGACGCGTGGACGCGATGGGCGGGTACATGGACGGCTTCGCGGTCTGGCGGCAGCTTTACGCTGCCGGCGTCGAAGGCGTGATCCGCGGCGACGAGGCGTTCGGGTGGAAGACGGTGCAGAGCGACGCCGGCGTGCGCGAGAGCGTGCACCTCACGACGCTCGACGACGTCTGCGGCGAGCGTGCGGCCCGCGAGCTCGGGCTGCCGGCGCAGCGCATCCCGGACGCGCTCCAAAGGCGCTCCGACGAGTCGCTCGCCGCGTGGCGCGACCGGCTCTACCAGCAGTACCGGCTGCCGGTGATCCTCGCCGCGCTGACGGACTTGAAGACCTCGTACGTCGAGGTCGTCAACCCGTTCCTCTATGCGCGCGTGCTTGCGTATGCGCGCACGCTCCCGGACGAGCTGCGCACGAACAAGCGGCTCTGGCGCGGCATGGTGGACGCGTGGAGCCCGCGGCTGTCTTACGCGACGCGGACGGCGGTGCCGCCGCCGCGGACGCTGACCGCGGACGCGGAGATGCTCGCGCTGATGCTGGACGAGCTCGGCTCCGCGCGCACGGCCGCGCTGTTCGGCGCCGCCGCGCGGACGGTGCGTGGGGCCCTCGAGGCGTCGATGCGCCGCTCGGCGCTCAGCGGGCTCGTGTCGAACCGCTCCCGGTTCGGTCGCGTGCTGCGCACGGCGAAGAAGCACTTTCTAGGCAGGCTGCACGTCGACAGCTACGCGCTCGCGTTCCGCATGCTGATCGCGGCGCGGATGTGCGCGCTGCTCGGCGCCGACGCCTCGGCCGGCCGGCGGCGATACGATGTGGAAAATCTCGTCGGCGAAATGAGCTAAGATACGCACTCGCTCAACTCGCGAGAAAAACCGTGACACCCAGCTACGACCAGAACCTCGCCGGCTCCGTCTCGATCTGGCCGACGGTATGGAAATTCGCTCTGTTCCTGGCCGCGTTCAAGGCGATCTTCAGCCTGGTCAGCCAGATCCCGGGCATCGCCGGCACGCCCGGGCTCGGTCTCATCAGCTTCGTCGTCGCGATCGTGCTGCTCGTGCTCGCGTTCAAAGACTTCCGACGCAGGAACCACGGCCACGTGACCTTCGGGCAGGGTTTCGTGATCGCGTTCGTCGCGAGCATCGTCTCGACGGTGGTTTCTGCGGCCGTGACGGCGATCTATTTCGCGACCGTAGGCCGGGGGCAGCTCGCCGCGCAGCGCGAGAGCACGATGAGCCAGGTGCAGGCCAATCCCGGCGTGGATGCGCAGACCGCGGAGATGCTGCGAGGCTTCTTCGAAGGCGTGTTCACGCCCGGCGGCATCTTCCTGTCGGCGGCGATCGCCGGCCTGATCGGCTGGTGCATCGTCTCGTTGATCCTCGCCGCGGTGCTGAAGAGGCCGCCGCCGATCACGGCCTGACCGAGATCACTCGGCGCCGGAGGCCTCGGCCGAGTCCGAGCCCCTACCGTCGCCCGAGCTCGCGCTCGAGGGACCCGGCTCCGTCAACGCGGCGAGGAACTGCTGGCCGAACAGCACGTCGTGCTGCAGCAGCCGGTAGTCCTCGAGCAGCTCGGCGTATTCGGGCGGTGCCGCATCGGGCGACCAGCGTGCCGACGCCCGCCCGATGAGCCCGCGCGAGATCATCGTGAGGCGCTTGCCGAACGTCGCAACGACGCCGAGGAAGCCGGGAGGGTCGACCCCGGCCCGCTCGAGCAGGACCGGGCCGAGCAGGTTGAGGCTGAGCGCGAGCGGCTCGCGCCGCTGCGCGAAGTTCGACCAGACGACGAGCGGCACGCGCCGCTCGGCGAGAATCCGTTCGAGCGCCGGGACGTCGTCGCCGAGACGCGCGTAGAAGCCTTCCAGCGCGGCGGACGACAGCGGCGGCAGGTGGTCTCCGACGATCGCGATCACGACGGGGTGCTCGACGTGCGCGAAGTGCTCGACGAGCTTCGCGACGGCGGCGTCCGCGACGCGCAGCGTGTTGATGTAGTACTTGATCTCCGCTCGCGCGGACGTGCGCTCCGGGTCCGCGACGTCGAGCGGGGAGTCCGCATAGAGCCCGAGGTCGTACGGATAATGCGTCGAGCTCGGGAACGCGAAGACGAACGCGGGGCCCGGCCCGTCCGCCGCGTCGATGACGGCGTCGACGATCGCGTCGTCGGCCGGCGCGCGGTCGTTGATCGCCCGTGCGACCGATGCATCCTCGTTGAGCCACGCGACGTGGTCGAAGCAGAGGTGCCGATAGACTTCGGCCCGGTTGTAGAAGTCCACCGGATCGGCCTGCACCGCCGCCGTGCGGTATCCGCGCGCCTTCAGCACGCACGGCAGCGCGGGCAGGCGGTGCTTCACGTACTGCTTGTAGGCGACGCTGCGCTCCGGGAGGAACGACGACGACATGCCGGTCAGCAGCTCGAACTCGGAGCTTGCCGACTCGCCGAAGCGTCCCGGCACGACCGCATAGCCGCTCGAGTGCTCGGCGGCGAGGGCGCGCAGGTTCGGGATCGGATCGGCGGTGAACGCAAGACCGAGCTCGCTCGGATCCATCAGCGACTCGATCATGTAGACGATCACCGTGACGTTCGACGAGTCGCGTCGGACGCCCTTCCCGTCGTCCGCGCCGGGCCGCAGATACCGGCGAAAGACGTCCGCGACCGCCGCGGCCGAATAGCGCGCCGGCGTGTCGACGAAGGCGGTCGGCAGCAGCGACAGGAACTCGAGCAATACGCCGTTCTGCCGCGTCGAGCGCACGGAATCCCAGCCGGCGAGCTCGATTCCCGCGGCCTCGAGCGCGCGCCGCAGCGGCGGGCTCCGCTCGCTCGTGGCGGCGCCCGCGATCACGATGACCGCGAGGCCGCCGACGACGGCTCGTCCGCGCCATGAGACGATCGACGCCGGACGGCGCAGGGCGGCGACGATCGCCGTCAGCACGGCAGCGCACGAAGCGAGCAGCGCCGCCGCCGTGATCGGCTCGAAGGTCGCACCGAGCTGCGGCATGAGCTCGGCGACGTACAACAGATCGAGCGGCTGGACGGCCGCGTGCATGTACATCATCTTGCCGAGGTTCGCGAAGCCGAGCGCGACGAAGGCCGCCGTGACGACGATGATCGCCGCCGCGAGCCGGCGAAGGAGCGCGTAGACCGCGACGTGCAGGCACGCGAGCACCGCGGTGTTCGCGACGAACGCCGCGCGCCCGAGCTGGTATTTCGCTTCCCAGTAGCCGCCGACGTGCAGCAGCGCATCGACCGCGGCGACGGCGACCGCCGCGGCGGCCGACGACACGAGCACGACGCAGACCAACGAGACCCCGGACCGTTTGCCGGCGACGCGCCGGATCGCGGCAAAACCGTCCGGGAAGCACACGGCCGCCGACGTGACCGCCGCAGCGAGCCAGCAGAGCGGTTTCAGGTAATGGAGGCGGGCCGCCGGGAGCGTCTCCACGAGGGCCAGCGGCGCGCAGAAGACGACGAAGAGGGACATCGCGACCGCAAGGCGGTGCAACGGGCGGCGCGGCTCGACGTCGCGGGCGGCACCGAGCAGCGCCCGGCCGGCGCCGAAGTAGATCGAGAGCCACAGCGCCGCGATGCCGGCCGCGCCGCCGAGCGGCCATCGCTCGAGCACCGCGCCGGCCGGGAACGGACCCGCGTGGACCGACCAGACCGCGCCGGCCGTCGAGAGCAGCACCGGCGCGTGGATCTCGGGCGCCCGGAGCACGATCGCGAGCACCGTGCGCCACGAGGGTCGGATCGAGCGGTCGTTGTCGTGCGCGTCTTCTCGCGCGCTCATCGCTTCTCCCGAATCACCGCAGCCAGTCTGACACATCGCCGGGAATAGAACAGTAGACAGGGTAATCGCACGTACGGGAGGAATGACCAGTGTTGGCTTTCTTACAGCGCGTGTCGTCGCGCGACAGCGCGTGTCGTCGCGCGCGGGCGCGACCCGGGGCACGAGCGCTTCTTGACGAGATGTCCGAATCTCGTCGACGCAATCCGAATGCCGCGGTGCCGGCACGCCTGCCGGTCGCGAGCGCGCTGCACGCGGTCTGATTACCTCGCCTTACTTCGCCGTGCGACTTCCCCGTGCCGTGCGGCTCAGTCGTGCCGCAGGGCTCGGACCGTCGAGCGAGAACGTGCAGCGGGCGCTTTACGGTGGCCTAGAGATCGGTCCTGGATGCTTGGTCCCGATCGAGCGTGAACGTGCCAACACCTCCGCTGAGGCGTGCCTGCACGCCTCCGCGGAAGCGTCGCTCAGCGTCTCCGCGGAAGCGTCCCTCAGCACTTCCGCTGAAGCATCCCTCAGCGCCTCCGCGGAAGCATCACTTGGCGTCTCCGCGGAAACGCCGCTCAGCACCTGCGCGGAAGCGTTGACGGACGCCTGGGCGGAAGGATCGCTGAGCGCGCCCTCGGAGGGCTTGCTCGTCACCTCCGCGGAAGCGTCGCTGTCGAAACCTCGCCCGACAGCGTCGAAATACTCCTCGACCGATCCGGCGCCATCATCCGTGACATCCTCCGGCCGGTACCCGCACTCCGGCAGCGCCCGCCCGTCGGGCAGGCGGAAAAACCACCGCCCCCGGTCGTCCTTCTCGAGCGTGAAACGACCCTCGTGCAGCAGCGTGTGGTGCTTCGTGCAAAGCAGAAGCAAATTGGAAAGGCTCGTCTCCCCGCCGTCCGCCCAATGCACGGCGTGATGCGCTTCGAGGAAGCGCTTGCGACCGCACCCCGGGAACCGACAGCCGCCGTCCCTCGCCCATAGCGCCCGGTGGATCGCCGCCGGCACGGTGCGAGTCTTACGCCCGACGCTCAACGGCTCGCCGTTGCGATCCTCGACCACCACGACGAGATCGCTGTCGCAGGCGATCCGCCGCACCGTCTCGATCGGCAGCCCCGCGCGCCCCGCCCCTCCGCGGAGGGCCGACTCCTCGACGTGCACCGTCACCTGGTAGGGATGCGGCACGCCCGCCCCGTCGCTCTGCTGTCCACCGAGATACGCCTTCGCGAGCGTGACCAGCGCATCCGCCCGCCGCGCGGACCAGCTCTCGTCGGCCTCCTCGGGCCCCGGCTTCGAGGAGACCGCCGCCTCGAGCGCTCGATCGAGCGCCTGGTCGACGAGCTCGCCCATCTCGACCGGCAGCTCCACCGTGATCACGACCGTCCCCCGATGCGGCTCGTGCCGCAGGCTCAGGGCGCGGCGCGCA
>DASVCR010000070.1:0-68407 GCA_036381515.1 Gammaproteobacteria bacterium | reverse complement strand
GCGGGTGATCGAACAGTGGCGGATCGAGTACAACACGCAACGGCCGCACAGCGCTTTGGGCAATCGCACGCCGGAGCAGTATGCGCGTGAGGTGATGCGTTTCAGAGAATCAGCAACCGCAGACTCTAGTTCTGTTCGGTACTAAATTGGGGAGCAGACCAGATCGGCTACGCGTGGCTTACGCTTCTCCGCTCCGGCCGCGGGCTGCGCGTGCCGTTGCTCCTGCTGCTCGCGTTCGCGCTGCTCGGCACCGTGCCGCTCCAGGAGATCATTCAGCACAGCAGGGAGTGGCCGAATCCGCTCGTCTACGGCCTGCGCGGCGCGTTCGAGGAGGGCATCGAGCTCTCGGGGATGCTGCTGCTCGTCGCCGTCACGAGCAGGAACACGCTCGGCGCGATCGCGTCGGGACGCGGCGAGGTCTTCGAGTTCGCGCGGCATCGGACGCTCGTCCTCGGCGTCGCGGCGTCGCTCGCACCGGTGCTCGTCGCGGCGACGTTCGTGCTGCCGTATCCCGGCGGGCCGGCGGACTGGCTCGCGGCCGCGTGCTACTTCGGGTGCGCGCTGCTCGTCGTCCGGCGCATCGTTGTCGCGCAGGACGATGCGGCGGCGCCGGTCGTCGCGCTCTTCGCGTGGTACGTCGCGGCGTCGGTCGGGTCGAACGCGATCAAACTTCAGTGGGATCCGCTCGTTCTCGGCACGCCGGTCGGCGTGCGGGGGCTGTTCGTCGCGCTGCTGCTCGCGAGCGCCGTGCCGATCCTGCGCAGCGCCGGCAGGCGCGCGAGCCCGATGCTTTTCGCGGGCGCAGCCGCCGTTTCGGCCGTCGGGTCGCTGTGGCCGCACGCGCAGCTTCTGTGGTGCGGGCTTCCCGTGCTCGTCGCCTTGCACGTCTATGCGGGCGAAAGCGCGCTCGTCGCGGACGAGCCGCTCGCCGGCGACGCGTCGGGCGGAATGGCGGTGGCAGGGCCGGCAGAAGGCTGACCGCGGCGGCGGCGACGCATGCACGCTCGCTGCGCAGCGTCGTCGCATGCGCGGCCCAACGAAGTGCAGCGCCGCATCGCGCCCGCGCCCTGCCGGCGGCGCAAGTCGCCGATTCGTCTCGCAATGCGGAACGGTTCGCTCGCCGCGCACGCTTCTTGCACACGCATTCGCGCGAGGGGGAATCATCATTCGTGGGAACCCGGCGTTGCAGATACTCATTTGCGCGGAAGACGCCGCGCGAGCGGCCGTCATCGAGGCGGGGCTCGAGGAGCGCGCGGATGCGCGTGCGGAGAGCCGCCCGATCGTGCATCGCGTCGACCGCGTCGCGTCGCTCCTGCCGAGCGTCGCCGCGACGAACCCCGACGTGATCCTCGTCGATCTCCGCGAGCCGAGCCCGGAGCGCATCTCGCTGCTCGTGTCCGCGGCCACGGCGGTCAAGCGGCCGATCGTCGCGTTCGTCGACCATTCGGATCCGGCGAGCGCGCGCAAGGCGATCGACGCGGGCGTTGCCGCGTACGTCGTCGACGGGCTGCGCAAGGAGCGCATTCCGGCGCTCGTGACCGTCGCGGTCGCACGCCATCAGGCGATGCGCCGCCTCGAGACGGAGCTCGAGCGTGCGAGGACGGCGCTTCGCGAGCGCAAGCTCATCGAGCGCGCGAAGGCGATCCTCATGAAGCGGGAAGGGCTCTCGGAGCAGGACGCGTATGTGCTGATGCGCCGTACCGCGATGAGCCAGAACCGAACGATCGCGGATCTCGCGCGCGTGATCGTCGACGCGGCGTCGCTGCTCGGCGACTGATTCCGTCGTCTGCACCGCAAAGGCACACGCGGCCGCCGAGCATGCCTCGGCACGGTGCCGCGCCGACCGTGCCGCATGCGCAAGCGAATCGACGAGCGGCGGCATATTCTTAGCTTTTCAAACAGTTGAGCGCACGCCGGCCGGCTGGCACGGCACTTGTAAGTGGCCGCGCGGAAGTTGGGCGCCGACGCCAACGACGGCGACGCGCTCGGCTTCCGACGGTCCCGCGACGAACGGGTCCCGACGAGCGCCCGACGCTGGGCGACGCAGCAACGCCGCTGACACGCACCGACGATACGGATGCGTTCAGCGGCTTTGTTTTTTGCGGGCGACGCTGGAAGCCGCGACCCGGCGGGCAGCCTCGGACGATGTCGGAAGCCGCGACGCGGCGGGCAGGCGGACACGGAGGGAAGCATGCGGGTAGGACGAATCACGGAGAGCGCGGATGGGGCACCGTCCCGGAAGGGGCGTGCCTCTCCGCGCGAGCGCCGACGAGGCGACGGCGCGCTCGGCGCGATGCGCATTCTGCTCGCATCGTGCACCGCGGCGGCCGTGCTCTCGGGGGCCGCATACGCGGCGGAGCTCGAGAAGGACGAGCTCAAGCTCGGCTTCATCAAGCTCACGGACATGGCGCCGCTCGCGATCGCTTACGAGAAGGGCTACTTCGAGGACGAGGGGCTCTACGTGACGCTCGAGCCGCAGGCGAACTGGAAGGTCCTGCTCGATCGCGTGATCACCCGCGAGCTCGACGGTGCCCACATGCTCGCGGGTCAGCCGCTCGGCGCGACGATCGGCATCGGCACCGAGGCGCACGTGATCACCGCGTTCTCGATGGACCTGAACGGCAATGCGATCACCGTCTCGAACGAGGTCTGGGCCGCGATGAAGCCTTCGCTGCCGACCGACGCGGACGGCAGGCCGTTGCACCCGATCGAGGCGGACGCGCTGAAGCCGATCGTCGACGAGTACAACGCGCGCGGCGAGCCGTTCCGGATGGGCATGGTGTTCCCGGTCTCGACGCACAACTACGAGCTTCGCTACTGGCTCGCGGCGGGCGGCATCCATCCCGGGTTCTATTCGCCGGCGGGCGTGACGGGGCAGGTGCTCGCAGACGTGCTCTTGTCCGTGACGCCGCCGCCGCAGATGCCGGCGACGCTCGAAGCGGGCACGATCCGCGGCTACTCCGTCGGCGAGCCCTGGAACCAGCAGGCCGTGCACAAGGGCATCGGCGTGCCGGTCATCACGGACTACGAAATCTGGCGTAACAATCCCGAGAAGGTGCTCGGCGTCACGAAGGCGTGGGCCGATGCGCATCCGAACACTCACGTCGCGCTCGTGAAGGCGCTGATTCGCGCGGCGATCTGGCTCGACGAGAACGACAACGCGAATCGCACCGAGGCGGCGCGGATTCTGTCCCGCCCCGATTACGTCGGCGCGGACTTCGACGTGATCGCGGCATCGATGACGGGCACGTTCGAGTACGAGCGAGGCGACAAGCGCCCGGTGCCGGACTTCAACGTGTTCTTCCGCGAGTTCGCGACCTATCCGTACTACTCCGATGCGATCTGGTACCTGACGCAGATGCGCCGATGGGGCCAGATCGAGGAGGGGAAGCCCGACGAGTGGTATCACGACGTCGCGCGGTCGGTGTATCGGCCCGACGTCTATCTCGAGGCCGCGAGGCAGCTCGTCGAAGAGGGCCGTGCCGATCGCGGCGACTTCCCGTGGGACACGGACGGCTACCGCCCGCCGCAGGACGGCTTCATCGACGGCATCGTGTTCGACGCGCGGTCGCCGAACGCTTATCTCGAGCAGCTCGCGATCGGGCTCAAGGGCGACGAGCGCGTCGTCGGCACGCGGGTCGTGCCGGGAGGCGGCGATGGCCGTTGAAGCCGCGACGATCTCCACGTCCACGCTGCGCCTTCGGATCGCGACGCTGATCGACAAAGCCGACGGCACGCTCGCGGCGCTCGGCCTCGGATGGCTCGCGTCGATGCTGCGCCTCGCGATCGGCGATCGGCCCGCGGAGCAGCTCAGGGCGCTCTGGCCGTCGCTCGGCATCCCGGTGCTCGCGCTCGTCGGTTTCGCGTTCGTCTGGGCCCAGGTCGCGCCGCGCATCGACACGAGCCTCGGCGCCGTGCCGGGCCCGGGCGCCGTCTGGCAGGAAGCGAAGAACCTGATCGCGGACCATCGCGCGGAGCGGGAGCGCCGCGCCGCGTTCTACGAGCGGCAGCGCGAGCGCAACGCGGCGCTCCTCGCGGAGAACCCGAACGCGGAAGTGCGCATCCGCGAGTACACGGGGCGCCCGACGTATCTCGACCAGATCCTGACGAGCCTGAAGACCGTGTTCGCGGGCTTCGTGCTCGCGACCGTGATCGCGGTGCCGCTCGGCGTGATGGCGGGGCTCTCGAAGACCGTGCACGCAGCGGTGAATCCGCTCGTGCAGATCTTCAAGCCCGTGTCGCCGCTCGCATGGCTGCCGCTCGTGACGATGGTCGTCTCCGCCGTCTACGTGAGCGACTCGCCGCTCTTCGAGAAGTCGTTCGTGAACTCGGCGATCACAGTCACGCTGTGCTCGCTGTGGCCCGCGCTAATCAACACCGCGCTCGGCGTCGCGAGCATCGACCGGGATCTCACGAACGTCGGCCGTGTCCTTCGGCTCGGCTGGACCACGAAGCTCACGAAGATCGTGCTGCCCGCCGCGCTGCCGTTGATCTTCACGGGGCTCCGCCTCTCGCTCGGCGTCGGCTGGATGGTGCTGATCGCCGCCGAGATGCTCGCGCAGAATCCGGGCCTCGGGAAGTTCGTCTGGGACGAGTTCCAGAACGGCTCGTCGTCGTCTCTCGCGCGGATCCTCGTCGCCGTGCTGACGATCGGCCTGATCGGCTTCCTGCTCGACCGCTTGATGCTCGCGCTGCAGGCGGCCGTGTCGCGCGGAGAGAGCCGATGAGCCGGGCGGCGAAGGGCGCGCCGAGCGAGCCGCTGATGAGGCTCGAGGGCGTCGCGAAATCGTACGGCTCGGGGTCCGACGCGGCGCACGTGCTCGTCGACGTGAACCTCGAGATCGCGCCCGGCGAGCTCGTCGCGATCGTCGGCTTCTCGGGCGCAGGCAAATCGACGCTCGTGTCGTTGATGGCCGGGCTCGAGACGCCGAGCGAAGGTCAGATCGTGTTCGACGGCAAGCCCGTGACGGGTCCGGGCCCCGAGCGCGGCGTCGTGTTCCAGAGCTACTCGCTGATGCCGTGGCTCTCGGTCGAGGGCAACGTCGCGCTCGCGGTCGACGCCGTGCTCCGTCACCTGCCGAGGTCCGAGCGCCGCGCGAGGGTCGCAGAGTACGTCGAGAAGGTCGGCCTTGCGCACGCACGCGACAGAAAGCCGGCGCAGCTCTCGGGCGGCATGCGGCAGCGCGTCGCGGTCGCGCGGGCGCTCGCGCAGGCGCCGAAGATGCTGCTGCTCGACGAGCCGCTGTCCGCGCTCGACGCGCTGACGCGCGCGAAGCTTCAGGACGAGATTGCGGCGCTCGCCGAGCGCGAGCGGAACACGATCGTGCTCGTCACGAACGACGTCGACGAGGCGATCCTGCTCGCGGATCGCATCGTGCCGCTCTTGCCCGGGCCGCGCGGGACGCTCGGCGAGCCGTTCGACGTCGCGCTGCCGCGTCCGCGCGACCGGACCGTGCTCGACGACGATCCGGAGTTCAGGCGCTTGAAGCGCGCGATCACGCGTTATCTGCTCGACGCAGGCCGTGCGCGCGCGGCGCGCTCGACGTCCGCGAGCGGCTCCGAGAAGTTGCCGGACGTGACGCCGATCGTGCCGCGCGATCCGCCGCGTGCGTACCTGCGCGCGGCGAAGACGCGGCCCGTGAACCACTACGTCGAGTTCTTCGAGGTTCGAAAGACCTACCCGACGCGTGAAGGGCCGCTGACCGTCGTCGACGGCTTCAACCTGAGGATGCGCAAGGGCGAGTTCGTCTCGCTGATCGGCCACTCGGGCTGCGGCAAGTCGACGGTGCTGTCGATGGCGGCGGGTCTGAGCGAGGTGAGCTCGGGCGGCATCGTCGTCGACGGCCGGGAGGTCACGACGGCGGGACCCGACCGCGCGGTCGTGTTCCAGACGCCGAGCCTCTTCCCGTGGCTCACGGCCGCGGAGAACGTCGCGCTCGGCGTCGATCGCGTGTATCGCCATGCCGAGCGCCACGAGCGCGACGAAATCGTGCGCTACTACCTCGCGCGCGTCGGTCTCGCCGACCACGCCGACAAGCCCGCCCGCGAGCTGTCCGCCGGCATGCGGCAGCGCGTCGGCATCGCGCGCGCGTTCGCGCTGAGCCCGAAGCTGCTCCTGCTCGACGAGCCGTTCGGCATGCTCGATTCGCTGACGCGCTGGGAGCTGCAGGAGGTCCTGATGGACGTCTGGGCGCGCACGCGGGTCACGGCGATCTGCGTCACCCACGACGTCGACGAGGCGATCCTGCTCGCCGATCGCGTCGTGATGATGACGAACGGCCCGAACGCGAAGGTCGGGAAGGTGCTCGAGGTCGATCTGCCGCGGCCGCGCAACCGCAGGTCGCTGCTCGAGCATCCGAGCTATTACCGGTATCGGCGCGAGCTGCTCGATTTTCTCGCGTGCTGCGAGCGCGGGCGCACGGTCGACGAGGCGGAGGCGGCATGAACGACGGCAGGAATCCAAAACGGTTCGAAGGAGGGAACGGCATGTACGTGCGATCGGCGTCGGGTACCGCGATGCGCGTCGGGGCGAAGGCCGAGCCGGCGACCCGCCGCGGCAACGGCGCTTCGCGGAAGCGTCGGCTCGTGCTCGTCGGCAACGGGATGGCGGGCATGCGTGCGATCGAGGAGCTGCTCGCGCTCGAGCCCGAGCGCTACCAGATCACCGTGTTCGGCGCGGAGCCCTACGGCAACTACAACCGCATCCTGCTGTCGCCGCTGCTCGCGGCCGAGAAGACGCTCGACGCGATCATGCTGCACCGCCCCGAGTGGTATGCCGAGCGGGGGATCACGCTGCGGGCCGGCGTCGAGGTGACCGCGATCGACCGGGCGAAGCGGCGCGTCGTGACCGCGGACGGCGACAGCGCGCCGTACGACCGGCTGATCCTCGCGACCGGCTCGAAGCCGGTCGTGCTGCCGATCCCGGGCGCCGACCTGCCCGGCGTCGTCACGTACCGGGACATTCGCGACGTCGAATACATGGTCGAGGCGGCACGGCACGGCCGGCGCGCGGTCGTGATCGGCGGCGGGCTGCTCGGGCTCGAGGCGGCGCACGGGCTCAAGAAGCGCGGCATGGACGTGACCGTCGTGCATCTCGGCCCGACGCTGATGGAGCGCCAGCTCGACGCGCCGGCGGGGGCGCTCTTGAAGCGCTCGCTCGAGGCCCGCGGCATCGCGTTCAAGATGCCGGCGAAGACGGCCGCGATCCTCCCGAAAAGGGTGTCGAAAATGGTGTCGAAAATGGTGTCAGACACCTTTTTCGACGGCACGTCGTGTGATGAGAGGTCGGCGGCGAAAAAGGTGTCTGACACCATTTTCGACGAGTCGGCCGTGCGGGCGGTGCGCTTCGACGACGGCGACGAAATCCCGGCGGACCTCGTCGTCATGGCCGTCGGCATCCGGCCGAACGTCGAGCTCGCGCGCCGGTCGGGTCTCGCATGCGACCGCGGCGTGCTCGTCGACGACACCATGCAGACGTACGATCCCGCGATCTACGCGCTCGGCGAATGCGTGCAGCACCGCGGCATGACGTACGGGCTCGTCGCGCCGCTGTTCGAGCAGGCGAAGGTCGTCGCGAATCACCTCGCCGAGCTCGGCATCGCGCGCTACACCGGCTCGACGGTGTCGACGAAGCTCAAGGTCACCGGCATCGATCTCTTCTCGGCCGGCGACTTCATCGAGGACGAGCAGAGCGACGTGCTGACGTTCCAGGACCCGGGCCGAGGCGTCTACAAGAAGCTCGTCGTCAAGGACGACCGCATCCGCGGCGCCGTGCTCTACGGCGACACGATCGACGGCGCGTGGTACTTCCAGCTGATGCGCGACGGCACGAGCATCGCGGACATGCGCGATCAGCTGCTGTTCGGTCCCGCGCACGTCGGCGACTCGGGCACCGCCGGAGCGGACACGGTCACGGCGCTGCCTGATCACGCGGAGATCTGCGGCTGCAACGGCATCACGAAGGGCAAGATCGTCGCCGCGATCACCGAGAAGAAGCTGTTCACGCTCGACGAGGTCCGCGCGCACACCAAGGCCTCCTCCTCCTGCGGTTCGTGCACGGGCCTCGTCGAGCAACTCCTCGCGAACACGCTGGGCGGCGACTACTCCGAGTCCCCGTCCGTGAAGCCGATGTGCCCGTGCACCGCGCATACGCACGACGAGGTGCGGAAGGCGATCCGCGAGTACGCGCTGAAGACGATCCCGGACGTCATGCGCTTCCTCGAGTGGAGGGCCGAGGATGGCTGCCACAAGTGCCGCCCGGCGCTCAACTTCTACCTGCTCTGCGCATGGCCCGGCGAGTACCGCGACGACAAGCAGTCACGCTTCATCAACGAGCGCGTGCACGGCAACATCCAGCGCGACGGCACGTACTCGGTCGTGCCGAGAATCTGGGGCGGCGTCACGTCGCCCAGGGAGCTCCGCGCGATCGCCGAGGTCGCCGAGAAGTACCGCGTGCCGACCGTGAAGCTCACGGGCGGGCAGCGGATCGACCTGCTCGGCGTGAAGAAGGAGGATCTGCCGGCCATCTGGCGCGACCTCGCCGCGGCGGGGTTCGTCTCGGGCCACGCCTACGGCAAGGCGCTTCGCACCGTGAAGACGTGCGTCGGCAAGGAGTGGTGCCGCTTCGGCACGCAGGACTCGACGGGCTTAGGTGTAAGGCTCGAGCGCATGACGTGGGGCTCGTGGCACCCGCACAAGGTGAAGCTCGCGGTGTCCGGCTGCCCGCGCAACTGCGCGGAGGCGACGATCAAGGATTTCGGTGTCGTCTGCGTCGAGTCGGGCTACGAGATCCACGTCGGCGGCAACGGCGGCATGAAGGTGCGCGCGACCGACTTCCTGTGCAAGGTGCCGACCGCCGACGAGGTGCTCGAGTACTGCGGCGCGTTCCTGCAGCTCTATCGCGAGGAAGCGCGCTACCTTGAGCGGACCGCGCCCTGGATCGAGCGCGTCGGCCTGACGTACGTCAAGCAGCGGATCGTCGACGACGATGCCGGACGGCGCGCGCTCTACGGACGCTTCGTCGAGTCGCAGCGCTACGCGCAGGTCGATCCCTGGGCGGAGCGGGCGACCGGTAAGGACGCCGACGAGTTCGAGCCGCTCGACGCGGTGGCGCTCCGCGACGGAGAGCCGGCATGACGCTCGTCGACGTGGGCCCGCTCGAGGCCATCCCGCGCCGCGGCGCACGCGTGCTGCGCGCTCGCGGCCGCACGATCGCGCTCTTTCGCACGACCGACGATCGCGTGTACGCGCTCGAGGATCGCTGCCCGCACAAGGGCGGGCCGCTGTCGCAGGGCATCGTGCACGGGCACTGCGTGACGTGTCCGCTGCACGACTGGGTCATCGATCTCGAAAGCGGCGAGGCGACCGGGCCGGACGAGGGCGCGACCATGCGCTTCCCGGTGCGCATCGAGGACGGACGGATCCTCGTCGCGGTCGAGCCCGAGGCCCCCGCGGCCGACGACGCGGCGCAGACCGTCGCGGCGGACGCGGACGTGCCGGCCGCTGCGACGACGCGCACCGCGCGGGCATGACGGCCGTCCGCACGACGTGCCCGTACTGCGGCGTCGGCTGCGGCATCGTCGCGGCGCGGCCGCACGCAGGCGGCTCGAGCGTCGTGATCACGGGCGACGCGGAGCATCCCGCGAATGCGGGGCGGCTCTGCTCGAAGGGCGCCGCGCTCGCCGAGACGCTCGGCGTCGACGGGCGCCTGCTCCATCCCGAGATCCGCGGGCGGCGCGCGACGTGGGACGACGCGCTCGATGCGGTTGCGTCGGGCTTCGCCGAGACGATCGCCGCGCATGGCCGCGACGCGGTCGCGTTCTACGTGTCGGGCCAGCTCCTGACCGAGGACTATTACGTCGCGAACAAGCTGATGAAGGGCTTCATCGGCAGCGCGAACATCGACACGAACTCGCGGCTCTGCATGGCGTCCGCGGTCGCCGGCCACAAGCGCGCGTTCGGCGAGGACGTCGTGCCCGGCGCGTATGCGGATCTCGACGCCGCGGAGCTCTTCGTGATCGTCGGCGCGAACATGGCGTGGTGCCATCCGATCCTGTTCCAGCGCGTGCGCCGCGCGAAGGAGGAGCGGCCGCACGTGCGCGTCGTCGTGATCGATCCGCGCCGCACGGCGACGGCCGACGTCGCGAACGTGTTCCTGCCGATTCGTCCCGGCACGGACGCGGTGCTCTTCAACGGCCTCCTGAGCTATCTGCGGCGCGAGGACGCGCTCGACTGGGAGTACATCGACGCGCACGTCGACGGCGCAGCGGCGGCGCTGCGCGCCGCGAAGGCGTCCTCGCCTTCAGTGCCGGCCGTCGCGGCCGCGTGCGGCGTGCCCGCGCGCGACGTCGCGGAGTTCTATCGGCTGGTCGCGCGGACGCCGCAGGTCGTCACGCTGTTCTCGCAGGGCGTCAACCAGTCGTCGAGCGGCACCGACAAGGTCAACGCGATCCTGAACGTGCATCTCGCGACCGGCCGGATCGGCCGTGCCGGCGCGGGACCGTTCTCGATCACCGGGCAGCCGAACGCGATGGGCGGCCGCGAGGTCGGTGCGCTCGCGAACCAGCTCGCGGCGCACATGGAGTTCTCGCCGGACCACGTCGAGCGCGTCGCGCGATTCTGGCAAGCGCCGAACATCGCGACGCGCCCGGGCCGGAGGGCCGTCGAGCTGTTCGACGCGGTGCACACGGGGGAGATCAAGGCGATCTGGATCATGGCGACGAATCCGGTCGTCAGCATGCCCGACGCGGATCGCGTCGCGGCCGCGCTCGCGCGCTGCCCGCTCGTCGTCGTGTCGGACTGCATCCGCCACACCGACACGACGCGCTACGCGCACGTGCTGCTGCCCGCGGCGGCGTGGGGCGAGAAGTCCGGGACGGTCACGAACTCCGAGCGGCGGATCTCGCGGCAGCGCCCGTTCCTCGAGCCGGCCGGCGAGAGCCGGCCGGACTGGCGCATCGTCTGCGACGTCGCCCGTCGCATGGGCTTCGGCCGCGCGTTCGCGTACGGCTCGCCCGCCGAGATCTTTCGCGAGCACGCGCGGCTCTCGGCGTTCGAGAACGACGGCTCGCGCGCGTTCGATATCGGCGCGCTCGCGGAGCTCTCCGACGACGAGTACGACGCGCTCGAGCCGGTGCAGTGGCCGCTGCCGGCCGTCCCCGATGAAGTGCGCCATGAAGCGCGGCGTGGGCCGGCGGCCGCGCGGCCGAAGCGGCTCTTCGGCGACGGCCGCTTCTTCACGCCGAACGGCAAGGCTCGGCTCGTCGCGATCGAGCCGCGCGCGCCGAGGACTCTCCCGGACGACGCCGCGCCGATCGTGCTCAACACCGGACGCACGCGCGATCAGTGGCACACGATGACGCGGACCGGCCGCTCGCCTCGGCTCACGGGCCACCGCGCGGAGCCGTTCGTCGACGTGCATCCGGACGACGCGGCGCGTTTCGCGCTCGACGACGGCGGGCTCGCCGTGCTCGACAACGCGCGCGGGCGGATGCTCGCGCGCGTCCGCGTGACGACGGAGGTCCGCAGGGGCGAGGTCTTCGCGCCGATGCACTGGAACGCGCAATTCGCGACATGGGGCCGCGTGAATCCGCTCGTCGCGCCTGAGGTCGATCCGATCTCCGGGCAGCCCGAGCTCAAGCACGGCGCCGTGCGGCTCACGCGTCACGCGCCGGCGCGGCACGGTTTCGTGCTGTCGCGCGAGCCGCTCGAGCTGCCCGGATGCGAGTACGTCGTGCGTACGCGGCTCCGCGGCTGCTGGCGGATCGAGTTCGCGGACGATGCGGACGCGAGCTCCTGGCCCGAGTGGTCGCGCGCGGTGCTCGGCGCGGACGGCGAGTGGATCGAGCTCTCGGATCCGGGCAGGCGGCGCTATCGCGCGGCCGTGCTCGACCGGCGGCGCCTCAAGGCATGCCTCTTCGCGTCCGCGGAGCCGATCGGTGTCGGCCGCGAGTGGCTCGCCGCGCAGTTCAACGAGGCCGAGATCGCGGACGAAATGCGGCCGAGCCTGCTCGCAGGCGGCGCGACGCCGCGCGACGGCGCCGTCTCCGGGATCGTCTGCGCGTGCTTCTCGGTCGCGCGCAGCGTGCTCGTCGACGTGATCCGCGCGCAGTCACTGACGACGGCGGCCGAGATCGGACGCATCCTCGGCGCCGGGACGTCGTGCGGGTCGTGCGTGCCGGAGCTGAACGCGTTGCTCGCGGCCGAGCGCCGCGCGTGACGTCGCGACGCACGGCGGGCGTGACGTCGCCACGCACGGCGGGCGTTGCGCGGTCTTGCAGGGGCGCGGCGCGGCTACGCGGTTTTGGTCACATGCTGCGGCTACGCGAATTCGGTCACATGCAGCCCGACGATCCCGACGACGATCAGCGTGATGCAGACGAGCCGCACGGGCGACGCCGACTCGCCGAACAGCAGGATGCCGAACAGGACGGTGCCGACCGCGCCGATGCCGGTCCAGACCGCATACGCCGTGCCGAGCGGCAGCGTGCGCACGGCGACCGCGAGGAGCGCCATGCTCGCGATCATCGCGACGATCGTCGCCGCGGCGGGCAGCGGGCGCGCGAGCCCGTCGCTGACCTTGAGGCCGACCGCCCACGCGATCTCGAGCAGTCCGGCGAGGAGGAGAATGATCCAGGCCATTCGGCGGCGTCTTCCGTCACGCAGTGGAATGCTGCGCGGCCATTCTAGCCGCACCGCTGCGGACGGCTTTGCGTCGGCGTGCGAGATCTACGGCCCGCGCGACGACCGCTGCGGCCGGGTTGTTTCAGCCCCGTAGAGCGCCCGAGCTGCGAACGCCCGCGCTGTTTCAGCTGCGTCGAGCGCCCGAACTGTTTCAGCTGCGAGCGCCCGCGCTGTTTCAGCCGCGTCGAGCGGCGGGGCTGTTCCAGCGGCGTCGAGCGCTCGCGCGGTCTCGGCCGCGTCGAACGGCCGCTAGGGGCGCTCGCGCGGCGCCGCGGCCGCGCGCTCGAGCTCGCGCGCCGTGTCGCGCATGTTCTCGAGCTCGATTCCCCACAGCTCTTCCGCCTCGACGAAGCGGAGCCACTGCGTGGCGACGTCGCGGCTCCGCGGATCGCGCGCCGCGGTCCGAAACGCCTCCCGCGCCGCTTCGAAGCGCTTCAGTCCGGTGAGACAGCTGCCGCGCTGCACGTGCGCCTCGTCCGCGCGATCGAGCCCGCGCTCGAGCGCGCGCTCGGCCGCGTCGACGCAGTCCTGCCAGCGGCTCTGCGCCGCGTATGCGCTCGCGAGCCGAAGGTCGATCTCGCCGTTGCTCGCGAGCTCCGCGGCGCGTGCGAGCGCCGGCAGCGACCGCTCGCTCTCCTGCGCGAGGAGCCACGCCTGCGACAGGAGATCCCAGCTCGCCGGCGTCGACTCGATCGCACCCTTCTCGAGCGCTTCCTCGAGGATGCGGGCCGCCTTGTACGGGATCTCGGCGGCGAGGAGGAGCTGGGCGTAGCCGACGAGCTCGGCGCTGCTCGTGAGCCAACCGGCCTCGAACGCCGTCTCGTACAGCGCGAGCTGCACGAGCTCGTCGCTGATCTCGCCGTAAACCGCAGCGAGCGTCACGACGTGCTGCTTCTTCGGCCAGCGCGCGACGATCTCCTTGCCGACCTCGGCCGCGCTCTCGAACTGCTCGAGCTCGAGATGGGCATACTGCAGCACCTGATACAGACCCTCGTCGGCGCTTCGGCCCTGCTCGTCGAAGAGCCGCAGCGCGGTACGCGCCGGCTCGATCGCGTCCGCGTAGCGCTCGAGCAGGTACAGAAAGCGCGCCTTCAGCGCCCAGGAGTCGGGTGACGGCGTGTCGGTCAGCGCGAACCAGCGCTCGAGCGCGTCGAGCGCGCTCGCGTAGTCCTCTTCCTGGCCGTAGAGCTGCGCGACCGTGTAGAGCGTCTGCTGCGCGAGCGCGAGCGGCACGTCTTCCTGTTTCAGCAGGTTCTCGAATGCCGCGATCGCGTCGCGATAGCGCTCCTCGGCAATGTGGAGCGTGCCATAGGCGCGAAAGATCTGCGCCGTCTCGTAACCGGTGAGTCCCCGCATCGATGCAAGCCGATCGAGCCGTTCGCGGGCACAGGCGAAGTCCTCGGCGTCGATGCAGGCCTGAACCTCGCCGAGCGCCTCGAACAGGCTGAGCCGCATCGTCGGCGTCGCGCGGGTCGACTCCTGCTCCGTCGCGGGCTCGCGCACGCGCTGCGCGACGGAGAGGTCGGGCACGAGCAACAGGATCGCGGCTGCGGGCGCTGCGGCGCGGACGACGGCGGCGCAAGCGATGGCGGCGCGAACGATGAGCGAACGGATCCGCGGCATCTCGACCTCCCCCGGAGACCAGCCAGGCTCTTATACCTTTATTCTCTAGGCCTCGGGATTAAAGGTATAGGGGAGATGCGGCGATGTAAAGTGCTTCGCCGACATCGGGGACGCGAAGGCACGTGGAGGCCGGGTCTCGTTGGCGGCGCGGACGCGCGTTCCGTGGGCCGGTCCGTCCCGCGCCGCGGCGTGCTCAGGTCGCGGGGCCGCGGAGAATCAGTTGTTCAGCGCCTGCAGCGGAGCAGGGATGCGCCCGCCGCGACGCACGAAGTCCGCGCTCGAGTACGACGAGAGCGGCAGGACCGGCGCCCGTCCGAGCAGGCCGCCGAACTCGACGAAGTCGCCGACGGACTTGCCGGGCGCGGGCACGAGCCGCACGGCGGTCGTCTTGCGGTTGATCATGCCGATCGCGGCTTCGTCCGCGATGATCGCGGCGATCGTCTCGGGCGTCGTGTCGCCCGGTACCGCGATCATGTCGAGCCCGACGGAGCAGACGGCGGTCATCGCTTCGAGCTTGTCGAACGTGATCGCGCCCATCGCCGCGGCCTCGATCATGCCGATGTCCTCGGAGACCGGGATGAACGCGCCCGAAAGCCCGCCGACGTAGCCGGACGCCATCGCGCCGCCTTTCTTCACGGCGTCGTTCAGGAGCGCGAGCGCGGCCGTCGAGCCGTGCGTGCCGACGCGCTCCAAGCCCATCGCCTCGAGGATGTGCGCGACGCTGTCGCCGTGCGCGGGCGTCGGCGCGAGCGAGAGATCCACGATGCCGAACGGCACGCCGAGCTTCCGCGACGCGGCGCGGCCGACGAGCTCGCCCATCCGCGTGATTTTGAACGCGGTCCGCTTGATCACCGACGCGAGCTCGCCGAAGTCCGCGTCGGGCGCCTGCCGCACCGCGCTCATCACGGCGCCGGGCCCGCTGACGCCGACGTTGATCACGCAGTCGGGCTCGCCGATGCCGTGGAACGCGCCGGCCATGAACGGGTTGTCGTCGACGGCGTTGCAGAACACGACGAGCTTTGCCGCACCGATGCCGTCGCGGTCCGCGGTGCGATGCGCCGTCTCGTGGACGATCCGGCCCATCTCCGCGACCGCGTCCATGTTGATGCCGGCCCGCGTCGTGCCGACGTTCACGGACGCGCAGACGCGCTCGGTCGTCGCGAGCGCCTCGGGGATCGACGCGATCAGCGCGCGGTCGCCCGGCGTCGCACCCTTGTGCACGAGCGCCGAGAAGCCGCCCAGGAAGTTCACGCCGACCTCGGCCGCCGCGCGGTCGAGGTGCTCCGCGAAGCGCACGTATCGCTCGGCCGACGTGCATTCCGCGACGATCGAGACCGGCGTGACCGAGATGCGCTTGTTCACGACCGGGATGCCGTACTCGCGCTCGATCTCGTCGCCGACGGCGACGAGGCGCCCGGCGAGCCGGCAGATCTTGTCGTAAGCGCGCGTGCCGGCGACGTCGAGATCCGGATGCGCGCAGTCGCGCAAGGATATCCCCATCGTGATCGTGCGGATGTCGAGGTTCTCCATCTGCACCATGCGGATGGTCTCGACGATTTCCTGCGGGGAGAACGGCAGCGGCATCGGCTCGGGTGCTCGGATCGGGGAACGTCGGCTGCGCCGTTCAGACGCGGTGCATGTACTTGAAAACGTCCTCGTGCTGCGCGTCGATCTTGACGCCCATCTCGTCGCCTTTTGCGATCAGGCGGCGCTTCAGCTCGTCGAACGGGACCGTCGCCTCGCCGAGGTCGGCCAGCAGGATCATCGTGAAGAACTCGCGCAGGGTCGTTTGCGAGATGTCGACGATGTTCGCGTTCGCTTCCGCGAGCACGGCCGAGACGCCGGCGATGATGCCGACGCGGTCCGCGCCGATCACGGTGACGATGACGCGGTTGGATCGCTCGTGGGGCATGGCGGGCATTCGAATCGATTTCGAGCCGCCATGCAAGCGGTGCGGTATGCCGAGGGCGGCCGTGCGGGAGCCGGGCGCGTGCAAGGCCGGCCGAACCAGGCTGATCGGTGTATCAGAACACGAGAATCAGCCAGAGGAATCCCGACAGCATGATCGCCGCGAACACGACGGACAGGACGTCGAGCACGATTTTCGCGAACCTCGGCATCGCTGATGCCTCGCTTTCCTGCTCCCTCCTGCTGCAAGGATGAAACGGCGACGGATAGGAAAGCGATGCGAACCGCGGCGCCGGGGCATAAAGGGCGCATAGAGGCCGCGGCGCGGCCGTCGCCGTCCGCGTCGTCGAGAATGCGCTAGCCGGTCCCGCGGCGCGCGTCGTCGTGCATCGTGATCAGGAACGAGCGCAGCGCGGGCTCCGCCTCTTCGGCCGTCATCAGGCGCTGCTCGGCGAGGACTCGCGCGATGTCCTTCAGCGACCGTTTGCCGTCGATCAGCGACATGATGAACGCGTGGATCCGCGTCGTCATGATCTGCGCGCGGAACGCGGCGGAGAGCGGTACGGGCTCGTTGCCGCGAACGAGCCAGTCGGGCAGCGCCTCGTGGCGCGGCGGCGGCTTCACGCGCCGAGCCTTGTCCGCGCGCCAGACGACGACCTCCTCCCGCCGCGCATGGCGGCTCGACGGCGACGCGAGGTACGGGATCGTCCGCTCGAGGACCGCGGGGCGGGCGAAGCCCTGCTGGATCAGCACGTCGATGCACTCGTCGAGCGCGTAGCGGAGCGCGGGATCGGCGTCGTGAAAGGCGAGGGAGCCGAAGCTCACCCAGCGGCCGCCGTCCGCGAGGAGATGGTTGATGCGGCCGGCCTGCGCGTCGAGCGGCTCCGGCAGGATGTCGACGAGCCACGGCGTGACGATCGTGTCGAACGTGCCCTTCGCGAACGGCGGCCGGTGCGCGTCCGCGAGGACGTGCACGAGCCCGGGTCGGGCGGGGGACTCCGCGGCGAGGACGCGCAGCACGGCGTGGTCCTCGGTCCGGCGCGGCGCGAGCGGAAACTCGTAGAGCTCGACGGGGCGGCCGGACGTCACGCGGTCGGCGATCAGTACGAGCAGCGGATTGAAGTCGAGCGCGACGGTCACGTCGGCGCCGAGGGTCATGTGGACGTCGTACGCGAGCCGGCCCGCGCCCGAGCCGAGCACGAGGGTGCGGCCGGGCGCGCGGCCGTCGAGCGCCGTGCGGATCAGCTCGACGGAGAGCGCGTTCTCCTCCTGGCCCCACGCCCAATCGCGGTGCACGTTCGCGTAGTACGTCAGAAGGCCCTGGTCCGACGGCGGGCGCGTGCGGAGCGCGAGATACGTCTCGACGCCCGCGGTCAGCACGCCGACGTCGAGCGGCGCGAGCAGGTCCGCGAGCCGCTTCGCGTGATCGGCCGTCGCGTCGCGCAGCAACGCGAGTCGCGTGCGCGTCGCGTCTCGCAGGTTGGGCCGTTGCAGCGTCTCGTCGAGCTCGGTGCACCGCCGCTCGAGCTGGCGCAGCGAGAAATGCAGCCGGCCGCGCCATTCGCCGAGCGCGGCCTGCGGCTCCGCGAAGAGCCACGGGATGCCGCCGATGCGCGGGAACTCGACGCGGCAGCCGGCGCAGCGGTGCCCGTCGGCGGTCTCGTCGAGCGCTCGGTCACAGCGGGGGCACGCGAACAGGGCGGAAGTCGTCACGCAGGCATACTCGGGCGGAGGCAGCGCCCTTTTTCCGGGCAACTGCCGCCTCTGTCAAGCAAGAATTGGGGTCAGAGCCCTTTTTCAGCGGAGCCCTTTTCCACGAGTCCGTTTCCGGCGAAGTCGAGAGAATCGGGGTCAGAGCCCTTTTCACCGTTTTCCGGTCAGTGGAAGAAGGGCTCTCATCCAGTGCTGTGCCACCAGTCTAGAGCAGCGCCTTTCCAGGTGAGGAAAGGAATGACAGGGGTCAGAGCCCTCTCTTCGTGGAGAAAGAGCCCTCTCTCCACTGAGAGAGGGCTGCGGGCAAGGGGCCTCCGAACTGAGAGAGGACTGCGGGCAAGGGGCCTCCGACCCCCTCCGGCCCCATTTCTCTGCCCCCTGGCTTCGCCGAGAAAAAGGGTTCTGACCCCGGTTCTCGAGAAAAAGGGCTCTGACCCCGATTCTCGCGACTTCGCCGGAAAAGGACTCCGTGGAAAAGGGCTCCGCTGGAAAAGGGCTCCGCTGGAAAAGGGCTCTGACCCCGATTTTCGACCCCGATTTTCGGAAATGGTGTCTGACACATTTTTCGGCTACACGATCGTGCCGTTCACGATCGCCTCGAACGCCGTGAAGCGATCGAGGTTCTCGTTGTTGCCGAGGCCGTGGTTCGGGAAGCGCGTCGCGAACAGGTTCTGCTCGCCGTGCAGCGCCATGTAGTTCAGCAGCACCATCTCCACCAGCAGGTTCACGTTGTTCGCGCCCGGCGTGCCCGCCCGCTGCACGTCGCCGTTCGGCGTGAAGTAGCCGATCTGCTGGTGCTGGAAGACGGAGAGCCCGTCCGAGCCGCTCTGATAGAGCGCCGGCCGGCCGTTCGGGTTGTAGACGAGGAAGAACGACGCGGCCGTGTCCTGGTTGTCGCTCGTCCACTCGCCCTTGCCGCGGCCGTTGACCGAGTCGTCGATCACGCCGTTGCTCGACAGCGAGCCGTCGCTGAACACGTAGAGCATCAGCGGCACGCCGACGCGCGCGGCGTACTCGAGGCATGCGCCCATGCAGCGCCCGGCGCGGAAGTCCTTGACCTCGCCCTCCTGGCGTGCGCCGCCGTGATAGTCGTAGCCGCCCATCGTGATGCAGCCCGCGCCCGCGTAGCCCTCGATCACGAGCTTCATGACGGAAGCGGTCTTGCGGAACTCGGTGCCGTCCGTGTCGTTCGCGAAGAACTCGTCGGCCGTGAAGATGCCGTTCGGCCCGACGATCGCCGGATCCGCGCCGGGATCGAGGATCACGTTGCCGAAGCGGTCGGCGACGTCCGCGGCCTTGAGGTAGCCGCACTTGACGAGATCCTTCACGACTTCGTCGCGCGTGACGAGCCCGGTCGAGACGTGATCGTCGATCTTCTTGCGGCTGATCCGGAAGATCGACTCGAGCACCGCCGTCGCATCGCTCGGCCCGAGCAGGCCGACGAGCTGCCCGGTATCGACGAGGCCCGTCACGTCGCTCGGCCGGTCCACTTTCGTCGGTCGGAACTCCGGATCGATCATCGACATCGGCGCGACCGAATTGCCGCCCGAATCGGAGTTGCGCGAGCCGCACAGCGTCAGGATCGAGCCGTCGGCGCCCGCCTTCTGGATCCCGTAGAGCGGGTTGTGCGGGTTGTTGCCGGTGTCGTTCTCCGATCGGGCCGGAATCACCGCGCCGTTGATGTTCGCCGCGATGCCGGGCGTGCGGAAGCTCGCCTGCATGCCGCGCAGGAACGCGCTGTCGCTGTGGAACGCGAGCCCGAGGCTCGTGTCCGTGTGATCGCCGTTGCTCGTCGCGGTCGGCGTCGCCTCCGTGACGCCCGGCACCATGTCGCCGGGCAGGCCGAGCTTGCGGTACCCGGCCGTGCTGAGGAAGTCGAACTGGCCGCCCTGGCCGCCGACGAGCACGTTCGAGCCCGCCATGTTCGCGCCGCCTGCGAGGTCGAAACAGATGAACGGAATCTTGCCGGCGCCGTTCGTGATGCCGCATTCGGCCGTCAGCGCCTGAAGATCCGCGGCGAGCGCGGCGTACGCCGCGCGCGGGTTCGCGAAGAGGCCGAGCACGCCGCCCGAGAGCACGGTCGCCGAGCCCGCGAGAAAGCCCTGTCCGAGCAGCTCGCGCCGCGTCATCGGGCGCCGATGCTGCTCGTGGCGCTGCGGCGCATCGGGATGCCGCAGCTTGCGCTTGATCTTGATGACCATGTCCGTTCCTCGCCGAAACCTCACTGAATCAGCATCGCCGCGCTGCCGAGCACGGCCGAGCAGACCGCCTTCGCGAGCGTGCGCGTGCGGGACGCGTCGTTCGTGACGCCCGGTGTATTGATCAGGCCGGGCCGGCTCGTGTCGCCGGGAATGCCGTCGAGCAGCCGGCCGAGCTCGGCTTCGACGAACGCGCGATCGGGCTGCGTCGCGAGATGGACGACGCCGAGCATCCGGTCGAGCAGCGGGTCGACCAATGCGTCGCGCGACGCGAAGGCCGCCGCGGGCGGCTGATCGAACGGGAAGCCCGGGAACTTCTGCGCGCGCAGCGTCGGGTTCTCGATCAGCGCGTTGCAGTACTCGATCGCGAGCTGCGCGATCGCGACCTGATGCGACGCGAGCACGGCCTCCAGCGTCGGAATCGCCGGCAGCGACTGCCGCACCGTGTCGAACGTCGCCCGCACGTCGGGATGGTTCGGGTCGACGCCCGTGATCGCCGCCATCGTCGCGTTGATCTCGTCGAACGTGCGCACGCCGATGTCCGCCATCTCGGGGAGATCGACGGGCGCGGGCGGCGCCGGCGTCGGCAGCGGCGGCCGGTTGTACGTGAGCCCGCCGATCGCGTCGAACGTCAGGAAGAACTCGTCGGACTCGGGCCCCTTCTCGAGCGGCACGACCGTGCCGAGCGTCGACAGGAGCTGGCCGGTCGCAGGATCGTAGTCCGCGCTCGTGATCGTCGTGCTGAGCTTTCCGTATGCTTGACCGACCGGCGACTCGGCGCCGTTCAACCCGATCCTGATGCCTCGGATCGGCACGCTGCCGGGCTCGACGCTGCCGTCGAGGCTGATGAAGAACGGCTTGCGGAAAAGGTACGCATAGCTGTCGAACTGCGCGGCCTCGAACACGACGTAGCTCTGCGGCACGTTCGTCAGGTGCTCGACGCCGAACAGCAGGAAGAACTTCTCGCCGACGCCCGCTTCGAAGTTCTGCACGATCTGCTCCGGCGTGAGCACGCGGTTGTGGATCGCGACGAGCCGGATCACGCCGGTCCAGGGCTTCATGCCCGAGACCTCGTTGCCGAGCACGAACGCGAACGTGTCGTCCCACGACGTGAGGAGCCCGCCGGGCGCCGGATCCTGGTCGGCGACGAGCTCGCCGTTCACGTAGATCTTGCGGCCCTCGACCGGATCGAACGTCGCGACGACGTGCTGCAGCGTCGCCTGCAGGACCTCGTCGGCCGACGGCGTCGACAGCTGCGGGTTGCCGTTCTCGTCCGAGGTCTCCGTTCGCACGAAGAACTCGTAGTCGTACATGTTCTGGCCGAGATTGAAGTTGCGCTGCATCTCGCCGGCAGAGTAGCTGACGATGCGCGCGTCCTCCTGCACGACGTTGCCGGGTGCGACCCACGCCTCGACCGAGTACTCGCCGGTCGCGAGGATCTGCTCGTAGAGCTTGCGGCTCGCCGTCGTCGACGCCTGCGCCTTCCCGCCGGAGAACGCGAGGCCCCAGCCGCCGAACCACTCGACGGCGCCGGAGAGCGTGAGGTCCATCGCGGGCTCGACGCCGCTCGTGTCGAACGCGGTGCCGCCCTGTCCGGTCTTGAACTCCCAGAGCGCGATCTGGTTCGCCTCGTAGCGGTTGCCGCCTGCCGCGATCGTGCCCTCGTAGAGCGTCAGCGCCTTGCTCGTCAGCAGCGCGGGGTCGACCGACGTCAGCGGGACGTTGTTCGCGAACGCGCGAATCGCGTCCTCCATCACGTCCGCGTCCGCGCCGCAGTCGGCGGTCCAGCAGTTATGCGATTCCTCGCGGAGCCTGACGACGAAGCGCGAGGCCGCGGGGTCGTCGAGGTCGATCCGCGCCTTCGCCGCGTCGTACGCGGCCTGCACCGCGAGCGGGTCGCCTTCGGGGCCTTCCGCGAAGAACGGCGACTGCCGGGTCGTCGAGCTCGCCGAGTGACAGGTCGCGCAATGCGCGCGCAGGACCGGGTAGACGTGCGTCTCGAACAGCGTCACGTCGGCGGGGAAGCTCTTGCTCTCACCGGGGTCGCGCAGCGGCGGCGGCTCGAGCTCGATCTCGCGGCCTCCGGTCGCGAGCTCGCCCGCCCAGTTCGTGATCCACGTCTCGAGGATGTCCGCGCACGCCTCGTCGCTCGTGAGCCAGCAGTTGTGGCCGCCGAGCACCTTCAGCACCATCGGCGAGTCTCCCGGCGACGTGAGGTTCACGAGCGGGTTCGCCTCGGCGTAGGCGAGGTTCACGTCGTCGCTTCGCGCGAAGAGCGGCGACTGGCCGCCGTCGAGGCTGTGGCACGCGCCGCATCGGTTCGGCGCGCGGACGTTGTCGAACAGGCTGATCTTGAATGCCTGGACGTCCGGCGTCGCCGGCGGCGGACCGTTGTAGGTCGCCGAGCCCGTGCCGCCTCCGGACCCCGGCAGCTCCTCGACGTCCGCGCCGCTGCCGCCGCTGCACCCGGCAAGCGCGGCCGCGAGCATCACCGCGAGCGCGGTCGCGCCCGCCCGTACTCCGTGCTGCATCGTCGTGCCTCCGTGCCCCGCTCAGTCGCCCATGCAGTACACCGCGGATTGCGCGAACACGTTCCGCAGGTTGTAGCCGCCGTTCTTGAACGAAGCCGTCATCGTGTCGATCTGCGCACGATCGGCCGCATCCGCCGGCGGACGCAGGCAGACCGCCTGGAAAACCTTCTCGACCTGGCATTGCGCGAATGCGTCCGAGGCCGCCAGCTCCTGGCCCATCGACTTGGCGCCCTGTCCGCTGCCGGGCAGCGACGGGTCCCAGCCGAGCAGCGCGTTCCGCCCCTCGCGCCAGTAGTTGTCCCACGAGTCGTCCGGCGTGACGTAGCCGTCCGGGAACGTTTCCGCGTTGTTGAAGTACTTGGGCTGCACGATGCCCGGCGTGTACTCGATGCTGCCGGTATCCGGGTCGAAGTCGTAGTACGCGAAGGCCTGCACGAGCGGATCCATGCCCGCGTGACAGCCGATGCAGCTGTTGTTGAACACGCGGCTGTCGCCGCCGGGGCTCCGCGAGACGTCCTGCCGGATGCGGTCCGGGACGATGCTCGTGTCCTGGACCTGCTCGAGGTCCATGCACATGTGATTGATCAGCGTGAAGCGGAACATCGCGCGATTCGTGCCGGCGATGAAGAACGCCTCCGCGGCCGCCCGCGTCGTCATCGCACCCGCGGTCGCATTCGGCGGCAGCGGGTAGACGGACGATTGCGTCGTGCGCTGGAGCCCCGTCTCCGGGTCGAAGCCCGGGTCGAGCATGCGCCGCTCGAGCGCCTCGTAATGCGCGTTGCTCGTTGCGGACGGCGGCGGCGTCACCCCAGCGCCGACGTACAGCACATCGGCATAGAGGATCTGATCGAACGGCTCGTCGTCCTTGACGAGGCCGATCACGAGCGTCGTGTAGTCGTTGAGCGGGACGAACGGGTTCTGATCCCGGTTCGTCCACGGCGCCGCGAAATTCTTCAGCGTGACCGTATAGAAGTGCCGGTCGTGCGTCGCGAGGAGCGCCGCGTCGAGCGGGTGGCCGTTCGCGATGTGCGTGGCCATCTGATTCAGCACCGCGTCGCTCGGCGGAACGCCGGTCAAGCGATCGTGAATGCGCTGCGCCTGCTCCCGCGGTCCGGCGAGGGCGGCCGACGCCGCGCCGATCGTTGCCGCGGCCAACATGACGAAGGCGCGCGATCGGCGCCGACGGCGAGAAGGTGTTCGGCTGTTCATCCCAGTCGTCCGATTCGAGAATTGAAACCATCTTCGATCCGGCGCGAAGTACACCACAGCGGTGATCTGATCCGTAATGTGGAACTTTCGCGACGTCTCGGTTTCGCGACAGGTCGTTCGGAAGCCTAGCTCGCCATTAAGCTCGCCGAGGTGATCTACCGCAGGTTTTCCTGGCTCGTCGATTCCCTCGCCGTCTCGACGCTTGCGTTAAGTGAAACAGCACGCGGAGAGCCGGACCGACGAAGGCGCCGGGAGACGCCGCTCACCTATTCGGGGACGAGGCGATTGCGGCGGGGCGATCTTGTGATCGCGTTAACGGTAGAGGCGTTTTGACCTACTCATTATGCAGAGACCCATGATTGCGTCGAGTCGCCGAGCGATGTGTCGTGACGGTACGCGTCGCCGCGCGGCCGGCGCTCTTGCCTTTCTGCACTCGATCGCTGCCGCGGCGCTCGTGGCCGGCTGCGGCGGCAACAGCGACGGAAGCGTCGGCGTCGGCTCCGGGCAGGATCCGGACCCGGTCGTGCTCGATTTCCCGATTGCGTACACGAAGGGTCCGCTGCTCGATGCGGACGGCGAGCTGCAGGCCGCGACGGACTTGAGGCGGCTGCTCCGCTTCAACGTCGGGACCGATCTCTACGTGCGCGACCGTGCATCGCCGAGCTCTCCGGAGCGCAACGTCACGTTCCCGGTGACCCAGGGACTCGGCGACGTGCAGGGCGTCGAGATCTCGGCGGACGGCACGAAGGTGCTGTTCGCGATGCGCGGCCCGTTCGATCCCGACCTCGACGAGGACGAGCAGCCGACCTGGAACATTTGGGAATACGAGATCGCGACCGACACGCTGCGGCGCATCATCGCGTCCGACCTCATCGCCGAGGCCGGGCACGACTTGTTCCCGCACTACCTGCCGGACGGGCGGATCGTTTTCTCGTCGACGCGCCAGCGGCAGGCGAAGGCGATCCTGCTCGACGAAGGCAAGCCGCAGTTCGACGTGCTCGACGAGGATCGCAACGAGCCCGCGTTCGTGCTGCACGTCATGGACGCGAACGGCGAGAACCTGCAGCAGATCTCGTTCAATCAGAGCCACGACCTCGATCCGACCGTGCTCGACGACGGGCGGATCCTGTTCAGCCGCTGGGACGGCGCCGGGTCCGTGAACGGGATCCACCTCTACACGATCAATCCCGACGGCACGGGCCTCGAGCTCCTGTACGGCGCCGAGAGCCATGCGACGGGCACGAACGGCGGCCTCGTCCAGTTCGTCGGCGCGCACGAGATGCCGGACGGACGCGTGATGGCGCTCGCGCGACCGTTCGAGCACGAGGGCCTCGGCGGCGACATCGTGATCATCGACGTGCCCGCGTTCGTCGAGAACGAGCAGCCCGTCGCGGCCTTCGCGGGGCTCGCGGGCCCGGCGCAGGTGCCGGCGACCGTGAACGTCGTCCGCACGGACGAGGCCCCGTCTCCCGGCGGGCGCTTCGCCGCGGCGTTCCCGCTGTGGGACGGCACGGGCCGGATCCTGACGGCGTGGTCGATGTGCCGGCTCGTCGACGCCGAGGGCGTGATCCTGCCGTGCACCGAGGACCGGCTCGCGGACGAGACGCTCACGCCCGCGCTGCCGCTCTACGGCGTGTGGATCTACGATCCGGTCGACGAGACGCAGCTGCCCGTCGTCGTCGGCGAGGAGGGCGTGCTGATCGCCGAGGTCGTTGCCGCGCAGCCGCGGCCGAATCCGCGCTTCATTCCGCCGGCAATCCCGTCCGGCATCGGCGCGCAGGTCGCGTCCGAGCACGCCGGCGTGATCAATATCCGCAGCGTCTACGACGTCGACGGCGTCGACACGGCCGTGCCCGACATCGCGACGCTCGCGAACCCCGGCGTCACGACCGCGGATCAGCGGCCCGCGCGGTTCCTGCGCGTCGTGAAGGCGGTCGCGATTCCGGACGACGAGGTCGTCGATCTCGACAACACGGCGTTCGGCCCGAACGTCCAGAACGGCATGCGCGAGATCGTCGGCTATGCGCCGATCGAGCCGGACGGCTCGGTGCGCATCAAGGTGCCGGCGCAGGTGCCGCTCGCGGTCGAGGTCGTCGACGCGCGCGGCCGGCGGATCTCGGCGCGGCATCAGAACTGGCTGCAGGTGCAGCCGGGCGAGGAGCTGACGTGCAACGGCTGTCACAGTCCCGCGAGCGGGCTGTCGCACGGCCGGCGCGACAGCTTCGCGAGCGCGTACGACGGCGCGCCGACGACCGGCGTGCCGTTCCCGAACACGGTGTCGACGATCATCCCGGACTTCCGCGAGACGATGGCCGAGGCGCGCACGCGCGTCAGCTGCCAGACGGACTGCGCGGCGCTCGCGCCGTCCGTCGATCTGATCTACACGGACGTCTGGACCGATCCCGCGGTGCGCGCGCCCGATCCCGACCTCTCAATGCGCTACGCGGACCTGACGACGGAGAGGCCGACGTCGCCGGCGTGCCTGACCGCCTGGAGCACGGACTGCCGGATCGTCATCAACTATCCGGAGCACATCCATCCGCTCTGGAGCGTGCCGAGGCAAACGCTCGATACGGACGGCGTGACGGTCCTCGAGGACCGCACATGCGCGCGGAACGGATGCCACGCCCCCGTCGACGCGATGGGCGCGACGGCCGTGCCCGCCGCGCAGCTCGACCTGACGGACGGGCTCTCGCCGGAAGAAATGGATCATCTGAACTCGTACCGCGAGCTCCTGTTCCGGGACAACGAGCAGGAGGTCGTCGGCGGCGCGCTGCAGGACCGGCTCGTCGAGAACGGCGTCGACGAGAACGGCAATCCGATCCTCGTGACCGTTCCCGTCGCGCCGTCGATGAGCGCGGCCGGCGCGAACGCGTCGCCGCGGTTCTTCTCGAGATTCGATCCGGGCGGCTCGCACGAGGGCTACCTGACGCAGGCGGAGCTTCGGCTGATCGCCGAATGGCTCGACCTCGGCGCGCAGTACTACAACAACCCGTTCGACGTGCCGATGGAATGACGGTGACGCGTCTCTCGCAACTGACCCGCTTCGTGCTGCGCGGCCGGGTCGTCCGGGCGATCGTCCGCGTCGCGGCGTGGGCCGGCTTCGCGCTCGCGTCGGCGGCGGTCTCCGCCGAGACGTACGAGGTGGTCGTCGAGGATCCGTACCTCGAGCTCCATACCGGCCCGGGCCGCGGCTATCCGGTCTTCCAGGTCGCGGAGCGGGGAGAGCGTGTCGAGATGATCAGACGGCGCACGGACTGGTTTCAGGTGCGCATCCCCCGCGGCGACGTCGGCTGGGTCCCGCTCGAGCAGCTGCGGCGGACGCTCGGGCTCGACGGCGAGCCGTTCGACGTCCCGGCATTCGAGCTCGTCGATTACACGGAGCGCCGCTGGGAGGTCGGCACGCTGTACGGCGATTTCGGCGGCGCGAACGTGATCTCGGTGTACGGCGCCTTCGGCCTGACGCCGAACCTGTCGCTCGAGCTCTGGCTGTCGCAGGCGCTCGGCCGCTTCTCGGACAGCAAGATCGCGAGTCTCGACATCGTGCACGAGCTCTTTCCGGACAAGCGGTTCTCGCCGTACATCGCGCTCGGCGCCGGCGTCGTGAAGACGGATCCGAAGGCGACGCTCGTCGCGACGACGGACCGCAGCGATTCGGCGGCGCACGCGGGCGCGGGCCTGCGCGCGTATCTGACCCGGCGCTTCGTGTTCCGGGCCGAATACAAGAGCTACGTCGTGTTCACGAGCCGCGACGACAACGAGGAAATCAGGGAATGGAAAGCAGGCTTCTCGTTCTTCTTCTGACGGCGGCCGCCGCGGCGAGCCTCGCGGGGTGCGGCCGTCATCGCGTGGTCGAGACTGCGGCTGCGGATCAGCCGCCCGTCATCGAGCCCGAGCTCGAGCGCCGGGAGATCGATCCGGCGGACATCGACACGGAGGATTTCGAGGTCGGCGTCTTTGCCGGCCAGCTCAGTGTCGAGGACTTCGGCGTGAACACGGTCGCCGGCGCGCGCTTCGCATATCACATCACGGAAGCCTTCTTCGTCGAGGCCGCGGCCGGGCAAAGCGACACGGAGCCGACGAGCTACGAGCGGCTCTCGGGCGCTGCGCAGCTGCTCACGGAATCCGAGCGGGAGTATTCCTACTATAACGTCTCGCTCGGCTACAACCTGTTGCCCGGTGAGAGCTTCATCGGCCGCAACCGCGCGTTCAACTCGTCGCTGTACCTGATCGGCGGCGTCGGCAACACGAGGTTCGCGGGCGACGATCGCTTCACGATCAACTTCGGCATGGGCCTGAGGCTGCTGCCGCTCGACTGGCTGGCCGTGCACGCGGACGTGCGCGACCACCTGTTCGACCTCGACGTCCTGGGACACGAGAAGACGACCCATAACCTCGAGGCCCACGTCGGCGTGACGTTCTTCTTTTGACGGGAGGTGACGCGATGCTCAAGAAGATGCTAGGGATGGCGGCGGGCCTGTTGCTCGCGTCGGCGGTCGGAGCCGGGGAGATCTCGGGCCCCGCGCCGAACTTCTCGCTGCCGTCGAGGAGCGGCGAGCAGGTATCGCTCGAGGACCTGAAGGGCCAGGTCGTGATGATCAACTTCTGGGCGACGTGGTGCGGGCCGTGCCGCAAGGAGATGCCGCACCTCGAGGCGCTCCATCAGCGCTATGCGAATCTCGGCTTCACGCTGCTCGGCGTGAACGTCGACGAGGATACGAGCGGCGTCGAGGAGTTCCTGAAGGAGACGCCGGTGTCGTTCGAGGTGCTGTTCGATCCGGAGAACGAGGTGAGCGAGCTCTACGACGTCGTTGCGATGCCGAGCACCGTGATGGTGGATCGCGAAGGCAACCTCCGCTACATGCATCACGGCTATCAGTCCGGGTACGAGAACGAGTATCAGGCGCAGATCCGCGCGCTGCTACGCGAATGAGCACGTTGCGTACGACGAGGCTTCGGGCGGCGGGGCTCGCGTGCATCGCGGCGCTGCCGCTCTTCGCGGGATGCGCGGTCGAGCCGTGGGTGAAGCCCTACGAGCGCGACCGGCTCGCCGATCCGATCATGTCGTGGGACCGGGACCCCGTGTCGAGCGCCTACATGCATCACGTCTACGAGGCGCGCGAGGGTGCGCGGGGCGCGACCGGCAGCGCCGGGGGCGGATGTGGCTGTAATTGAAGGCCGCGCGGGCGCCCGCGTCGCGAAGGCCGCGGCCGTCCTGGCCGCGCTCGTCGCGCTCGCGTTGCCGGCGGTTGCGGGCGTGCTGCCCGAGGAGCGCGCCGACGTGCTGTTTCACTCGTACGACGGCGGAGGGGTCACGATCCAGGGGCCTTCGCTGCTCGTGCGCAAGCAGTTCGCGGACAAGTTCTCGGCCTCGGCGAACTACTACGTCGACCGCGTGTCGAGCGCGTCGATAGACGTCGTGTCCACCGCGAGCCCGTACACCGAGGAGCGCACGCAGTACTCGGTCGGCTTCGACTATCTGCACGACAGCTGGCTGCTGAACCTCGGCTTCACGTCGAGCGAGGAGAACGACTACACGGCCGACACGTTCAGCGTCGGCGTCAGCCAGGACTTCTTCGGCGACCTGACGACGCTGTCGCTCGGTTATTCCGTCGGCAGCGACGAGGTGCGCCGCCGCGGCGACTCGGAGTTCTCCGCCGACGTCGACAGACGACAATATCGGCTCGGCCTCTCGCAGATCCTGACGCGGAGCCTGCTGCTCGGCCTCTCGTTCGAGACGATCACCGACGAGGGCTTTCTGAACAACCCGTATCGGTCCGTGCGTTTTATCGACGACGAAAACCCGCGCGGCTACTCGTGGGAGTCGGAGGTCTATCCGCGCACGCGGACGAGCGACGCGGCGGCGATCCGGCTGCGCTACTACCTGCCGTACCGTGCGGCGCTGCACGCGGAGTATCGGACTTACACCGACACGTGGGACATCCGCGCGGACACGTTCGAGCTCGGCTACACGCATCCGATCGACGGCGGCTGGGTCATCGAGGCGAAGGTACGCGGCTACTCGCAGACGGCGGCGTCGTTCTACCGCGACCTCTTCCCGCGCTCGCGGTTCCAGAACTTCATGGCGCGCGACAAGGAGCTCAGCACGTTCGACAGCACGACGTTCCGGCTCGGCGCGAGCTACGACGTGCTGCGCGGCGGCTGGCGATTCGTCGAGCGCGGCACGGTCAACATCGCGTACGACCACATCCTGTTCGACTACGCCGACTTCCGCGACGTGACGCGCGGCGGCGCGCCGGGCGACGAGCCGTTCTATTCGTTCGACGCGGACGTCGTGCAGCTCTACCTGTCGTTCTGGTTCTAGCACAAGAAAAATTGTGTCAGACACCTTTTTCCGACGGAAAAAGGTGTCTGACACAATTTTCGACGGAAAAGGTGTCCGACACGATTTTCACCAGCGGAACAGCCTGACCGCGGTGCCCGGCGCGTAGGCGGAAGGGCCGCGCGGCAGCTCGACGAATCCGTCGGTGCCGGCGAGCGTGATGAAGTCGCCCGACGTGTTCGTCGGCCTCGGCTCGGCGACCAGCGCGCCGTCCTCGCGCGACGTCAGCACGACCGGCACGAAGTACGAGAGGCGCGCGGGCATCGAGACTTCGGCGGCGAGCACGGCATGCTCCGCCTGGTACGGCGTAAGCCCGAGCGATGCGCGGAGCGCCGGCAGCACGTAGCGCGTCGTGCAGACGAGGGTCGAGACGGGATTGCCCGGCAGCGCGAACACGGGCTTCCCGTCGCGGGACATCCCGAACCACATCGGCCGCCCCGGCCGCTGCTCGATCTTGTGGAACACGAGCTCGACGCCGAGCCGCTCGAGCACGGCCGGCACGAAATCGAACTGCCCCATCGACACTCCGCCCGACAGGATCAGCATGTCGTGCTCGGCATGGAGCCGGGCGAGCGCGTCGAGCAGGACCTGCTCGTCGTCCGGGAGCTTCGCACGCGTGACGGCGCCGAGCACATGGCGGACGATCGCCGCCTCGATCGCACGGTCGTTGCACGAGCGGATCTGATGCGGCGCGACCGGCTCGTCGACGTCGACGAGCTCGTCGCCGGTCGACACGACCGCGATACGGGGGAGCGCCGCGACCGCGACCTCGGCGCGGCCCGCGCTCGCGAGCACCGCCATCTCGGGACCGCCGATCCGCATGCCTCGCGCGAGCACGATGCTGCCGGCCGGCCGATCGCTGCCGCGGCGGTGGACGAACTGACCTTCGACCACATCGGTGTCGGCCGCGATCTCGACCTCCGCGCCGTGCCGCTCGAGCCGCTCGACCGGCACGACCGTGTCGCAGCCGCGCGGCAGCATCGCGCCGGTCATGACCTCGACGCATTCGCCGGGCCGGCGCCGCTCGAGCGGGGGGGAGCCTGCCGCCTGCGTCCCCGCGAGCGCGAAGCGGCGGGTGCCGCCGGCGAAGTCCGCGTGCCGGATCGCGATGCCGTCCATCGTCACGCGGTCGAATGGCGGCTGGTCGCGCTCCGCGGTCACGTCCTCCGCGAGCACGCGGCCGACGCAGCGCGCGAGCGGCTCGCGCGCGGCGGGCATCTTCGGCATCCGCGAAAGGATCAGCGCTTCGGCTTCGGTGACCTCGGTCATGACGGTTCCGCGACCCGACCCGGGCCGGTCACGATGCTATACTATGGCGCAGGAGGCAACACGCCATGGGCCGCTTCCTCGTCGTCGCGAGCCTCGCCGCTTTCCTCCCCGCAGCCTCGGCTCAGCCGGACAGCCGCTCCGTATTCGGCGAGCGCACGCCGCTGCTCGCGGCAGGCGCGGACGCGATCCGGGCCGGCCGCTACGACGACGGGATCCGTCTCACGATCGAGGGGCTCGAGACCGAGCCGGTGACGACGCGGCTCAAGGCCGCCGCGCTCGCGAATCTCTGCGCGGCGCATGCCGCGAAGGGCGAGCCCGACGTCGCGATCGGCTTCTGCGACGAGTCCGTCGAGCTCGATCCGCGCAACTGGCGCGCGTACAGCAACCGCTCGTTCGCGTACTGGCAGAAGGGCATGTATGCCGAGGCGACCGCGGACATCGACGCGGCCGCGAGCCTCGCGCCGAGCGCGCCGCAGGTCAGGCAGATGCGCGGCCTGATCAACGAGAAGACGTTGCGGCCGCGCGTGACGATGGAGAACAGGCAGTGAGCCCGCACGCCGCGCGCGACCGGGGACGCTGGTGCGCGGCGGCCGCGATCGCGGGGCTTGCGGCCGCGGCGTCCGCCGGCGCCGCGCACGAAGCCGACGTCGATCCGGTCGGCGTGTGGAGCTGCCTGCTGTACGGCGAGTCCGGCGATCAGCGCTTCTATCTCGCGCTTGCCGACGACGGCGGCGCGCGCATCGCGCGGCCTGCGGAGTCGAAGGACGGAGAGTGGCAGCCGCTCGGGGCATGGCGCCGGACACGCGACCGTATCGAGCTCGACGACGGCTTGAACGGCCGCCTTTTCGTCGCGAGCGCCGCTGGCGCGGACCTCGGCGGCACGTGGCTCGGCATCGGGGACCGCGGAGGGTGGTGGTGCGCCGCGACCGCATACGCGGTCGACGACGAGCCGCCCGCGGTTGCCGGCCTGCTGCCGGTCCTGATGCCCGCCGTGATGGCGAGTCCCCGCTACCCGCTGAGCGCGATTCGGGAGGCGAAGGAAGGCAGGACCGTCAGCTGCTTCATCGTGACCGGCGCCGGCGAGATCGAGCGGCCCGCGATCGTAGAGACGACGGACGACCTGTTCCGCGGGCCGACGCTCGATGCCGTCGCCGCATCCAGCTATCGGAGCTGGGGCGACGACGACGCGACGCTTCCGGCCTGCCGCAGCTTCACGTTCGAGCTCGCCGCCGGCGGCTGATTGCGCCCGCGCCGGCGTCCGCCGCCGCGCCCGCACGAGCCTGTCCCCGAAGTCGCCGAAATCGCCCAACGGGCTACGCCCTCGGCGTTCGACTACAATCCTTCGCCATGGATACGGAACGCACCGCAGCCACCGATTTCATCCGCCAGATCGTCGCGGCCGACGTCGCAGCCGGCAAGAACGGCGGACGCGTGCAGACGCGCTTTCCGCCGGAGCCGAACGGCTACCTGCACATCGGCCACGCGAAGGCCATCTGCATCGATTTCGGCATCGCCGAGGAGTTCGGCGGCACGTGCTACCTGCGCTTCGACGACACGAACCCCGGTAAGGAGGACGTCGAGTTCGTCGAGTCGATCATGCGCGACGTGCGCTGGCTCGGCTTCGATTGGGGCGATCGGCTGACCCACGCGTCGGACTATTTCCCGCAGCTCTACGAGTTCGCGCTGCAGCTGATCCGGGACGGCAAGGCCTACGTCGATCACCTGACGCCGGAGCAGATCCGCGAGTATCGCGGCACGCTGACGGAGCCCGGGCGCAACAGCCCGTACCGCGACCGGTCCGTCGAGGAGAACCTCGAGCTCTTCGAGCGCATGCGCCGCGGCGAGTTCGACGAGGGCGAGTGCGTGTTGCGCGCGAAGATCGACATGGCTTCGCCGAACATCAATCTGCGCGACCCGACGCTGTATCGGATCCGCAAGATTCCGCATCAGCGCACCGGGGACGAGTGGTGCATTTATCCGATGTACGACTTCGCGCACACGCTGTCGGACGCGCTCGAGGGCACGACCCATTCGCTCTGCTCGCTCGAGTTCGAGGACCATCGGCCGCTCTACGAGTGGTTCCTCGACAACCTCCCGGTGCCGAACCGGCCGCAGCAGATCGAGTTCTCGCGCCTCAATCTCGCGTACACGCAGATGAGCAAGCGGCGGCTGCGGCAGCTCGTCGAGGAGGGGCACGTCGAGGGTTGGGACGATCCGCGCATGCCGACGTTGTCCGCGTTCCGGCGGCGCGGCTACACGCCCGAGGCGATTCGCGACTTCATCGCGCGGGTCGGCGTCACGAAGAAGGAGCACGTGATCGAGCTCGGCCTGCTCGAGAGCTCGATTCGGGACGACCTCAACGTGCGCGCCGAGCGGCGCTTCGCCGTGCTCGACCCGCTGAAGGTCACGCTCGTGAACTACCCGGACGACCACGTCGAGTGGCTCGAGGCGGCGAATCATCCGAACCGCCCGGAGCTCGGCACGCGCCGCGTGCCGTTCTCGCGGGAGCTTTTGATCGAGCGCGACGACTTCATGGAGAACCCGCCGAAGAAGTTCCACCGGCTCGTGCCGGGCGGCGAGGTGCGGCTCCGCTACGGCTACATCGTGAAGTGCGAGGAGGTCGTCAAGGACGATGCAGGCAACGTCGTCGAGCTCAAGTGCAGTTACGATCCCGCGACGCGCAGCGGCTCCGCGGAGGACGGCGGCCGCAAGGTGAAGGGTACGATCCACTGGGTGTCGGCGCGGCACGCGGTGCGGGCCGAGGTGCGGCTCTACGATCGGCTCTTCCAGGTGCCGTTCCCGACCGGCGAAAACCTCGCGGAGGAGCTCAATCCGAGGTCGCTCGAGATCGTGTCGGCGGCGGTCGAGCCGGCGCTCGCGGACACCGCGCCCGAGGCTCGTTACCAGTTCGAACGGGTCGGCTACTTCTTCGTCGATCCGGTGCTGTCGAAGCCCGGCAAGCCGGTCTTCAATCGGACCGTGACGCTCAAGGACAGCTGGGCGAAGATCGAGCAGCAGGCGCTCGCGGAGGCGTCCTCGGCGTAGTCATGGGGGCGTAGTCGCGGTCCCGGAGGCGGACGTGTCGTGTCGCCTCTTGCCGGACCGCCACAAGTACGTCCCTGTAGGCTGCGTGCGCGGCATCCCTGCCGCGCATGCTCCGGCAAGAGGCGATACGACACGTCCGCGAGGGGCACTAAAGGGCAGCGCACGCCCTGACACGAGCCGATACGACACTCCGCCGGGGGCGTGAGTCAGGGGGGGAGCACGACCTTCGCGTAGAGCGTCCGCGCGCGTCCGTCCGGGTCGTACTTCGCCTTGAGCTCCCGATACGCCGCCCCGTTGTATCGCGCATCGAACTCTTCCTCCGTCATGAACGACGACGAGTAGAGCATCTTGATGCCGCCGAGCTCGAAGCATTTCTCGTCGAGGATCTTCGTGTAGTAGTAGGGCGGTTTGCCCTCGGGCTTGCGCACCTGCAAATAGCAGCCGAGATTGAAGTAGAGCGTGTTCGGCCGGATCGGATAGAGCGTCGGCTGCCGAGGCGTCCTGATCGGCACCGCTGCCCACGGCCGCCCGTCGAGCCGCACCTCGCGCAGCGCGAACTCGAGCAGCGCCTCGGCGTGCTCCCACGGCACCTCCCAGTCCTGGATCAGCGGCTCCGTGTCGGGCTCGCCGCGGCCGGGCAGCCGCTCCGCGAGCTTCGCCTTGAACGCGACGTAACGCGTGTAGAAGCTCGAGTTGCGGAAGCGCGCCGGCGCATAGCGGCGGAACAGCGCGTAGCCGATCCCCTCCGGGATGTTCCAGAACCACTCGGGGTCGTAGCGGAACAGGTAGTCGCGCGTCGTGAGGTAGATGTCGCTGCGCTGCTGCACGAGCTTGTAGAAGACGTTGCGGCGCAGGATGTCGTCGACCGCGGGCACGTCGTCCGCGTAGCGGCCCGTCATCAGGATGTACCGGCCGTCCTCGAACACGAGCCCTTCGACGAAGTCGTGCGCGGTTGACTCGGCGGCGGCGCGCATCGCGTCGAGATACGCGCGCGCGCTGCCGAGCGTCTCCATGTGCAGATGCACGTAACGCTTCGCGGGCTCGAGCGCGAGCCGGGCGCGGAGGATGTAGCCGAGCGTGCCGTACGAGTTCGGCAGCGCCGCGAAGAGGTCCGCGTGCCCGTTCGACGGCGACGCGGTCACGATGCGTCCGCCCGGCAGCAGCACGTCGGCCTCGAGGAGCCCGTCGTGCACGAAGCCGTTGCGGAAGCACGTCGACTCGATGCCGATCCCGACCGTCGCGCCGCCGACCGTGATGTGCTTCAGCTCCGGCACGACGAGCGGCACGAAGCCGCGCGCGAGCGCGTAGTCGGCGACGGTCTCGAACGTCGCGAGGCCCTCGACGTCGAGCGTGCGCGCGTCGGCGTCGAGCGCGATGACGTCGCTGAACTCGCCGAGCGAGATGCGCTTCGCGGCCGTTTCCCGCGGCTGGTAGCGGAACAGGTTCGAGATCGTCGACTTCGCGAGCTTGAGCTGGCCTTCGCCGTCGCTCCAGCTCTCCGCGAGCCGCGCCTTCTTTCGCTCGTAGCCGGCCGCCCCGGCGTGCGCGCTCACCTCGTCAACCGCGCTCGTAGACGTGCGCGCGCGTCCACGGGATATCGTTCATGCCGCTGCGCGCGAAGACCACCTGGAAGAGCTGCAGCTTCCCGTGCACGAATGCCATGATCGAGCCGGCGAGGTAGAGCCGCCACGCGCGCACGAACGTCTCGTCGAACATCGCGCGGACCTTGTCGACGTTCTCCTCGTAGCGGGCGAGCCACGCCCGCAGCGTCTCGGCGTAGTGCAGCCTGATGTTCTCGACGTCGAGCACCGACAGGCCGTTCGGCTCGAAGATGTCCATCATCTGCCGCAGGGTCGGAGGATAGGCGCCCGGGAAGATCCGCTTGTCGATCCATGGGTTCAGCCGCTCGGGCTTGTCGCGGCCGATGCTGTGGATCAGGCCGCGCCCGTTCGGCGTGATCAGCGAGTCGATGAGCTTGCCGAGCGCCGCGTAGTTGCCCGGCCCGACGTGCTCGAGCATGCCGATCGACACGAACGCGTCGTAGCGCCCGGAGCTCCTCGTCGCCGCGTTCCGGTAGTCGTCCTCGACGAACTCGACGCGATCTGCGAGACCCTCACGCTCGGCCCACTCCCGCGCATGGGCGACCTGCTCGCGCGAGATGTTGAAGCTCCGCACGTGCACGCCGTAGTGCTTCGCCATGAACAGCGCGAACCCGCCCCAGCCGCTGCCGGCCTCGACGACGCGCTCGCCGGCGGCGAGCCGCAGCTTCCGGCAGACGTGGTGCATCTTCGCCTGCTGCGCCTCCTCGATCGTCATGTCCGGCGACGCGTAGTACGCGCACGTGTACTGCAGTGCTTCCCGATCGAGCCACAGCCGGTAGAACTCGTTGCCGATGTCGTAATGGTGATGGATGTTACGCCGCGACTCGGACAGATCCGGCGCGAGCCGCCGCCCGCTGCGCTCGATCCAGCCCGCGATGCCCGGTTGCCGGTCGAGCGAACGGTACGCCGCGTCGAGCAGTGCCAGGAGATCGCCGTGAACCTCGATCCGCCCGGCGCTGTAAAGATCGCCGAAGTGCAGCTCCGGGTTCACGAGCAGCTGCAGCAGCGCCTTACGGTCCGCGATCCGGACCGCGACCTCGCCGTCCCGGGGCGCGGCCTTCTCGGCGGGCACGTCCCACAGCGAGACCGTCACCTTCGCGTCGCCGAGACGGCCGACGATCTGCTTCAGCAGGAAGCGGTCGAACGCCGTCGGCTCGCCGCGGCTTTCGGGCGCCGCGCCGGACTCGGCCGCGTAACCGGAACTCGGGACGCCAAGAGGCTCCACGCGACTTCTGTTCATTATTGCTTTCTTCTCCGCTGCAAGCCGCCGCACCGAAACGCCCGGAGGGTCGCTTTTTCCGGACGGAACGGCCACCGCGACCGTCCGCCGAGACGGTCGACCGCATCACTCGCGCATCGGGAGTTCCGAGCCGACCGGCCTCCGGCTATTGTGCCACGGCCCCCTCGCGGAATGCACTTCACCCCCGCCCGCAGGTGCTTGTTTCGGAACTCTTTCCGCCACGCCCGGAACACCGAAGGCCCGCCGATGTCGATTTCCGTGCCCGGAAATCGACCACGAACGTCGACGACCATGGACGAGACCACGGACGATGCCACGGACGCATGACGCATCATTCACGAACGGCACGCCGTCTCCGGCCGCGGACGCGTCGTATCGCCTCTTGCCGGAGCGTGCGCGGCAGGGACGCCGCGCCCGCAGCGTACAAGGATGTATCCACAGCGGTCCGGCAAGAGGCGATACGACGCGTCCGCGGCCTGCCGCGTCGCCAAAACGTTCGTGAATGATGCCCGCGGCGCTGAATCAAGGCCGCGAGCTGCCCGCGAGCAGCGGGTTGAAGGCGCTGACCGGTGAATTCGGTACCGAGAGCAGCGAATCGATGCCCGCAACGATCGACAGGGTTTCTGGCCAGGGGCCAGCGCGGCACCGCCCCGCGGTCGAAGGCTATCGGTGCGGCACCGGCAGCCCCCCGACCCAAGTGCGCTAAGATACGGGGCCGACCGAGAGGAAACGCAATGACGAACGGCAACGTAACGCAGTGGCAGGGCGAAGGTGCGGTCCGCGACCGCCTGAACCGTCCCGTCCGCGACCTCCGGATCTCGGTCATCGACCGCTGCAACTACCGCTGCCCGTACTGCATGCCGGCCGACGTCTACGGCGACGGCCACAAATTCCTGCCGCGCTCCCACTGGCTGACCCCGGGCGAGATCAAGCGGGTCGCGAGCCTGTTCCTGAGGCTCGGCGTCACGAAATTCCGCCTGACCGGCGGCGAGCCGCTGCTCCGCAAGGACCTCGTCGACATCGTCGCCGCGCTCGCGGAGCTTCCCGGCGTGGACGACATCGCGCTGACGACGAACGGCACGCTGCTCGCGGAGCGCGCCGCGGCGCTCAAGGCCGCCGGGCTCAGGCGCGTCACCGTGAGCCTCGACAGCCTCGACGACGCGACGTACCGCGTGATGAACGGTGACCGCGGCGACGTCGCGACCGTCCTCGCCGCGATCGACGCGGCGCAGGCCGCTGGCTTCGCGCCGGTCAAGGTCAACGCGATGGTGCAGAAGGGCAAGAACGACCACGGCGTCCTCGATCTCGTCGAGCATTTCCGCGGCACCGGTGTGATCGTTCGCTTCATCGAGTACATGGACGTCGGCACGCTGAACGGCTGGCGGCCGGAGGACGTCGTGCCGTCGAAGGTCCTGCGCGACCTGATCCACGCGCGCTGGCCGCTCGAGCCGCTCGACAAGAACTACCGCGGCGAGGTCGCGACGCGCTACCGCTTCGTCGACGGGCAGGGCGAGATCGGCTTCATCTCGTCCGTCAGCGAGCCGTTCTGCGGCGACTGCCATCGCGCGCGGCTGTCCGCCGAAGGCAAGCTCTACACGTGCCTCTTCGCCGCCCACGGCACGGACCTGCGCTCGCCGCTCCGCGCCGGCGCGAGCGACGCCGAGCTGATCGGGCTGCTGCAGAACGTGTGGAGGGCGCGCGCGGACCGCTACAGCGAGCTCCGTGCGCAGCTGCGAAACCGCGAGCGCGAGCGCGTCGAGATGTACAGGATGGGCGGCTGATGCTGACGCACGTGGACCGGAACGACCGACCGACGATGGTCGACGTCGGCGACAAGGCCGTCACGCGGCGGACCGCCGAAGCGCGCGCAGTCGTCGTGTTCCCCGAGGACGCGCGCTTCGAGACCGGCGAGGCGTTGCGCACGAAGAAGGGCCCGGTCTTCGACACGGCGATCATCGCGGGCGTCATGGCCGCGAAGAAGACGCACGAGCTGATCCCGTTCTGTCATCCGATCGCGCTCGAGGACTGCAAGATCACGATCGACTGGAGCGGCCCCGGCGAGATCACCGTGCGGTGCGCGGTGCGTGCGACGCACAAGACAGGCGTCGAGATGGAGGCGCTGACGGGCGCGACCGCGGCGGCGCTCACGATCTACGACATGTGCAAGGCGCTGACGCACGGCATCCGGATCCGCGACGTCGCGCTCGTGTCGAAGACCGGCGGCAAGCGCGACTACCAGGCCGAGGAGGGCAAGTGATGGAGGTCACGGCTCGCTACTTCGCCGCCTTCCGGGAGCAGGCGGGTAAGGAAAGCGAGCGCGTCGAGACCCGCGCGCGGACGGCCGGCGAGCTCTACGGCGAGCTCGCGGCCCGGCACGGCTTCGCCGATCCGCGCGCGCGCTGCAAGGTCGCGATCAACGACGAGCTGCGCGACTGGGACGCGGAGCTCGCCGACGGCGACGTCGTGCTGTTCTTCCCGCCGGTCGCGGGCGGATGACGGCTGGGCGCCGGGATTCGCGATGAGCTTCAGGATTCAGGACGAGCCGATCGATCCTCGTGTGCTCGAGGCCCGTCTGCGCGATGACCGCGCGGGTGCCTGTGTCACGTTCGAGGGCTGGGTGCGCGACCACAACGAGGGCGAGGCCGTGACCGCGCTCGAGTACGAGGCGCACGAGCCGATCGCGGTCGCCGAGGGCGAGAAGATCCTCGCGGAGGCGCGCGAGCGCTTCGACGTGCTCGCGATCCACGCCGAGCACCGGGTCGGCGCGCTCGCGATCGGCGACTGCGCGGTGTGGGTCGGCGTCAGCGCCGCGCATCGGGGCGCCGCCTTCGACGCGTGCCGCTACGTGATCGACGAGATCAAGGCGCGCGTGCCGATCTGGAAGAAGGAGCACTACGCCGACGGCGACAGCGGCTGGGTGAACTGCGCGACCCGCGCGCCTGCCCACCGGAGCGGGCCGGCGGCGAAGGTCTCCTGAGCGGCGGCCTACGTTCGAGGCCGCGGCATCCGCGTCCGCGGCCGCGCGGCGACGGCGAGCCGCGCGAGGTCCTCGACGGTGTCGACGTCGAACGCCGCCTCCGGCATCTCTACGGCCGTCACGCGCGGATCGGCCGCGAGCACTCGGCGCGCGCCCTGGTCGCCGTCGAGCGCGCGGAGCGCCGGAAACGAGCGCCGCGGCACGATCGCGGGCACGCCGAGCCGGCCCGAGTAGCGTGCGGCCGCGGCGCGGCCGGGGCGCCGACGCCATGCGGCGACGAGCCGCGACAGGCTCCGCGCGTCGACGAGCGGCTGATCCGACAGCACGCAGAGCACGGCGTGCGCGTCGTCCGGCAGCGCGGCGAGGCCGCGGCGGAGCGAACCCGCGAGCCCGCTCCGCCATCCGGCGTGATACACGACTTCGACCGCGGACTGCGGAAACGAGCGCGCGACGAGCGCGCGGAGCCGGAGCGCTGCGGCGCCGACGACGACGATGACGGGGCGGCCGGTCGCCGCAGCCGCGGCGTCGACGGCACGGGCGAGCAGCGCGCGGCCGCGCAGCCGAGCGAGCTGCTTCGGCGTGCCGAGCCGCGACGAGCCGCCGGCGGCGAGGACGACGGCGGTGACGGCAGGTGACGTCGGTCGTGCCGTGACGCGCATGCCGGCACTATACTCGACCCATGAATGTTCGCTTGGGCCTCGCGAGACGCGACGACGCGGCGGAGATCTCGCAGATGTCGCGATCGCTGATCGAGCACGGGCTGCCGTGGTCGTGGACAGAAAGCCGGGTCACGCGCTGCATCCGCCACCCGGAGTGCTCCGTCGTCGTCGCGCGCGACCGTCGCCACATCGCGGGGTTCGCGATCATGGAGTTCCTCGACGCGCACGCGCACCTGAACCTGCTCGCCGTGCGCCCCGGCTATCGCATGCAGGGCATCGGCAGAAGGCTGCTCGAGTGGCTCGAGTCGACCGCGCGCACGGCCGGCATCTTCCTTGTCCGGCTCGAGCTGCGCGAAGGCAATGCGGGCGCGCGCGAGTTCTACGCGAAGCTCGGCTATCGAGAAGCCGGGCGGCGCTCCGCGTATTACTGCGGGCGCGAGGACGCGCTCGTGATGACGCACGATCTGACCGTTCACCCGACGTTCAACGCGTAGCACCGATGAGCAGCGAATTCCTGCCGCTCTCGATCGCGGTGCTGACCGTCTCCGACACGCGGACGGAGGCGACGGACAAGTCCGGTGCGCTGCTCGTCGAGCGCATCACGGCGAGCGGTCATCGGCTCGCGGAGAAGCGCATCGTCAAGGACGACGTGTACGCGATTCGTGCGGTCGTGTCGGCCTGGGTCGCGGATCCCGGCGTCGACGTCGTCGTCACGACGGGCGGCACCGGCGTGACCGGACGGGACGGAACCCCCGAGGCGGTCGCCGTCCTGCTCGACAAGGAGATCGAAGGCTTCGGCGAAATGTTCCGGATGTTGTCGTACGACGAGATCGGCACGTCGAGCCTGCAGTCGCGCTGTCTCGCCGGCGTTGCGAACGGCACGTTCGTGTTCTGCCTGCCGGGCTCCGCGAACGCGTGCGCGACCGGCTGGGACAAGATCCTGCGCGCGCAGCTCGATATCCGCACGCGGCCGTGCAACTTCGCCGAGCTCATCCCGCGCCTCAAGGAGTAGCCTGTCGGCTCGCCTTCGTGCGCGCGGGCGCTGTATCATTCGACGCGCAACCCACATTCCGAGGGGTGGCCGCTGGAGCGGCCTGAGAAGTCGGCTTGGTCGTCGACTAACCCTTTGAACCTGATCCGGTTAGTGCCGGCGTAGGGACTGGAGCCTCTCCGTATCCCCGATCGCTACTACACACCGGATCTCGCTCTGGGAGGAGATCCGCCATGCTCGCTTCGCTTGCCGAGGAGCGCGCCGCGCGCGCGCCGCATGCGTCCGATACGGCTCGGGATCCGGCTTCCGGTCGGTCTCGAGCTGCGAGTCCGTCTCGAGCTGCGAATCCGTGTCGAGCTTCGAGGCCGTCTCGAGCTTCGAGTGGGTCGTCGCCGGGCCCGATCAGGGCTTCGAGAAGGGCTCTGACCCCAATTTGCGTGACCCCAATTTGCGTGACGCCGATTTTCGCGGCCGGGCTGCTCGCGCCGCTCGGCGCTGCCGCCCAGCGTGCCGATGCGCTCGAGGAGATCGTCGTCACGGCGGAGTTCCGCGAGGCGGAAGCGCAGGCGCTGCCGCGCAGCGTCTCGGTGCTCGGCGCGGGCGAGCTCGAGGCGGCGCGGCTCCAGCACTTCGAGGAGATCACGCTGCTCGTGCCGAACCTCAACTGGTCCGGCGAGGGCTCACGTGCACGCTACTTCCAGATCCGCGGCATCGGCGAGCTCGAGCAGTACGAGGGCGCGCCGAATCCGTCCGTCGGCTTCCTGATCGACGACATCGACTTCTCGTCGCTCGGCGCGGTCGCGACGTTGTTCGACGTCGAGCGCGTCGAGGTGCTGCGCGGCCCGCAGGGCACGCGCTACGGCGCGAACGCGCTCGGCGGGCTCGTCTACGTGCGCTCGGCCGGTCCGACGGACACGCCGTCGGCCGATTTCGAGCTCACGCGCGGCAACGACGACACCATCGCGCTCGGCGCGGCCGTCGGCGGCCCGATCGGCGAGTCGGCGGGCTATCGCGTCTCGCTGCGTCGCTACCAGAGCAACGGCTTCCGCAACAACGTCTATCTCGGCCGCGACGACACGTACGGCCGCGACGAGCTCGCGGCCCGCGCGAAGCTGCGCTTCGAGCCCGGCGACCGCGTCCGCGTCGAGACGACCGCGCTCTATCTCGACATGGACAACGGCTACGACGCGTGGACGATCGACAACGGCTTCGACGTGCACTCCGACCGGCCGGGGCGCGACGCGCAGCGCTCCGTCGCGGGCTCCGTGCGCGTCGACGCCGAGCTCGACCGGTTCGATCTCGTCGGCATCACCGGCCTCAACTCGACGGACGCGACGTTCAGCTTCGATGCGGACTGGGGCAACCCCGATCTGTGGGCGCCGGTCGTCTACGACTTCTTCTCACGCACGGAGCGCGAGCGGCGGATGCTGAATCAGGAGCTCCGGCTGCTCTCGAAGCCCGGCGCGATCGCCGGCGGGCGCGGCGACTGGCTCGTCGGCGTCTACGCGCTCGAGCTCGACGAGACGAACGACCGGCTCGACGAGGGCGTGCTCGACGACGGCGTCTTCGAGCCGTTCGTGCTCGAGCAGCCGGCCGCGACCGACTACGACGCGTCGACCGTCGCGGTCTTCGGTCAGCTCGACGTCGCGCTGACGAGCCGCGTGCAGCTCGTCACGGGCCTGCGCTGGGAGCGGCGCACGGCGGACTACGCCGATACGTACGGCAACCTGTTCTCGCCCGAGGACCGCATGCTCGGCGGCGAGGTCGCGCTGTCCTGGCGCTTCCGCGACGAGTGGACGACGTACGCGCGGCTCGCGCGCGGCTACAAGGCCGGCGGCTTCAACGTGTCGTTCGCCGGCGTCGACTTCGACGAGGTCGACGGCGTGACGCCCGAGCAGATCGAGTTCGACCCGGAGGCGCTCTGGAGCCTCGAGGCCGGCGTGAAGGGAGAGTGGCTCGACGGCCGCGTGCGCGCCGACGTCGGACTCTTCGAGTCGCGCCGCGACGATCAGCAGATCAAGATCCCGCTGCAGCTTCGGCTCGGCGACCCGTCGTCGTTCCTGTTCCTGACGGAGAACGCCGAGGAGGGCCGGGACCGCGGCATCGAGGCGAGCGTCGACTGGCTGCCGACGGAGCGTCTGCGCCTCTTCGGGCGCGTCGGGTTCCTCGATACCGAGATCGTCGAGTTCTCGGTTTATCCGGCGCTCGAGGGCCGCGAGCAGGCTCACGCGCCCCGCTCGAGCTACACGATAGGGGCGGAGTATCGCGACGACGCGGGCTGGTTCGGCCGGATCGAGGTCGGCGGCCGAGACGAGTTCTACTTCGACTATTCGCACGATCAGCAATCCGCCGACTACACGCTCGTGAACCTGAAGGTCGGCCGCGAGATCGGCCGGCTCGGCGTCGAGCTCTGGGCGCGCAACCTGCTCGACGAGGAATACGCCGTGCGCGGCTTCTTCTTCGGCAACGAGCCGCCCGATTTCCCCGAGAAGCTCTACGTGCGCCTCGGCGACCCGCGCCACGTCGGCGTGACGTTCAGGTACGCGCTGTAGCCGACGATGCCGCTGCTCGAGCTCGTCGCCGTCGTGCTGGCCGTGCTGTACCTCGTGCTCGTGATCCGCGAGAACGTCTGGTGCTGGCCCGCCGCGCTCGTCGGCACGCTGCTGTCGCTCGTCGTGTTCGTCGATGCGCGGCTCTACATGGAGGCCGCGCTGCAGCTGTTCTATGCGGCGATGGCCGTCTACGGCTGGCGGCAGTGGCTGCACGGCGGGCCGCGCGGCGAGTCCGTCGCGATCGGCGTCTGGTCGTGGCGACGCCATGCGCTCGCGCTCGCGGTGATCGCCGTGCTCACCGGCGCGTTCGGGGCCGTGCTGTCGGCGCGGACGGACGCGGCGCTGCCGTATGCCGATTCCTTCACGACGGTCGCCGCGCTCGTCACGACGTACATGGTCGCGAAGAAGGTCCTCGAGAACTGGATCTATTGGTTCGTGATCGACTCGATCTCGATCTACCTGTACGTGTCGAGAGGGCTGTACCTGTTCGCGGCGCTGTTCGCGTTCTACCTCGTGCTGATCGTGATCGGTTACCGAGCGTGGGCCCGGCAATGGCGCAGCGCGCGGGTGGAAGGGGCGGCGGCGAGCGGCGTGCTCCCCTGAGCGGGGCGGGGCGGCCCGACTCGGGCCCGTCGGCGTTGCCGCAGCACAAAAAAAAAAGCGGCGGGCCGAAGCCCGCCGCGAAAGGGACAAGAACGCGCCTCTTAGAAGCGCATGCTGAGGCCGACGAAGTAGCGGCGGCCGAGCGTGTCGTAGTACCCCGGATTCATCGATCCGGCGCCCGGCAGGCTGTAGCCGAACGGGTTCTGGCAGCCCATCGCTCCGTTCGGATAGCCGAGGTCCGCGCAGACGTTGCTCAGGACGGTATCCGTCGGATAGCCCCTGCTCGCACCGACGACCTCGGGCTCGGTATCGAACAAGTTCGTGATACCGCCGCGCAGCGTCATCGCGTCCGTCAGATCCCAACGGAACGACAAGTCGAAGACGTTGTAGTCGTCCGACTTGATTTCCGTCGTCGGCGTCCAGCTCAGCATGATGCCGGGACCGCCGGCCGCGACCCTCGCGTTGTTCTCCTTGATCGCCTGCTGCTGCGCATAGTTCGCACTCCAGACGGACGGCAGATGCCGCCAGCGGAGCGAGACGTTCCAGTTGTTGCGCGAGTAGCCGACCGAGCCGAACAACCGATACTCGTACGCGCCGGGGTTCGTCCCCGTGAGGCCGGTCGGGCCGAGCGAGCCCTTCCAGTCGATCTCGGGATCGAACGGCGCCGGCGAGGCCTTCGTCTTGTACTCGTCGAGGACCGTCGCCTGCATGCTGAAGTTGAGGCTCCCAGCGTCGAGCGGCTTCAACCAGTTCCACGAGATGTCCACGCCGGACGTCTTGATCGTGGCCTGGTTGTCGTACGACAGCATCGCGTTCAGCGCGGCACCGTTGTTCAGGTCCCTCGGAACGAGCTTACAGGCCGTGGTCTGCGCCTGCTCGGCCGCCTCCTCGGGCGTGGTCACGATGCGCGTGCCGAAGCACCGGTAGCCGGCGTACGTCAGCGAGTACAACATGATCGCGTCCTCGATCTCGACCTTGTACCAGTCGAACGCCCACGTCATGTTGTTCTCGAGGTTCAGCACGAGTCCCCACGTCCACGTGTCCGCGACCTCCGACTTCAGGTCCGGGTTGCCCGTCTGCAGCACCCAGGCGAAGCCGCCGCCGCCCGACGCCGGTGCGTTGTTCAGGTTGTAGAACTGATTGACCGCGGAGCTGCCGGGGCCGCCCATCATCGCCTCGCAGATCATCCGGGTGCTCATCGCACCTTCCGGCGTCTGGCCGGCCGCGAGCGGAGGCGGGTTCGTCTCGCCCGTCGTCAGGACCGGGTCGTCCGACGTGCCGCCCGCGCCGAACGGCGAGTTCGAGCGGACGCCGCACGGATCGCCGAACATGCCGCCGCCCGTGAAGATTTCCTGCGGATTCAGGAAGAGCTCCCCGAGGTTCGGCGCACGCGTCGCGCGGTTGAAGCCGCCGCGGAACCGGAGCATGTCGTTGACCTGCCAGTTGATCAGCGACTTCCACGTGGTCTCTTCCTCGGTGTGCTCGTAGTCGGAGTAACGCGCACCGAGCTCGAGCTCGAGCCGTTGGGCGGCCCGCTTGCCCTGCAGCACCGGGATCAGGCCCTCGATGTAGTAGTCATCGACCGACGTCTCGGCGTCGAGATAACCGGTCGGGTACACACCGATCACCTGGTCGGTGAACGAGACCTGCGACTGCAGGATGTCGGGGTTGAAGAGGCCGGAGTTCCGGCGGCTCTGGTAGCCCGTCGCCATGCGGACCTCGCCCGCCGGCAGCTCGTACACCGGGCCCTGGAAGTTGAGCTCGATGATGTTCTGCTCGTTCTGCGTCCGCGTCTGCAGCACCGCGTTGACCGCGTCGTAGCAGTCCTGGCTGAGCGGCTTGTCGCCCTCGAACAGCGTCGAATACCAGCCGGACGTGCAGGTCACGTCGCCCGCGCCGAAGTACGGGCGCTGGCTGTTCGGCGGCTCGTTACCGGAGATCTGCGCGTTGCGGCCGTAGTCGGGCATCGCGATCAGCTGACGGTAACGCTCGAGCGACATGTTGCCGCCGGCGACGTTGTAGGTGCTCGATTCGCCGTGCGACAGATAGAACTCGCCCGTCCAGTCGCGGCCGAGATCGAACTCGAGGCCCGCCTCGAACTGCCAGACCTCGTTGACGTTACGCGTCTGGCGCGGCGGCAGGCTGTCTTTCGGCAGCCACTGCGGTTGCCAGCGCGCCTGCGGGCCGGTCGTGCCCACCAGCGCCGGGTCGCTCGTCGGCGTCGTGTTCGAGCCCCACGTGCCGCACGGCAGGCCGGCGGAAGGACCAGTGCTCAGAGTCGAGCCCTCGAGGCAGTACGTCGTCGGGTTGCGGCTGTTCAGCAGGATCGCGAGCTCGGCCGGAACCGGGTGGCCGGCGTTCGGCTGCCCAGTCGGGATGAAGTCCGGATTCGCGAACATCGGATCATTCGGATTATCGAGCCACGCCTGGACGACGGCCGGATCCCTCCAGTTGAGGTTCGGGTTGACCGGGCTGTCGGTCGTCGGGTCGTACGGCACCGTGGCTTCCCAACCCGTGATCGCGGACGTGCCGCCGAGCACCGTCGCCGTATCGCTCTCGGCGAACGTCGCACGTGCCTTCAAGCGGACGCGATCATTCACGTCGTACGAGCCGGACGCGAAGAACGAGTAGCGATCCTGCGGCGCGCTGATCGTGGCATCGATGAAGTTGTACTTCAGGTTTTGATAGGGTACCGGGGTCGATCCGAACGGGACGTTGTTGTCGAGCGCGTTCTGGAACGTGTACTCCAGACCGTCGAGCTGACCGGTGTAGCGCAGCGACCCGTCTGCTCGATACAAGCCGCCTCGGCTGTTGACGAAAACGCCGCCGTCGGGGCTGAAAGAGAAGCCGCGTCCGACGCCGTCCTGAGCGCCGTTCGGACTGAAGACGAACGAGCCCGGGATCCGGTCGGAGAACAACGCGTTGATCGTTTCGGAGTACGGGCACTCGGGACCGTTACACGAGTAGCCGTTGACGCCTTGCACGAACAGGAAGCCCGGCGTGTCGGCGCGCTGATACCACTTCCGATAGAGGTCGTGCTCGACCTCGAGCGCGCGCTCGCGCTTGTAGGCTTCGAAGCCGATCGTCACGTTGCCGCGGTCGCCGAGATTGGAGCCGAGGATCGCAGAAAGGCGCGACTCCTCGCCGTCGCCTTCCTCGGTCATGCCCGTCTGGAAGTCGACGTCGAAGCCTTCGAAATCGTCGCGCAGAATGAAGTTCGTGACGCCGCCGACGGCATCGGCACCGTACACGGCCGACGCGCCGCCGGTGATCGTCTCGACGCGCTCGATCAGCGCCGACGGAATGCCGTTGATGTCGGTGACCATCAACGGGTTGATCGGCACCATGCGCTTGCCGTCGATGAGCACGAGGCTGCGGTTCGGACCGAAGCCGCGCAGCGAGATCGATGCGATACCGACCGAGTTGATCGGCGTGATCTGCACGTCGCCGTCCGACGTCACCGGCGACGCGGCCGGGTTGTATTGCGGCAGCTGGTTCAGATACGACTCGACGTTCAGGCCCGTCTGCGTTTCGAAGTCCTCGGCCTCGACGGTCACGATCGGGCTGTTCGACTCGAAGTCGCGGCGCACGATGCGCGATCCGGTGACGACGATTTCTTCGACTCCGGCGTCCTGGGCGAACGCCCGTCCCGACGGCATCGCGACGAGCGCGGAGCCGAGCAGGACCGCGCCGGAAGTCGCAAGCAGCCGAGGCGTGATTCTCGTGTGTCTGGTCGCCGCGCGGTCCATCCGCGCGCCATGCATCGCGCGTGCGACCGAATCAGCAAGCAGGGCTTTCCTTGGGCAAGAATTGCCCGGATGGAACGATCGTCCCATTACTATCCTCCCGATGTAGTAGGTGGGCACAAACTCTGTCGTACGAAGACAACTCCCGACGGGCGAGGAGTTGCCTGGAACAGGGTTGTGGCGCATGCGAGACTAACACTGCCAAAATTAGCCTTCAAGCGAGACTACGGGTAGCCGAAGTGACACAATGCGCGGTCCCAGGCCCGGCGGTGGTGCGTGGGTGCGACACCTCGACCGCGCGGCGGGCAGGGGTGTGCGTCGCCTGCGGCCCGCGGCAGCGGGAACGTCGGGCAGCCCCTCGGGCGGGTTCCGGGCGGATCCCGCAGGGGCCGGCGTGAAGCGGGCCGCGATGATCGACGCGGGCCTGCGCGAGCGGGTGCTGCGCGCGCTTCGCGATGCGGGGCTCGTCGATGTGCCGGGAGCGCCGGCAGCGGCCGTCGACCTGACGCCGCTCGGCGGCGGGCTGCGCCCGCGCAGCGTCCTCGCGGCCGTGAGCGGACGGCGCTTCGTCGTGCGCGTCTCGGACGACCCGCGCGCCGGCGCGCTCGAGCTGCCGGTCGAAGCCTCGGTCACGGACGAGGCCGCGGCGCTCGGCATCGCACCGCCGGTCGTCGCCGCGGACGCACGCGGGGGCGCGCTGATCACCGAGTATCTCTCGCGCGCGCGTCCGCTCACGGCGGAGGCGCTCGCGGCGCCGCAGAACGTCGTGCGCGTCGCGCGGCTGCTGAAGCGTCTGCACTCGATCAGGCGTCCGCTGCGCAAGTACGATCCGGAGGCGCTCGCGGACGCGTACACGCGCGGGCTCGGCGCGCTCGGCGCGGAGGACCGCCGCCGCGCCGCGGAGCTGCGCGAGCTCGCGCGCGCGTACGCCGCGCGCTACCCGAGCCACGTGCTCTGCCACAACGACCTGATCGCGTCCAACGTGCTCGACGACGGCGAGCTCAAGCTCGTCGACTTCGAGTATGCTGTGACGGCCGCGCCCGTGCTCGATCTCGCCGGCGTCGCGGCGCTCAATCATTTCGACGACGACGGCTGGCAGCTCGCGAACGCGTATTACGGCGCTTCGCCGGTGCCGTTCACGCCGCGCGAGCTGCGTCGAGTCGTGCGGCTCGTTCGGCTCGTCGCGTATTTCTGGGCATTGTCGTCGTCGGTTCGGGCGGGCGACCGCGGTCCGTACGCCGCGTTCGCGGCGCGCGCGGCCGCCGCCCTCGACGAGACGAAACGGAGCTGACGACGATGACGATGAAGGTGGCGTTCCTCGGGCTCGGCGTGATGGGCTATCCGATGGCCGGCTGGCTCAGCAAGGCCGGTCACGACGTCACGGTCTACAACCGGACGAGGCAGAAGGCGGAGCGCTGGACGTCCGAGCACCGCGGCCGGCTTGCCGATTCCCCGGCGCAGGCCGCCGACGGCGCCGACCTCGTGTTCACGTGCGTCGGCGACGATCCGGACGTGCGCGAGGTCGTGCTCGGCCCGGACGGCGTGCTCGCCGGGATGAAGAAGGGCGCGGTGTTCGTTGATCACACGACGGCGTCCGCGGGTCTCGCGCGCGAGATCGCGGCGGCGGGCGGCGAGCGCGGCGTCGCGTGCCTCGACGCGCCGGTGTCGGGCGGCCAGGCCGGCGCCGAGCAGGGGAAGCTGACGGTGATGGTCGGCGGAGAGCCGGAAGCCTTCGCGCGCGCGGAGCCCGTGATCCGCGCATACGCGCACAACGTGCGGCTGATCGGCCCGGCGGGCGCAGGACAGCTCACGAAGATGGTCAATCAGATCGCGATCGCCGGCGTCGTGCAGGGGCTTGCGGAGGCGCTGAATTTCGCGAAGCAGGCGGGGCTCGACGTGCCCGCCGTGATCGACGTGATCTCGAAGGGCGCGGCCCAGTCGTGGCAGATGGAGAACCGCTGGCAGACGATGATCGAGGGCCGCTTCGACTTCGGCTTCGCCGTGGAATGGATGCGCAAGGACCTGCGCATCTGCCTCGACGAGGCGCGCCGCAACGGCGCCGAGCTGCCGGTCGCGGCGCTCGTCGATCAGTTCTACGCGGACGTCGTGCAGATGGGCGGGCGGCGCTGGGACACGTCGAGCCTGATCGCGAGGCTGAATCGCGGGAAGTAGCATTCGCCGTCGAACGAGCTTCGGCGGCCGTGCGAGCCGCCGACCGTCGCGTATCATGGGGACCTCGCCGCGTTGCCGCGGCGCTTGCTTCGAGGCCCCATGGATCCGGTGCTCGCAGACCTCCTGCATCTCCTCGAGCTCGAGCGTCTCGAGCTCGATCTTTTCCGCGGCGAGAGCCGCGACATCGGCAGCAGCAGGGTATTCGGCGGCCAGGTGCTCGGTCAGGCGCTCTGCGCCGCGAGCTGGACGGTCGAAGGCCGGCACGTGCATTCGCTGCACGCGTACTTCCTGCGGCCCGGCGACGTGAACGCGCCGATCGTCTATCACGTGCAGCGTGACCGCGACGGCAGGAGCTTCAGCAACCGGCGGATCGTCGCGATCCAGCACGGACGCCCGATCTTCAACATGACGGCGTCGTTCCAGGCGCCGGAGCAGGGCCTCGAGCATCAGGCGGAGATGCCGGACGTGCCGGGTCCGGACGGGCTCGCGGACGTGCGCGAGATCCCGGCCGATCTGCTCGAGAAGATCCCGGAGAAGATGCGCCGCTTCGTCACGGCGGCGCGCCCGTTCGAGTTCCGTCCCGTCGAGCCGATCCACATCTTCTCGCCGGAGCCCGCGCCGCCGGTGCGGCACATCTGGATCCGTGCGATCGAGCCGCTGCCCGACGATGCGGCGCTGCACTGCCGGCTGCTCGCGTACATCTCCGACTACCAGCTCGTCGCGACGTCGGCGCTGCCGCACGGCATCCGCTTCGAGCTCGGCAACGTGCAGATGGCGAGCCTCGATCACGCGATGTGGTTTCATCGGCCGTTTCGCGTCGACGAGTGGCTGCTGCATTCGATGTGGAGCCCGAACGCGTCGGGCGCGCGCGGGCTCGCGTTCGGGCAGTTCTTCACGGCGGACGGGCGGCTCGTCGCGTCGACCGCGCAGGAGGGGCTGATCCGGATCTGGCCCGAGGGCACGTGACCGCGGCGGGACACGGCGTCCCGCGCTCGGCTGGCCACCCGTATGTTCCGGCGCTCCCCGCCGGCGTGCTGCCACGTTCCGCGAAAACGCGGTAACCTTCGATGCAAAGAACGACCCGGCGACCGGGCGATCGCTTGCGGGGAGGAGGCTCGATGATTCGGCGGATTCGGCGTGCCGCGCTCGCGGCTTCGGTTTGCGCCGCGGTGCTCGCGGTCGCGTATGCAGAGGAAGGTGACGGCGGCGGGCAGGCCGAGTGGCCCGTCTACGGCGGCAGCCTTTACGCGCAGCATTACTCGCCGCTCGATCAGATCGACGCGTCGAACGTCGCGGACCTGCGCGTCGCGTGGCGCTGGTCCGCCGCGAACTTCGGCCCGCGGCCCGAGGCGCGCACCGAGACGACGCCGCTGATGGTCGGCGGCGTGCTCTACGCGACCGCGGGCGTGACGCGCAACGTCGTCGCGATCGACGCGCGGACCGGCGAGACGCTGTGGATGTGGCGGCCCGACGAGGGCGAGCGGTTCGAGCGCGCGCCGAGGAAGCTCTCGGGCCGCGGCGTCGCGTACTGGAGCGACGGGCAGGGCGACGACCGGATCATCACGGTGACGCCAGGCTTCCATCTCGTCGCGCTCGATGCGCATACGGGGCTCCCCGAGCCGGGCTTCGGCAACGGCGGCGTCGTGGACATGTACGAGCTCCTGCGCGGTCCGAAGGACAACATCGAGATCGGCTCGACGTCGCCGCCGCTCGTCGTCGGCGACGTCATCGTCGTCGGTCCGGCGCACGGCGTCGGCGCGCGGCCGAACTCGCGCACCCAGGTCAAGGGTGACGTGCGCGCGTTCGATGCGCGGACCGGCGAGCTCAAGTGGACGTTCCACACGGTCCCCGAGCGCGGCGAGCACGGCTACGACACGTGGTTCGACGGCTCGGCCGAGTACACCGGCAACGCGGGCGTCTGGGCACCGATGGCGGCCGATCCCGATCTCGGCCTCGTGTATCTGCCGGTCGAGGCGCCGACGAGCGACATGTACGGCGGTCATCGGCACGGCGCGAACCTCTTCGGCAACAGCATCGTCGCGCTGAACGTCGAGACCGGCGAGCGCGTCTGGCACTTCCAGCAGATCCATCACGACATCTGGGACTGGGACAATCCGACGTCGCCGATCCTGCTCGACGTGACCGTCGACGGCCGTCCCGTGAAGGCCCTCGTGCAGCTCACGAAGCAGGCGTTCGCGTACGTGCTCGATCGAGAGACCGGCGAGCCGATCTGGCCGATCGAGGAGCGGCCCGTGCCGCAGACGGACGTGCCGGGCGAGTGGACGTCGCCGACGCAGCCCTTCCCGACGAAGCCCGCGGCCTACGACCGCCAAGGCTTCACCGAGGACGATCTCGTCGACTTCACGCCGGAGATCAAGGCCGCGGCGCTCGAAGCCGTGAAGGACCTGCGGCTCGGGCCGATGTTCAATCCGCCGTCGCTGCAGAACTCGCCGGACGGCACGCGCGGCACGCTGCTCTTGCCGAGCTTCGGCGGCGGGTCGAACTGGGAGGGCGGCGCGGCCGATCCGGAGACCGGCATCGTCTACGTCGGCTCGACCACGAATCCGGCCGTGTTCTCGGTCGGCGAGCCCGAGCCCGGCACGACGGACATGCGCTACGTGTTCACCGGCGGCCAGGTGCCGAGCCCGATGGGTCTGCCGATCGTGAAGCCGCCGTACGGCCGCGTCACGGCGATCGACATGAACACGGGCGAGCACGTCTGGATGAAGCCGAACGGCCGGACGCCGGAAAACATCGCGAACCATCCGGCGCTGCGCGGGCTCGACCTGCCCGATACCGGCAAGCCGGTGCGCCCGGTGCTCCTCGTGACGAAGACGCTGCTCTTCGCGGGCGAGGGCTGGGGCGGCGATCCGATCCTGCGCGCCTACGACAAGGCGACCGGCGACGTCGTCGCCGAAATCGAGCTGCCGGGGCAGGCCGCGGCGAAGCCGATGACGTACATGCTCGACGGCAAGCAGTACATCGTGCTCGCGATCGGCCGGCCGGGCCCGGCGGAGCTGATCGCGCTGACGCTGCCGGATTGACGCGTCGCGAGCGGCAGCGCCGCCGCTCGAGCGGGCCGCCTCCGAAAACCTGGCATGGTGCTTGCACTAAACCCCGCTCATGTCTGGTTTTCTAGAGGTAGTGTCATGAAAGGCTTGTTCACTCCGGCGATCGCCGCCGCCGCGCTGGCGCTGACGGGACAGCTTTACGCGCAGGAGCCGGCGCCGCAGCCGGCCCAGCCGCCGGCGCAGCCGTCGCCGAACCTCGGGCAGCCGGCGGTCGAGGTGTCGGACGAGGATCTCGAGACGTTCGCCGACATCTACGTCGCGCTCGAGGAGACGCTCGCCGAGTACGAGGAAGAGCTCGCTGCCGCGGAGACGCAGCAGCAGGCGCAGGAGACGCAGGCTCGGCTGCAGGAGGATGCGTTCTCGAAGATCGCCGAGCACGGCTGGACGCCGGATCAGTACAACCGCGTCGTGCAGGCCGTGAACGCGGACGCGACGCTGCGCGAGAAGGCGATCGCGTTGATCGAGGAACGCTCCTGACCGCGCACCGGTAAGCCCAAGCCGAGCCTTCGGCGTCGGATCGAGAGTATGCTGTCCCGGGGACACCGGGAAAGCGGAGGCTCGAGATGACGTCGAAGCTTCGCGGCGCGCTCGCGGCCGTTGCGGCGGCCGCGAGCGTGCAGGCCGCGGCGCAGCAGGATCCCTACCTCTGGCTCGAGGAGATCGCGAGCCCCGAGGCGCTCGAGTGGGTCCGCGCCGAGAATGCGCGCTCGCTTGCGGTCCTCGAGGCCGATCCGCGCTTCGAGCCGATGCGCCGCGAGGCGCTCGAGATCCTGACCTCGGACGCGCGCATTCCGCTGGGCGAAATCAGGAACGGCGCGGCTTACAACTTCTGGCAGGACGACACGCACGTCCGCGGCATCTGGCGCCGGGCGAGCGTCGAGAGCTATGTGTCCGGCGAGCCCGAGTGGGAGACGCTGCTCGACTACGACGCGCTCGCCGACGAGGAAGGCGAGAACTGGGTTGCGGGCAGCATCGCCTGCCTCGAGCCCGAGTATCGCCGCTGCATGGTCGAGGTCTCGGATGGCGGCAAGGATGCGGGCGTCTGGCGCGAGTTCGACGTCGCTGCGAAGACGTTCGTCGACGGCGGCTTCTATGTGCCCGAGGCGAAGACGGACGTTGCCTGGATCGACGCCGACGCGCTCCTCGTCGGCACCGATCTCGGTGAGGGCTCGCTGACCGACTCGGGCTACGCGCGTACGCTCGTGCGGCTCGAGCGGGGGGAGGCGCTCGACGGGGCGCCGCTCGTGTTCGACGGCGAGCGCTCGGATGTCGGCGTCTTCCCGCGGGTCGAGCACGACGACGGCGTCGCTCACGTGTTCGCACAGCGCGCCGTGTCGTTCTTCGAGACGGAGTACTACTACTCGACCGGACGGGCCGACGACTGGACGCGCCTGCCGGTGCCGTTGAACGCCGATCTTCACGGCGTGCTCGACGGACGGGCGCTGTTCTTCCTTCGCGAGCCGTGGCGCTACCGCGGCGCGGCGTATCCCGAAGGCGCGGTCGTCGCGTACGACCTCGAGTCGGGCGATGTGGAGATCGTGTTCGCGGCGGACGAGCGGCGTGCGTTCCAAAACCTGGGCGTCGGCGAGTCGGAGCTCGTCGTGCAGTATCTCGAGGACGTTTCGGGCCATGCCGCTCGCGTGTCGCGCGACGAGCGCGGGCGCTGGACCGCGCGCCCGATCGCGCTGCCGGACAACGGCGTCGTGAAGATCGTGTCGGCAGGCGGCGGCACCGACGACGTGCTCCTGTCGTTCGAAAGCCTGACGACGCCGAATGCGCTCTACTACGCGCCGGCTCGGGACGGCGGGCTCGCGAAGATCGCGCAGGCGCCGGCGTTCTACGACGCGTCGGACGTCGTCGTCGAGCAACGCTTCGCGACTTCGAAGGACGGCACGCGGATTCCGTACTTCGTCGCCGGCCGCCGGGACGTGCTCGAGGCCGGCGATGCGCCGACCGTGCAATACGGCTACGGCGGCTTCCTGAACGCCGTTCTTCCGGTCTACTACGAGGATCCGGGACGCCCGCAGCACGGTGCGCTCGCCGGCAAGCTATGGATCTCGCGCGGCGGCGTGCTCGTCCTCGCGAACATCCGCGGCGGCTCCGAGTACGGTCCAGCGTGGCATCGCGCGGTGCTGAAGGAGAACCGGCAGAAGGCGTTCGACGACTTCATCGCCGTGTCGGAGGCGTTGATCGAGTCGGGCGTGACGCGGCCCGAGAAGCTCGGCGCGATCGGCCGCTCGAACGGCGGGCTCCTGATGGGCGCGATCCTCACGCAGCGGCCGGAGCTTTATGCGGCGATCGACTGCGGCGTTCCGCTGTTCGACATGAGACGGTACACGAAGCTCGGCGCGGGCGCGTCGTGGATCGGCGAGTACGGCGATCCCGACGATCCCGACGACTGGGCGTACCTGTCGCAATATTCGCCGTATCAACACCTGCGCCCCGGACAGCCCTACCCGAAGGTGCTCTTCTACACGTCGACGCAGGACGATCGTGTGCACCCCGGCCACGCGCGCAAGGCCGCGGCGCGGATGAAGGAGCTCGGTTACGACTACTTCTACTACGAGAACATCGAGGGCGGGCACGGCGGCACGAGCAACCAGGAGCAGCTCGCGTACCGAACGGCGCTCGAGCTCGCGTATTTCGCGCACATGCTGATGCCGCTCGAACCGCGGTGAGGCCTGCCGATGCCGCCCGAGCGGCGCTCGAGGTTTTTTCCGGGCGGCCGGAGTTCGATGGCGGAGCGAGGACCGGCGTGCAGCGCCGCGATGCCCGGTGCGGGCGATAAGAAAAGCGGCGGGCCCTGACGGGCCCGCCGCAGCCGGAGCAGAGAGACTTAGAACTCGACGGTCGCGCCGAAATACGCGCGGCGGCCGTTGATGTCGTAGTTGTTGATGTTGAACGAGCCTCCGGGCAGGTTGGGCGACGTCGCCGTGGGATCGCGGCCCTGGAGCGGCGGCTCCTCGTTGAGCACGTTCTCGACGCCGAAGCGCAGGCTGACGTTGTCCGCCAGGTAATAGCGCCCGAGCAGGTCGAAGAGGTTGTATGCCGGTGCACCGGTGATCGTCGTGCTCGGGTTGATCGCGGCGATCGCGGGCTCGATGCTCGGCAGATGCTGCCACCTGAGGCCGAGCTCGAGACGGTCGAGCGAGTACGTGAACGTGGTCAGGGCCTGGTAATCGTACGCGCTGCCGTTCAGGCCGTTCTGGTTCGGACCGAACGTGCCGGCGTAGTCGACCCACTCGTCCGTCGGAAGCTCGGCCGACTCCATGTCGAGCAGCACGTTCAGCAGCGAGCTGACGTTGAACTGGCCCGGGCCGAGGTCGAAGCGCCAGTCGACCTGCAGGTCGACACCCGACGTCCGGAAGCGGCCGTTGTTCAGGAACGTCCTCTGCAGGTTGCCGATCGCGCCCGACGCGGCACGCCGGAAGCCGTCGCAGAACGGCGAATTGGGATCGAACGTCGGGTTGAACGCCGGATCCGTGCACTGACGCATCACGATGTCGGGCGACTGCTCGCCGATCGCGTCGCTCACCTCGATGTCGTAGTAATCGACCGAGAGGCGCACGTTCGAGAAGCGGCCCGTGAGCGTAGCGCCGAGATCGATCACCGCGCCGAGCGTCCACGTATCCGCCGTCTCCGGATCGAGATTCGCGTTACCGACGGTCGTCGGGAACAGGAACGACGCGCCCGCGCCCTGCGGATTCGTCGTGACGTCACCGGCCGCGACGGCGTCGGGATCGGCGGAAGCGACCGTCTCGGCGGAGACGCCGTAGTACTGCTCGTCCGCATTCACGTTGCCGCTGCCTTCCATCAGCGCACCGCACAGGCGCACGACGTCGCGCCAGTGCTCCGGGTTCCGCAGCGGGTTAGCCGACCAGGCCTGACCGTTCCGGACCGAGCAGACGTCGCCGCCCGCCGCCGCCGCAAAGGTCTGCTCGGCCGCGAGGAACAGCTCGGCGATGTTCGGCGCACGCTCGGCGCGATTGAAGCCGCCGCGGATCCGCACCGTGTCGTTGACGCGCCAGTCGGCCATGAACTTGTACGTGTTGCTCGCGCCGGTCGTGTTGTAGTCCGACCAGCGGCCGCCGATCTCGAGGTCGAGCTGCTGCACCGCTCGCAGACCCGACAGGACCGGAACGAGGAACTCGACGTAGCCCTCGCTCACGTCGATCGTGCCCTCCGAATCCGCTGCCGGATAGAGCCCAGCGGCCTGCTCGAGGAAGGACGTGCCTTGCTTGACGAGCGTGTCGTTCTGGAACGTGTACTCGTTCTCTCGATAGTTCGCGCCGACCGCCGCACGCACCTCGCCGGCGGGAAGCTCGGCGACTCCGCCTTGGAAGTTCGCCTGCCAGATGGTCTGCTTCATGATCTGCTTCGTGCTGATGTCGGCCATCACGGCGTCGAAGCAGTCCTGGCTGACCGATTCCCACGCGAACGGATTCAGGCCCGTCGTGCACGTGGCCCTTGCGCCGCCGAACCCGAAATCGGGCGGGCCGTCATTGCTGATTTCGTTGAAGCCCTGGCCGAAGTTGGGCGCCTGCATGATCGCCCGCAGGCGCTGCAGCGACGCGAAGCCCTCCTGCAGCACCGTCGTCTCGGCTTCGCCCTGCGACGTGAAGAATTCCCACGTCCAGTCGCTGCCGAGATCGCCTTCGAACCCGAACGTGATGTTGTACGTGTAGACGTCGGTCGACGACGTTCGGTCGAACGGCAGCAGCGTCCGGAGCTGGAACGGGGCATCGGGATCGTCCCGCGAATCGAGGATCGCGAGCAGCTCGTCGGGGATCACGTCGCGATTGATCGTCGGATCGATCGGCACGCTCCAGCCGCTCGTGATCGGCACCGGCTCCTGCCGCGTATCCGTGCTCGTCCTGCTGAAGTAGCCTTCCGCGAACGCGCCGAACGAATCGGTGATCCGGTAGTTGCCTTGCGCGTACATGTTGTGACGCCGCAGCGGCAGGACCAGGTAGTTGTCGGTGTTGTTGACGCCGAGCTGTCCGTTCGCGAGGCGCACGTACTTCTGACCGTCGATGAACTGGGCACCGGAAGCACCCGGAGCGCCGCCGGCGTCGAAGCCGGAGAACGCGTTGCCGTTGAAGTCGGTGTAGATCACCGAATTCTGGGGCGAGGCGGTGAAGCTCGCGCCGTCGATGACCTGGTTCAGAACGTCGACGTCGGGAAGATTGTCCGAGCCCGTGTAGAAACCGGTGAACTCGGGGAAGAACTGCGTGCTGCCGATCGTCGGGTCCGCCCACAGGTCGCGATACCAGTCGCGGTCGCGCTGCAGCGCCTCGTTCCTCTTGTTCGTCGAGAACGCGACGCTGACGTTGCCCCGGCCGTCCGCGATGTCGCTCCCCATGATGCCGGAGACCTGATACTCGAAGTTGTCTCCTTCTTCCGGAGCGCCCGTTTGCACGGAGAGCTCGAATCCTTCGAAATCGTCGCGCAGGATGAAGTTGACCGCACCGGCTACCGCGTCCGCGCCGTAGGTCGCCGACGCGCCGCCCGAGATCGCTTCGACGCGCTCGATCGCCGCCGCCGGGATCGTGTTGATGTCCATCACCATCGACGCGTTCGCCGGCGTGCCGCGGCGGCCATTGATCAGCACGAGGCTGCGGTTCGGGCCGAGCCCGCGTAGCGCGATCGTCGCCGAGCCCGGCGTGTTGCGTGCGTTCGGCTGGATGTCTCCGCCCTGCGAAGGGTTATCCGCCGTCGGCGTGAACTGGGGCAGCCGGTTCAGCTGCGTTTCGACGGCAGACGTCGTGGCCTGGTCGAACAGGTCCTCGTCGACCGTGACGATCGGGCTGTTCGCCTCGAAGTCGCGGCGACGGATCAACGAGCCCGTGACGACGATCTCCTCGAGGCTAGGCTCGGCGCTCTGTTGAGCATGAGCCGACGTCATGAAGAAGCCCGAAACGCCCAATGCGGACGCGATCGACGCCGCCAATAACCGCGGTCTCACAACGGATGCATGCTGAGACATTCCCTTCTCTCTCCTTGCTCCCTAGGACACGTGTCATCGGCACCGCCTGGGTGCCGATGTTGCGAAAGTGTAACAATTGATTATCGGTTTACAAGCTTGCGTTTCGCGATAGCGACGAAATATGCACCGATTTTCCTAGGTGTCGAGCACGTTGGATCGTCCCTGCATCACGTTTTGACACTGCCGCGACAATTGTTGCGAATTGACATCAATCGGCGACTCTGCTGCGGCACATCGCGCGGCGGCTGCAGCACGGCCCGGGCCGTGACGAGACGCGCGGCGCCAATAGCCTCCGCACGGCAAACTGAGCCACAATTCGGGCACGGCTCAGGGTTGGAACGCGCGCCCGTCCAGAACGGTGGAAGCGTCGGAAACGTTGCGCCGGTGACCGTGCACGGCGACGTGCTCGCGAGAAGGGCTCAGGGGGGATCAGCACGATGAACTCGACAGTGAAGGCCATCACGACGCTGGCCGCCGGCGCGGTGATGGCATGGGGCGCCGCTGCGGCGCAGGGTCAGGCGCCCGCGGCGAACGCGGCCGGCGCACGTGGCGCGGAAGCGGCGCAGGAGATCCCGCGCACGCTGGACGGACGTCCCGATTTCACGGGCGTCTGGACGACGTACCGGGGCGGGGCCGCGAGCGCCGGTCCGCCTGCGGCCGGAGCCCGGAATCGCGACGGCGGCGGGCGTCCGTCGCTGACGCCGCTCGCCGAAGAGAAGGTCGCCGCCTATCGCGCCGTCACGCAGGGCACGAACCACAGCCCCGGCGCCTACTGCGTCGGCAGCGGCATGCCGGCGTCGATGATCGGCTCCGGCGGCTATCCGATGGAGATCCTGCAGCATCCGCGGCAGATCAACATCACGTACGAGGCGCACAAGGAGATCCGCCGCGTCTACATCGGCGACCACGGCTTCAAGCTCGACGAGATCTTTCCCGAGCGCAACGGCTTTTCCATCGGCCGATGGGAAGGCGACACGCTCGTCGTCGAGACGACGCACCTCGTCGAGCAGGTCGATTCGTCCACGCCGCACAGCGATCAGGCGAAGATCGTCGAGCGTTACACGCTCGGCATCGAGAACGGCCGGCGCGTCATCACGAACGAGTGGACCATGACCGATCCGGTGTTCCTCACGGAACCGATGTCGGGCGTCAAGCGTTGGCAGGAGCTCGAAGGGGGGCGACTGCTGAACTACGAGTGCACGGAGCCGCAGTGGGCCGACATACTCGAACGGCTCCTTGCCGGCGAGAAGATCGAATATCAGGGCGAGTAGTCGCGGGAGTGAGCTGCATGAGCAAGGGCATTTTCGGCGGGTTGACGGTTGCGGCGATCGCGTTGTCGGCCTCGGGCGCGGCGTTCGGCCATCACTCCGCGGCACAATTCGATTTCGGTAACCCGGTGCAGATCACGGGCATCGTGAAGTACGTGCGCTTCGCGAACCCGCACGCGAAGATCATCCTCGAGGTGACGGACGACGAGCGCGGCACGCGCGACATCGAGTACGAAGGGCACAGCCGCAACAACATGATCCGGCAAGGGCTCGTGCCGAATCTGTTCGGCGTCGGCGAGAAGATCACGATCCAGATCGCGCCGATGCGCGACGGCTCGGACGGCGGCTACATCACGGCGTTGATCACCGAGGACGGCCGGGCCGTCGGGCGGATCACGCAGGCCGACTAGCGCGGGGCGGGAGTCGGCGGCGGGCGGCCCGTCCGCGAGCCGATCCCGTCGCATCATCGGACCGAGGGGCGCCGTTGCTCCTCGGCCGCTTCAGGCTGAACGCGCTCGTCCGCTCGCAGCAGCGCGCGGCGCACGCGGCGCTCGAAGCGCCCCCTGTCCGGCGTTCGGACGTACGTATCAGCGCAGCAGCGTCGTACTCGATCCCGTTCGATCGCCCGCCGAGCCCGATCATCGACGCTCGGCGGTTCCGCATGTGCCCTCCGCGGCCGCTTGGACCGGTCAAAGCCGATCGGCTACAGTCGTCCGTAACCACTTGCCGGATCATCCCAACGACAAGCCGTTCGCGATGCCCAGGTCCCTCGAAACCGTCCTGACCCTGATCAACGCGTCGCGCGACGCGTTATTGCCGAGCATCCAGACGTTCCCGCCGCTCAACGTCGAGCAGATCGCCGCGGAGCTCGCGATCGACGCGCGCGCACGGCGGCTGGGCGCCGAGAACAAGCCGCCGGAAGACGCCGAAGGGCCGGACTCGGAGGAGCTTGCGAGCGGCGAGGAGATCGAGCGGCGGGCCCGCAAGGCGGCCGAGGAGTATCGCGCCGCGCTCGAGCTCTACGAGAGCCGTATCCGCGACGCGATCATCTCGGCGGAGCTGCGCGTCGAGGTCGAAAGCGCCGGCGAGGGCGCCGTCAGCGACTTCGCGCTCCGCGCGGTCAACGACGCCAATCACCTCGCGGAGCTCGAGCACGAGGCGAAGGGCAGGGACGAAGAGTACCTCGCGTTCAGGCGGAAGCACCGCCTCGAGCGCATGCCGAAGATCGTGAGCGCGCGCGAGCGGTTCTTCCGCGGCGTCGTGATCGCGATCTTCGTCATCCTCGAATCGATCCTGAACGGGCTCTTTTTCGAGGAGGGCAGTCAAGCCGGCTTCGTCGGCGGCATCGTGCAGGCGTTCACGCTGTCGCTGCTGAACGTCGGGGCCGCCGTGCTGTTCGCGATCTACGGCCTGCGTCTTTTGATCTATCGCCACTTCGCGGTCCGGATCGTCGGCGTCCTCGCGCTCTCCGCGTACGTCGCGTGGCTCTTCGGGCTCAATCTCGCCTTCGCGCATTTTCGCGACGCGTACATCGCGTCCGCCGGCGAGGTCTCGGCGCTCGTGCTGTGGGAAAACATCGTCCGTGCGCCGCTCGCGCTGCAGGACGCGCAGTCGTGGCTCCTCGCGTTCCTCGGCGTCGGCTTCAGTCTGTCCGCGTTGATCGGCGCGTCGGGCCTCGACGATCGCTACCTCTTCTACGGCGAGATCGGGCGTGCGCGCGAGGAGGCGTTCAAGCGCTGCAACGACGAGAAGACGCTCGCGCTCGAGGGCTTCATGGAGCGGCGCGACGAGGCCGTCGAGCAGATGACGCAGGTCATCGCGGTGCTGCGACGTCAGGAGTACGACAAGCGCCTCGCGATCGAGGGCCGCAACCGGCTGCATCGCGACTTCCTGGCGTACCTGGATCACCTCGCCGCGGCCCACCAGCGGCTCGTCACGCGCTATCGCGAGGCCAACGAGGAGGCCCGCAGCGGGAACGTGCCCGCGTACTTCCGCCGGCCGCCGGAACGCCTGCCGTGCCTGCAGCCGCCGCCGCCTCTCGCGACCGTGCCGGAGCTCGACGACGACGCGCGCGACGCCGCGGTCGAGCGCATGCGGCATTTCATCAAGGAGGTGAACGGCGAGATGACGAAGCACGGCGCGACGTATCGGCTGGCCGATCCGACGCCGCCGCAGGAGCCGATGGATGCCGCTGCGTAGCACGCACGGCGGGTCGAGGGGGCGGGGCAACGCAGGCCGCCTCCGCTCCGCGCCGACGCGGCGCGAGCGCTCGGCCTTCGCGATGGTCGGCGCCGTCACCGCGCTGGTCGCGCTGGTCGCGCTCGGGGCCGGCGCGTATTTCGTGAGCCGTGCGGCGCACGTCACGATGGATCCGGAGACGCTCTGCCCGGTCGAGCGGCCGCCGGCGGAGGTCGTCGCGGTGCTGCTCGACCTGTCGGACCGGCTGAACGAGGTGCAGCTCCTCTCGGTGCGCAATCACCTGCATCGGCTCCTGTACGGCGAGCTGCCGCGCTTCGCGTTCGTCGAGGTCTACACCGTGCAGGAGCGGCCGGGCAGCGTCGCGGAGCCGGTCGTCGGCCTCTGCAATCCCGGCAAGGGCGACGATCTGAACCGGCTCTATCAGAACCCGGAGCTCGCCCGGCGGCGCTGGGAGCGGGACTTCGCGGACGCGCTGCGAGCGAAGCTCGACGAGCTGCTCGAGGCCCCGGACAGCGCGTCGTCGCCGATCTTCGAGGCCGTGCAGGCCGTCGCCGTGCGGCTGTTCGGCAGGCCCGAGCACGACGGCGTCCCGAAGCGGCTGATCGTCGTCTCGGACCTGCTGCAGAACGTGCCCGGCAAGAGCAGCCATTACCGCGGCGTGCCCGCGTTCGACGAGTTCCGCTCTTCCGCGTACTTCTCGGAGGTGCGTGCGGACCTCCGCGGCGTGCGCGTCGATATTTTCTACATGAACAGGTCGGGGCAAAGCGCACAAGGCGCGGAGCACATCCGCTTCTGGGACCAGTACTTCGGCGCGCAGGGTGCGACGGTGATGACGGTCGAGCGCATTTTCGGAGACTGATGGCGGATCCGATCCTCACGGAGCGCCTCGCACCCGGTCGAGAGACGCGACTGGACGTCTATCTCTTCTTCCTCGCTTTCGGCGGCGGGCTCGTGCTGTACTTCGGCCTGAAGCTGCTCGGCTTCGGGCAGCTGAGCCAGACCGCGGCGATCGTCTCGACGATGCTGCTCTATGCCGCCGCGGTCGCGAAGGTGCCGCGGCTTCGCGTCCGGCTGGATCAGGCGGGCGACAACGCCTATTACCTGGGTCTCCTGTTCACGCTGGTCAGCATGGCGGTCACGCTGTACGAGTTCCGCGGGACCGCCCTCGGCGATGCCGGCGCACAGTCAGGGGCCGAGCACATCATCGCGAATTTCGGGGTCGCCCTCGCGAGCACGATCGCCGGCATCTTCCTCCGCGTGCTGCTTCACCAGATGCGCGTCGATCCCGCCGACGTCGAGAGCATGACGCGGATCGAGCTCGCCGACGCGTCGAAGCGCGTGAAGGCGCAGCTCGATCAGGTCAGCGGCAACATCGCTCTTTACCAGGGGCAGGCGGCCCAGCGTCTGAACGACGTGCTCGCGACGGCGAGCGAGAACGTGACCGAGCTCCTGACCGCGTTCACGACCGAGGTGGGCCAGGCGATGGTCGAGCTGCTCGGTCGGACAGAGGAAGCGCAGAAGAACGTGCTCGCGCAAAGCACGGAGGCCGCGGCACGGATGACCGAGATGGCCGACAGCGCGCGCGAGGCGATGGAGCGGCTCCGCGAGGTCGAGCCTCCGCCGCAGAAGCTCGCGACGCGCCTGAACAAGGTCTGCGACGGTCTCGAGGCGCTCTCGGCGCCGATCGAGCAAATCACGAGCGTGCTCGAGCGGTGCGCCGGCGAGATCACGAGGGCGACGCAGCACCTCGGGGCGCTGGGCGGTCAGCTCGACGCCGCGGGCCGGGAAAGCCGCGAGCAGCAGAGAGCCACGATGCGCAACATCGCGACCGCGGCCGAGCAGTTCCGTCAGGCGCTGGCCGCGGCCGGGAACACGTTGCGGCAGGACCGGGCCGTGCTCGAGGAGCTCGAGGCGCAGGCGCGCGCGTCCTCGGCCGAGGCGCTGCGCGTGCGCGAGGCGGCCGACAAGGTGATCATGACGTTCACGGCCGTGACGCGGGAGCTGACCGATCTCGTGCGCGCCGCCGCGAGCCACACGCCCGTTGCACCGCCGGCCGCGCTACCGCACGAGAACACCGATGCGCGCTAGGTCTGCAGGGCGCATCGGCGAGCAGCACGCGGCGTACCGCAAAGGTCTCGTGCTCGGGTTGACGATGGCGGAGGTCGGCATCCTGATCATCTTCGTCCTGTTGCTGCTGATCGCGTTCGACACCGTGCGCCGCGAGCAGCTCGTCGAGCAGTTCGCGGACAAGTCCGCGGTCGAGCCCGAGCGGCTCGACGAGCTGCTGCAACGGGAGGCGTCGCTTCAGGAGATCGGCAAGGTGCTCGGCGCCGAAGCCGCAGAGGTGCCGGACGATTTCGTGCGGCTCGTCCGGATCGTCGAAGCCGCCGCCCGCACGCCGAGCGGCGAGGCGGCGTTGGCGGAGGCGAGGGCGCTCCTCGCCGAGATGGAGCGGGCCGTGCAGCGTGTCGAGCGCGCTGCCGACGAGCTCGAGAGCGGCAGCGCCGAGCAGCTCGCGACGGACCTCGAGTCGCTGAGCTATCGCATCGAGAACCAGGAAGGCCTGCTGACCCGCTACGAGAATCTGCTCGCGCGTCTCGGCCAGGGCACCGGCGGGCGGCCGTGCTGGGTGCAGCCGAGCGGCGAGATCGACTTCCTCTATGACGTCGTGCTGCGCAGCGACGGCATCAGCTTGCGCGAGCGCCCGAACCCGCATCGTGAGGCCGAGCGGGCGCGGCTGCCGATGCCCGACGTCGACCCCGCCGAGGTTCTGACGCCCGGCGAATTTCTGCGCCGGACGGCGCCGCTCTACGCGCGTGCTCGAGACGACGGCTGTGTGTTCTTCGTCGTCGTCTACGACGCGACGGCGCCGCACGAGAAGGAAACGTTCATCCGGCTGCTGCGCACCGTCGAAGGTCACTTCTACAAGTGGTTCCCGCCGAATGCAGCCCCTCCGTTCTGAGCACGGGACGCTGCGGCCGACATCGCCGGACCCGTTGATGCGCGAGCTCGACCTGTCGCTCAGGTCGCTGCGGGTCGCGGTCCGCGAGTACCGCGCCCGGCTGCGAGGGGAGGTCGACGACCGGCCAATGGCGACGAATCGGCGGCCCGGCGGCGCCGGCCGGGAGGCTCGCGGGACACTGGCCGCGCGCGTGCGTGCGAAGCTCGAGACCTGGCTCTCGGCGCTGCGCTCGATTGCCGGGAAGGTGGTTGGGAGGCGGCGGGGCTGAGCGCCCCATGTGCCGCTCGGGCGTCGCTCGGCGTCGCGTTCGCCGCCACCGAGGGGTCGCGTCCGCGAGCACGGAGCGTTGCGTCCGGAGCACGAAGCGTTGCGTCCGCGAGCATAAGCGTTGCGTCCGCCAACGCAGAGCGCCCGTCGGGCGCGGAGCGTCGTATCTGCCCGCGCGGAGCGTCCGCCGGCGCGGAGCGTCCGTCAGCGCGGAGCGTCCGTCAGCGCGGAGCGTCCGGTGAGCGCGGGACGAGCGCTTTCGCGAAGTACCGTCCCTTTTCGACGTAGTGGGCCGCGCTTGCCTCGAGCATCGCGACTTCTTCGTCGGTCACGTCGCGCACGCGCCTCGCCGGCACGCCGACGATCAGCGAGCGGTCCGGGAACGTCTTGCGCTCCGTGATCAGCGCGTTCGCGCCGACGATGCAGTAGCGGCCGAGCACCGCATGGCTCAGGATCGTCGCGCCGATGCCGATGAGGCAATAGTCGCCGACCGTGCAGCCGTGCACCGTGGCCGCGTGGCCGATCGTGACGTTCGCGCCGATCTCGACGGGTGCGTCGGCGTCGACGTGCACGACGGCGTTGTCCTGCACGTTCGTGCCGTCGCCGATCGTGATCGGCGCGCTGTCGCCTCGGATGACCGCGCCGAACCAGACGTTCGCGTCGCGCCCGAGGCGCACGCGGCCGATCACGGCCGCGCTCGGCGCGACGTAGCAGTCGCCGACGAGCTCGACGCGATGCTCGCCCAGGTCGTACAGCATGCTCAGTTCCTCGGCCGCGCCGCTTGATTCGCGACGGCCGCGGCCGCGGCCGCGATCGCTTCCTGGTCGCCGAGGTACTCGGCGCGGGTCGGCGCGAGGTGCGCATCGAGCTCGTAGAGGCGAGGCACGCCGGTCGGAATGTTGAGCTCGACGATCTCGTCGTCCGAGATGCCCTCGAGCATCTTCACGAGCGCGCGGAGGCTGTTGCCGTGCGCGGCGACGAGCACGTTGCGGCCGGCGAGGAGCTCCTGGCTGATCCGGTCCTCCCAGTACGGCTTCACGCGTGCGAGCGTCGTCTTCAGCGATTCGGTCGCGGGCAACGTCTCAGGCGGCAGGTTCGCGTAACGCGGGTCGTGACGCGGATGACGCGGGTCGTCGGGCTCGAGCGGGGGCGGCGGGGTGTCGTAGCTGCGCCGCCAGATCTTGACCTGCTCCGCGCCGTGCCTCGCCGCGGTCTCGGCCTTGTCGAGTCCCTGCAGCGCGCCGTAGTGACGCTCGTTCAGCCGCCAATGCCGTTCGACCGGGATCCACATGAGCTGCATCTCGTCGAGGATCAGCCACAGCGTCCGGATCGCGCGGACGAGCACGGACGTGAACGCGATGTCGAAGGTCAGGCCCGCTTCACGCAGCGTCCGCCCCGCGTCGCGGGCCTCGCTGCGGCCTTGCTCCGTGAGGTCGACGTCGGTCCAGCCGGTGAACAGGTTCTTCAGGTTCCAGTCGCTCTGGCCGTGGCGCACGAGCACGAGCTTGCCGATGTTTTGCTTGTTCATGGTCACCATTCTACGAAATTCGGGTCAGAGCCCATTTCCCCGGAAATCGGGGTCAGAGCCCTTTT
>DASVCR010000069.1:0-10103 GCA_036381515.1 Gammaproteobacteria bacterium | reverse complement strand
CATCAGTCGATCCTCATCAGTCGATCTGATAGTCGAAGCCGAGGGAGTAGCGCCGTCCGAGCACGTCCCCGACGATCGTCGTCCCGGCGATCACGGGATCGCGGTCGAACAGGTTGTTCACGTTCAGCGACGCCCGCCACGTGTTGCCGCCGGCGGTCGTGCCCGTCCAGAACATGCCGAGATTCGTGAGGGTTACCGACGGGACGCTGTTGTCGTCGACGTCGACGCCCTCGACCCAGATCACGTTGCGCTTCGTCGAGCTGCGCCAGTTCTGCTGGAGATTGATCCCGAAGCGGCCCGCCGTGTAGCCGATCGTCGCCGTCAGCGTCTTCTTCGGCAGGTTCGATCCGCCGGCCTGGTCGATCTTCACGCCGCCGAGCGGCGTCGACGAGTTTTCGTCCATGTAGCCGCCGATCAGCCGCACGAACATCGACTCGGAGCGGTCGGCGAGGAAGTCCGGCTCTATCCGGTACGAGGCCTCGAAGTCGTAGCCGCTGACCTTGGCCGAGTCGATGTTCACGAACAGCGTCTTGATCCTCGTGATCCGGCCCGTTTCCGGCGAGCGCTGCACGCGGTCGCAGAGCGCTCCGGTTTCGAAGCACTGGAGCACGATCTCCTGCTCCGAGAACGTGCCGATCGCCGACTGGAGATCGACCGTGTAGCGGTCCACGGAAAGCTGGAAGCCCGGTGCGAACGTGGGCTGGTAGACGAAGCCGATGACGGTCGTGTCGGCCTCCTCGGGCTCGAGATCCGGATTTCCGCCGGTCAGGTTGAACGTCGTGTAGACCTCGTCGTTGTTCCACGGATCGGCTATCGTCGCGCCGCGGCCTTGCTGGACGAACAGCTCCTCGAACGTCCCCTCGCGCATGTCGTGGGAATACGTGCCGCGGAAGCGGAGGCCTTCCGTCAGCTGCACGCTCAATCCTCCCTTCCAGACGACGATCTCGCCGGCCCGCGAGTAATCGGCGTAGCGGGCGGCGAGCGAGAGCTCGGCGGAGCGGCCGCGCTCGGTCGAGAAGAGCGGGAGGACCGTCTCCGAGAAGACCTCCCAGACGTCGAAGCCGCCGGCGAACGACGGCTGGTCGGAAAAGCGGTGCAGGTTCGTGGCCGAGCCGTGCAGGAACGGCGGGATGCCGCGGACCGCGACGGTGCCGTCGTCGAGCGTCACGTTGTAGATCGGACCGAGCTGGTCGATCGCCTTGTCGAGGATGTACTGGCGGATCGACTCCTTGCGATACGTCGCACCGAACGCGCCGGAGATCGGGCCGGCGCCCCAGCCGTCGTGCAGCGTGCCGGTCGCGAGGAGCTCCGCGAAGTGCTGTTTCTGCCGCGACTCGCCGACCTTGTGACGGTCCGAGAAAACGTAGTCCATCGCGGCCTCGGACTGGTTGCCGTTGCCGAACATGTTGACCGGCACGCAGTCGCGGATCGTGCCGTCGATGCTGTCGACGGAGATCGGGTAGTCGATCGGGATCGGAACGGACGGGTCGGCGTCGAGCCGATCGGTCGGGAAGACGCGCGTGTTCTCGAGCGCCCACTGATGGAGCTCCGCCTCGAGATCGCGTCCCTGCCGCGCGAGCTCGCGCGCGACGAGCTGGATGCGGCAGACGATCTCGCCGGGATTCTCGGGGTCCTCGACGGCATCGAGCGCGAGATAGAACCGGTCGAGCCGCTCCCAGTTCCTGTTCTCGTTGCGCTTCACGGCCTCGCCGTACTGATACGAGCCGCGCAGGTTCCAGTCACCGCCGAAGCCGCGGTCGAAGCCCACGGTCACCGACCAGAGATCGTTCTCGATGACGGGTCGCTCGCGATAGCCCCAGTCGGAGTCGAGGTAGCCGTGCTGATCGACGCGGATGGACGACACGCCCTCGTCGAGCATCGCCTGCCGGACCTCGTCGGGCAGGAACGGATTCTCCGGATACACGATCAGGTAGGCGAGGCCGGCATGGCCGAGGAACGTGCCGGAGCCGCCGGACGTGTTCGGCTCGACGGTGTTCTTCGTGCGGCCGTAGAGCGCGTGGCCCCAGATCGTCGTCCGGTCGGTCAGCTCGAAGTCGCCGGCGAGGAACGCGGTCTGCTGCTCGACGCCGACGCGCTCGAACGTCTGCGGATGCGTGCGCTTCCACAGGTCGTACTGGTAATCGCCGGGCCGCCCGACCTGGCTCTGCAGCGTCCCGGGCTGGCCCGGCAGGGACACGAACTCTCCCTCCTCGAACGGGATGACCGCGTTGCCGTCCTCGGTGAACTGGTAGCGGTTGAGCGAGAAGCCGGGCTGGCGAATCAGGCCCGTCGGCGAGAATTCGGTGTTGTAGACGTATTCCTTCGTCAGCCGCTGAGGGATGCCGGGCGGCGCGCCGGGGAACCATTCCGGGTTCCGCACGTAGCCCTGTTCCCGGTCCCAGTCGACGGCATACGCGTCCCCGCGGCTCCCGCGGCGATAGCCGTCGTTGACTCTCGCTTCGAGCGAGCCGACGAGGTGCAGCCGATCGTTGCGGCCGACGTCGTCGCCCCACACCACCGAGCTTCGCACGTATTCGCCGTCGCCGAACTCGTTCATGCCGGTCCTGACCGCGAAGTCGAGGCCGGTGAAATCTCGATCGAGAATGAAGTTCGTGACGCCCGCGAGCGCATCGGCGCCGTACGCGGCCGACGCGCCGCCGGTCACGACCTCGATGCGGCGGATCAGTGCGCTCGGCAGATAGTCGACGCTGACGGAGCTGCGCCGGTCCGACGGCACGATGCGCAGCCCGTCGAGCAGCACGAGCGTGCGCTCGCCGCCCATGCCGCGCATGTTGAGCTGGCTCTGGCCGACGTCCGCGCTGACGCGGTTCGCGATGTCGTCCGAGCTGACGTTGCCGAAGTATTGAGGCAGGTTCTCGAGCTGCTGAGAGACGCCGAGGCCCGGCTCGAACATCGTGAGCTCGCTGCGGTCCACGGCCGTGACCGGAACCGGCGACGCGAAGCCGACGTCACGCTGAATGCGTGAGCCGGTGACGGTCACTTCCTCGATCGCAGGCCTCTGCCCGGGTTCCTGCGCCGCGGCGAGCCCCGTGGCGAGCGCCGCAAGCCCGGGCCATGCAGTCGAAAGCGCTCGCTTCGATTTTGCAAGTGGTGTCGTCACGATCTCCCCCTGCGGCGGGATCCGCGCGCGATGCCTGCGTCGAGGCCCGCCAAAACCGCCACGACGTCCATGCCGCTCTTTGGGGCGATTCTATGCAGGACCCTCTCGAACCCGGTGTGAAAATGCGCTATACGGCCGTGACGCTTTCGTCACCTTGGAGCGGTCGATTCATCCGCACCGCGCGAATCTCGCCATCGACGGCGCATTCGCTCGATGTGGTGAGAAAGCCATGCCTGCAGGGGGAATTGGCACTACCGGGGTCTTCGAGGGCCCCGTAGCATTCGGAGAGACCATGTGGCGGCCGTCCGTCGCGCCGCCGGTCGGGGGAGCGCCACGATGAGCACAGCGAGACGAGAGATCGTGGATAACTGGCCGATGATGGCCGTCGCCTGTCTGCTCATATTCTTCGCATTCGGTGTGCCGACCTACTCGTTGCCGTTCATGTACGGCGCCGCGATGGAGGAGCTCGGCTGGACGAACGCGCAGGCGAATTTTCTGTCAACCGCGAAGTTCCTGATCGGCGCGGTGGCCGCAATCAGCATGGGCATGCTGATCGACAAGGTGGGCAGCCGGTGGACGGTCCTCGCGGGCACCGCCGTCGGCGGCATCGCGATGGCGTTGTTCCTGTTCGCGACGAACCTCCCGGTCTACTACCTCGCGGGCGCGCTGCTCGGCTTCTCCGCGGCGTCGATCGTCGCGGCGATGAAGGTCGTCATCTCGCGCCTCTTCTCGGCGAACCAGGGCGTCGCGATGGGCATCGTCCTGACCGCGACGAGCTTCGGCGGCGTCTTGATGCCGCAGGTCTGGCCGGTCATGCTCGAGACCATGAACTGGCGCGAGATCATCGCGCTGATGTCGATCGGGCCGCTGCTGATCGCCGTGCCGCTGTGGCTCGTTTTCGTCGCGAAGACGGAGCCGCGTACCCGGCAGATGCTCGATTCGCCGACCGCGTCGCAGAACGGCACGAGCATGTGGGAACACTTCGTGGGGATGAGCGTGCAGCCGGCCTTCTGGCTGATGGCCGCCGGCATCTTCATCGTGTCGGCCGTCGATCAGGCGCTGATGCAGAACTACGTGAACTTCCTCAGCGTCGACAAGGGGATGGATCTGCGGGAGACGATTTCCTGGGCGGGCACGCTCCTCGCGTTCGTCGGCGTCGCCGCGAAGATCGGCTCGGGGTGGATTTACGACCGCTTCTCTATTCGCGGCATCGCGTTCTTTTATCTGCTGCTCGGCATCTCGCTGTTCCTCGGGCTTCCCGTCGCCGGCACGATGTCGTTGCTGCTCTTCATCGTCGTGCGCGGCGTCGCCCACGGCGGCCTGATCGTGGACGTGCCGATCCTGACGAAGCACTACTTCGGCATGGAAAGGATCGGCATGACGATCGGGATCATGTCCGTCTGCGTGAATCTCGGCTACGCGGCCGGGCCGCCGCTCTTCGGCTGGCTCGCGGACACGTACGGGAACTTCAGCGTCGGTATGATCGCGTTCGGCAGCGCCGCGACGCTGTCCACGCTGACGCTGTGGTGGATCAAGCCTCGATTCTGGACGCCGCCCGCGGAGCGCGAACGGGAGGTGCTCGCGGGCGCGCCGACCGTCGCCGTGGGCCGCTAGCCGGGAGGAGCCGTCATTCCGGCGGACCGACCATCCGCTGCGCGTCGATATTGTTCTCCTGGCAAAGGTAATCGAACGGCTCGTTCCCGGGGACCCACGGGATGTACCAGCCGCCGGTCCACGTGTCCGTGTACGCCCCGGGGTCGTCGATCGTGATCTCGTACTTCAGCGTGTAGAAGTCCGGCCGCGAGATCCGCTCGATCGTGTGCAGCTGCGACGTGTGGGGCACGCCTTCGCGGCTCAGCCAGAACTTCTCGTTGAAGCCCACCGTGTCGATCACGAGCGTGTCGCCCTCGTACCACCCGATCGAATGGCCGAAGAAGCTCGGCTCGGGATTCTCGGGATGGCCGCGGCCGTCCATGTGCACGACCCGCCATGAGTGAGGCGAGCCGACGCTGACGAAGACGACTTCCTGCGAGTCGAACAGCTGAAGGATCTCGAAGCCGTACGGCGTGTGGAACATCCGGGCGCCGCCCGACGGCATGCAGCGGGTGTGCGGGTCGTCCTTCGTGAACGTCGATTGCCGGTAGTCGTACAGCGCGCGTGCCCACGGCTGGAACGGCACGTCGTCGATGTCGAGGTTAGTCGGCAGGTTGTACTCGGGATTGTCGAGCGCGTCCTCGCGGTTGTTGTTGAAGAGCGTCGCCCCCGCGCGGCCGTCCCAGTTGCCGATCTCACCCGGCGGTCCGGTGAAGCTGATGATGCCGTTCGGCCAGCGCGGCGCCGGACGCGCTCGGTCGGCTTCGGCTTCCTGCGCCGCGGCGGGCGCCCCGAGCGCGGCGTATCCGAGCGCGACGGCGGCGGCGACTGCTGTTCGATGACGGTGCGACACGACGCCCTCCCGCCGAATGATCATTCGCCCCTGCTGATCGTCTGGTCCTCGCTCGACGCCGCGCCGAGGACCTGGCCGGTCGCGGTCATCGTCACGCGGCGCGCGTTCGCGGTCAGGCTCCCGTCGCGGGCGCGCGTGCCGTGGACCTCGACGACGTCGCCGATCTTCATCGTGTTGCGCTTCCAGCCGCGCCTCTCGAGCATGTGCGGCGGGCCCATCTCGAAGCCCCAGTTCTCGACCTCGCCCGTCTCGGGGTTCTCGACGTCGATGTAGAAGTAGACGTGCGGGTTCATCCAGTCAATTTTCGTGACGACGCCGGTCAGCGTGACCGGCTGGTTCGAGTCGTACTGGGAACGGAACGAATGATGCGCCTGCACGCTTGCGGCCGCGGCCGAGAGCAGCAGCGCACCGAGAACGTAACGGAGTCTGATCGGCTTCATCTCGTGTCTCCTCCGGGGCGCCGCCGCCCGAGAGGCGGCGCCGCCGCTAGCGGTTGTCTTCGCAGAACTGTTCTTCGATCTCGCCTTCCACCCATTCGAGCGTCCATTCGGCGGCCCACGGCCGAGTGTACGTACGGGGGTCGTCGATCGTGACTTCGTATTTCAACGTATCGAAGTCAGGGCGCGAAAAGCGCTCCGTGAGCCGCAGCGCCTCGGTGTGCGGCAATCCGCCGTTGGAAAACCAGAAGCGGGCATTGAAGCCGCTCGATTCGACGACGAGCGTGTCGCCGTCCCATCGGCCGGTCGAATGACCGTAGTAGGTGCCGGAAACCTCCTCCGGGTTCGGCGGCTGTCTTCCGTCCATGTGGATCAGGCGCCAGTTGCGGTTGCCGCCGCCGAACATCACGTAGATGCGGTCGTAGTTGCGGTCCTGGATGATCCGAAAGCCGCCCGGCGTGTGCAGGTGGCGCGGGCCTGCCGGAGAGATGCAGTACTTCGCGTAGGGATCGTCCTTCAGGCCGTTCTGCTGCCGGTAGCGGTAGAGCGCGAGCGCCCATGGCTGAAACGGGGCGACCTTCGGCGCATCGTCGATGTCGGCGAGGAGGCCGCGCTCGTCCATCTCGACGTGAACGCCGCGCTCGAACAACGAGCTGACGCTCGGATTGGCCCAATAGCCCGTCTCTCCCGGCGGCCGGTCGAGCCTCACCGTGCCGTCGGGGTAGCGAGGGGTTGGACGCGCGGCGCCGGCCTCGTGCCCCGCCTGCGGGCTCGTCCCGGCGGATTGCGCGGCGGCGCCCGTCGCAAATGCCGTCGCAAGCAGCGTGCTCGCGATGGCGAGCGCGAGCCGTCTGGTCGATCCGATACGCATTTCCGGTGCTACCCCTCGAGCGGCGGTGACCCGTCCGCCGCTTTCCCGCGATTCATGATTCTTCGTGATGCCGTGTGATGCTACGAACGCCGCGCCGCGCTTGCCAGTGCCGATTCGGCGCCTCTCTATGGTGTTATGCCCATAGCGGGTCGAGCGGCCGGCAAGGGGGCAGGACAGCGATATGATCGAAAAGCCAGGACCGTGCCGAGCATCTCCACGTGGCCGCCCGCGCGGCGTGCACTAGAATCGGCCGGCAAGGGGAGGGCGGTCGGCTCGACCGGCCCGTCGGCCTCTATTGAGTTGGAAGCGCTTGGAGCCCCGAGTCGGGTACGAGGCAGGACGATGCGGATAGGAAAAAAAATTCGTCATGCGGGAATGGGGATCGGCTTTGCCGTCGCGACGGCCGTCCTCGCGCAGGAAGGCTTTCCGCTCGACGGCACGTGGCGAGGCGAGTGGGGCTCGTCGGAGGACCGGAACCGGGTCGTGATCGTCATGAGCTGGGACGGCGAGCACATCAACGGCATGATCAATCCCGGCCCGAGATCGATCCCGTTTCGCAGCGCGAAGCTCGAGCCGAGCACGTGGACCGTGCGGATCGAGGCGGTCGGCCGCGACAACGAGGAGATCGTGATCTCCGGCAAGCTCGAGGACATCGGCTCTTACAATCGCTACATCGAAGGGACGTGGACGCAGGGCGGCGTCGAGCACGCCTTCCGCATCACGCGTGAATAGCGGCGAAGAGGCACGACGGAGCCGGTCATGACGGACGCCAACATCGAGCGGGCGGCGAGGCTCGACACGGCGGCGATCAGCGACGCGCTCGACAGGCTCGGGATCGCAGGGCAGTGCCTCGGCATCAAGCCTCGGCATCATTCGTTCCGGATGACGGGCCGGGCCTTCACGGTGCTGTACGGCCCGGTGGATGCCGGCAAGCCGGGCACGGTCGGCGACTACATCGACGACCTCGAGCCCGGGACCGTCGTCGTGCTCGACAACGGCGGACGGGAGGATGCGACGGTCTGGGGTGATATTCTGACCGCGCTCGCGCACCGCAAAGGCCTCGCCGGGACCGTCATCGACGGGGCGAACCGCGATACGCATCTCTGCCTCGAGCTCGGGTATCCGATTTACAGCCGAAGCTACTCGATGCGCACCGGCAAGGATCGGGTGCAGGTCGACGCCGAGCAGGTGCCCGTCACGATCGGTCAGGCCCGCGTGCAGCCCGGCGATCTGCTGTGCGGCGATGCCGACGGCGTCGTCGTGATTCCCCGGTCGCACGAGGATCAGGTGCTCGAGATCGCCGAGGAAATCGAAGCCGCGGAGGCGCGAATCCGCGAGCTGATCGCGAATGGAAAACGGCTCGACGAGGCCCGTAAGCTGATCGGCTACCATCGGCTCCAGTCGCGAAAGCGGTGAGACCGGTGCGGGAGGAGAGGGCAGCGGGCGCGCCGAGCACGAGGGATCGCCGATGACCAGCACGTCCGTCCAGGTGGCTCGCCTCGCCGCGCTCGACAGTTGCGCGCTCGCGGATGCGCTCGACTCCCTCGGTTTGCCCCCGGCCGTGACCGGTCTCGTGCCGCTCGGCGCGTCTCGCCGTATCGCAGGGCCCGTGAGGACCGTGAAGCTCGCGCCGGGCACGCCGCCCGGCGGCAGCAGCCGGCACCTCGGAACCGCCGCGATCGAGGCGGCGCACGCGGGCGACGTGATCGTCGTCGAGCACTCGTCGGGCATCGAGTGCGCCGGCTGGGGAGGCGTGCTGTCGACGGGCGCGCAATTGAAGGGCGTGGCCGGAGTGATCATCGACGGGCCTGCGCGGGATATCGACGAAGCGCGCGCGTTGCATTTCCCGTTGTACGCGCGCGGCGCATGTGCGCGCACGGCACGCGGCCGCGTGTACGAGCAGGACTACGATTGCCCGATCGAGATCGGCGGCGTGACGGTGCGGCCCGGTGATCTCGCCCTCGCCGACGCGAGCGGCGTCGTGTTCCTGCCGGCCGAGCGCGCCGGCGAGATCATCACGCGTGCCGAGCGCATCGCCGAGCGGGAGCGGCTGATGGTGCGTGCGCTGCGCGCCGGCGAACGGATCACGGAGGTCGTCGGGCGCGACTACGAGACGATGCTCGACAAGCTCGGCTGAGTCGCGGCGGCACGGAGCGGGGTCACGGAGGATGGCGGCCGTCCGGGGGCCACGCCGAGTCTGGCCGCGACGCTTCTAGGTCCAGACGATGAATCCTTGTGCCGTGCCGGTGCCGGCCTCCGATCGATAGCACGGCACGTAGTCGATCGGATCGCCCGCAAGCTCCGTCTCGAACAGACAGCCGGACGCCGAGATCCAGTTCAGGAGCTCGGACGTGCCGTCCTTCATCAGCAGCGGGTCGACCGCGCGAAGGAACGCCGCGTCCCTGCGCTCGATCGCTGCGATCAGCGCGTGATCGAAGTCCTCGTTGATCACGAAGTGCGACATGCCCCCAGAGCCCACGATCGCGACCCGCGCGTCCGCATCCCATTCGGCGATGACGCGGTGCACGAGACGGCCGAGGTCGAAGCAGCGCCAGGGCCGGGGCTGATTCGGCGGGAAGAACGTGTTCGTGATGATCGGCAGGACCGGGACCGCGCGGTCCTGCATCACGCGGCGCAGGATGAACGCGAACGAATGAGGCGTGCCGACGTGGTGATGATCCGGCCCGGGGTCCGGCCATTCGCTCGACGCGGTGAAGTCCCAGCCTTCGTCGATCCCGCGTCGAATGACGCGCTCGGCGAGGTCCGGCAGGCCCTCGTAGTCGACGCGCCGATCCGGCCGGTTCGCCCATTCGGATTCGCGGATGCCCGGCGGAAGCTTCGCGGCGCGCTTCTCCGCGAGCGGTCCGTTCCAGAACGTCTTGCCGTGGTACACGGTGAAGGCCGGCTGCAGCGACGGGAGCATCAGCTCGCGCTGGTCGTTGCCGAATATCACGCAGACGTCCGGGGCGATCTCCGCCCAGATCTCCGCGACTTTCGCGATTGCGGCCTGACAGGCCGCATGATGCCGCGTGCGCGCCTCGAGGGACGCGCGCTCGCCGAGCTGCTCGTGCGCGCGAAGCTCGATCAGCTCGTCGAACGTGTAGCGCTCGCCCTTGAACCAGTGACTTCTCGCGCGATCCGCCGGTAGCCGCAACATCCACTCGTCCGGCGTCGTGCTGAGCTGCGGGCCGTGCGAGGTCCAGAGTCCGAGTACGATCTGCGCCATCG
>DASVCR010000068.1:0-26864 GCA_036381515.1 Gammaproteobacteria bacterium | reverse complement strand
CGGGCTTCAATGAGGCCGCAGCATTTCGCTGCGGATCACTATAGAGACGCCTGCTACACGTGCTCACAGGCGAGGCGCTTCAATGAGGCCGCAGCATTTCGCTGCGGATCACTCCACGAGCAGGCCTTTCGCTCGCTCGCGCAGCTGGCTTCAATGAGGCCGCAGCATTTCGCTGCGGATCACGAGTCTCGAATGCCCAAGAGGGGATATCGCACTCAGGCTTCAATGAGGCCGCAGCATTTCGCTGCGGATCACTTTGGACGCATAGTCATGGCGCTGCGTAGCACGACAGCTTCAATGAGGCCGCAGCATTTCGCTGCGGATCACCTGGATGCTGTGCGGCGAGTGCTCACGTTGGCCGCGCGGCTTCAATGAGGCCGCAGCATTTCGCTGCGGATCACTGAGTTGCTAGGCTTGCGTCGTCCGAAAGCCGCTGGGCTTCAATGAGGCCGCAGCATTTCGCTGCGGATCACTTCGTCGGTTGCCATTGCTCAAGCCTCGCAGTTCAGCTTCAATGAGGCCGCAGCATTTCGCTGCGGATCACTGCACGAAAGGAGGCCCGCGAGAACTGGTCAGCCCTCGGCTTCAATGAGGCCGCAGCATTTCGCTGCGGATCACCCGTGACGGACGCGATCGGGTCGGAGCCGATGTGCGGGCTTCAATGAGGCCGCAGCATTTCGCTGCGGATCACCGCTCGGCGCTCGTTGGTCAAGACGGAATCGAAGCAGGGCTTCAATGAGGCCGCAGCATTTCGCTGCGGATCACCGATGCGGCGATCGCGCAATTCGCGATCGTGCTCGCGGCTTCAATGAGGCCGCAGCATTTCGCTGCGGATCACCAGCGCTCGTCGCGATCGGGCGTCGGCTCAAAGTCGGCTTCAATGAGGCCGCAGCATTTCGCTGCGGATCACCTGTCCGACCACAGACCATAAAGCCGCGACGCATACTAGCGCTTCAATGAGGCCGCAGCATTTCGCTGCGGATCACTGAAGAAGCGTAAGGAGGCGGAATGAAGATCAACGGGCTTCAATGAGGCCGCAGCATTTCGCTGCGGATCACGAACGTGGCTGAGATCGCGCTATCTAGGCTTCCAGCCGAGCTTCAATGAGGCCGCAGCATTTCGCTGCGGATCACTCTTCGTGACCGTGATCGGCGATGCGCTGTTGTTGAGCTTCAATGAGGCCGCAGCATTTCGCTGCGGATCACGAATCACAAGCTGGGTGGGGGCGGTGGGCTGACCGTGCTTCAATGAGGCCGCAGCATTTCGCTGCGGATCACGCCCTCGACGACCGGCTCGAGTTCCTGCGCGACTACGTGCTTCAATGAGGCCGCAGCATTTCGCTGCGGATCACGTTCAATTCGGGCTCGACGTTACGGGCGTCGACGAGTTGCTTCAATGAGGCCGCAGCATTTCGCTGCGGATCACGGCGCTGAGTGGCACGGCCGACGCTGTTCTCGCATCGGCTTCAATGAGGCCGCAGCATTTCGCTGCGGATCACGTCCTTGCCGTCGAGCGTCGCAACGTAAGTGTAGACGTAGCTTCAATGAGGCCGCAGCATTTCGCTGCGGATCACCGGCCCGTTTGCTCTCGCCTATCTCCTCTCCGAAACGCTTCAATGAGGCCGCAGCATTTCGCTGCGGATCACAGAGCGGGATCACGCTCAGCAGACCCAGAGCCGAGCGCTTCAATGAGGCCGCAGCATTTCGCTGCGGATCACAGCCACTTCGGCCGGTGCTCGCGGCACGCGGCGAGGCTTCAATGAGGCCGCAGCATTTCGCTGCGGATCACTTCGGCACGAGGAGCGCGCGCGTGGCGATGAAGGAGCTTCAATGAGGCCGCAGCATTTCGCTGCGGATCACGAGCTCGTGATGCTCGGCGGCAAGCGGTCGGAGCAGCCGCTTCAATGAGGCCGCAGCATTTCGCTGCGGATCACGGACGACGCTTGCTCGAACGGGATGTTTCACGGGGCTTCAATGAGGCCGCAGCATTTCGCTGCGGATCACCCGCGCGCAACTACACAGGCTCGCAATCGTCGTACAGCGCTTCAATGAGGCCGCAGCATTTCGCTGCGGATCACCTGAGTGGTGGAGAACCCGAGGACGCGCTGAAACTGGGCTTCAATGAGGCCGCAGCATTTCGCTGCGGATCACCGAGAGAACGTCAGCCACTTCGCAAGACCCATGTTGCTTCAATGAGGCCGCAGCATTTCGCTGCGGATCACGAATGTGCTTTGGGAAGTAGATGGTTAGGGCAAAACGCTTCAATGAGGCCGCAGCATTTCGCTGCGGATCACTCCCTCTCAGCATGTCCTATGTGGCGTCGAGCAATGGGCTTCAATGAGGCCGCAGCATTTCGCTGCGGATCACGACGCTCGCAGATGCACTGCGCCGGCATGCCAGTCATCGGCTTCAATGAGGCCGCAGCATTTCGCTGCGGATCACGTTCTCCCAGTGTGTAGAGCCTCGTACATTCTCCAGGCTTCAATGAGGCCGCAGCATTTCGCTGCGGATCACTGGCAGATCGAGGTCTACGATCCGACGCTGCTATTGCTTCAATGAGGCCGCAGCATTTCGCTGCGGATCACAGTCGCGTCCACCAACAATGGACCTTCGCGCGGTCTGCTTCAATGAGGCCGCAGCATTTCGCTGCGGATCACTTCGTCGGATGGGCGCGTCTGTGCGCGTGATCCGCACGCTTCAATGAGGCCGCAGCATTTCGCTGCGGATCACCGGGAGGACTGATGAAACGAAAGATAACGGTCGAAGTGCTTCAATGAGGCCGCAGCATTTCGCTGCGGATCACGAGCCAGGCGTCGGCTGGCGAGCGGTCGATAACGAGCTTCAATGAGGCCGCAGCATTTCGCTGCGGATCACCATGCGGGAGTTGCGGGAGTACGTGGCGTTCGTTCGGGAGGCTTCAATGAGGCCGCAGCATTTCGCTGCGGATCACCGACCTCGGTGCTCCCGACGACCTCAATCTCCCACTTAGCTTCAATGAGGCCGCAGCATTTCGCTGCGGATCACCCGGTCCGTGAGGCGGGCGACGTCGAGACCACGGCGAAGCTTCAATGAGGCCGCAGCATTTCGCTGCGGATCACCTTCGCTCTGTCCTGTCTCCAGAAGAGATGCAAGCCATGCTTCAATGAGGCCGCAGCATTTCGCTGCGGATCACGCCTCCGCCCCAGCCTCTTCTCTACCCGGCGAAAAATCCGCTTCCTGCGAGCGGTTGCCGATACCGAGGCTGATCAGACCAAATCGGTCGAGCGTCGGATGGAGGCGCTTCATAAATGTTCCCGAATTTTCAAAGAGCTATGCGCCCGCGAGCGCTCGCTAGGGGCAGGCGCATCACCGCACCGCTCGCGACAGCGCGGCAGAATTCTTACACGATCACGGGTTCCCTGCGCACCACCTCGAAACCCGTCTTTCCAAGGCTAACGACTCGAGGCGTGACGCCTTCCGCTGGGCCTATATCCATTATCAACACATGATCCTGATCGTGGTGTATCAGCTCGTCAAGCGTGGCGACCATCTCGGCATGCCGCCGCCGTGACAGACGGCATTGGAACACCGACAGCTGCAGCCACTCCCCGTAGCCATGCATCAGTTGGTAAACGGCTCGCCAGCGTTTCGGGTCGCTGATGTCGTACGTCACGACGTAGAGGTGCTCCTCCATGGGCTACCTCGTGATGAAGCTCGGACACTCAGTCAACTCGCCCAAGAGATGCCGTCCAAGAAGTCGGGCTTGCAGCTCGAACAGTCGCCGATAGCTCACCTTGTACCCAAACAAGGGATGCGCGATTTCCTGGCTGAGCCGGCGCTCGAAGGTGCCGATGAACTTCTTTCTACCGTCGGGCGTCAGCGCGACGCTATTGCCTGAGACGATGAAATCGTTCGGCTTGATCTCCCCGTTGTTGATCGCGGTTAATACAGTTGAGTCAGCGACGAGCGGTCGGAACGGTTCCATCATGTCTAGAGCGAGCGCCGGTCGTCCATAGCGAGGCTGATGGTAGAAGCCTCGGTAGACGTCGAAACCCACGGCGCTGAGTGTCACGCTCCATGTGCGAGTAAGCAGGCTGTAAGCGAAAGAGAGAAGGGCATTCACAGGGTCGTGAGGAGGTCTCCGATTTCTTCGCGTAAAGTCGAAAGCGTACTGCACCTCCTCGCTCCCATCTGTCTTCAGTAGACGCGCGAAGGACTTGAAATAGCGAGAGGCCGCAGCGCCCTCGATTCCCAGGAGTTCTTGTAAATCCGATGCAGCAAGGCTTCGGTTTGCATCCATCTTGAGCTCAGACACGAGAGTGTCCGGTCGGTCCTCGCCGCGCCAATTCCTCCGCATCAAAGTCCGGCAGTTCATGATCTTTGCGTAGACCATCTGCTTCGCTATGTGGAGGCACGCACGCGGATCAAAGCTTGCCCTGTACTGCGCAGTGCGTAGCTCTACGTTCTTGTGCCCTAGGCCGACTGTGTGTCCAAAGAACCAGCCGCCGTAGGAGAGCCAAGTCACAGGAATCTCGCGACTCATCAGTTCATGCAGACACGGCGTAGTGACGTAAACATTCCCCATAAGCACGAGCTGTGAAACGTCCGCAAGCCTCGCCGTCGCCGCCGGCGCGTCATCAATTGTGATTTCGAGCGTTTCGCCCTTCTTGGTCACTTTGGACTTGGTGGCCTGCACGTACAGCGGAAGGCTCTCATCGTGCTGGGCGAACAAGGGGCGAGGCGTCGGTTCCCCGTGCCTTAGAAAGTTGACCTCATCGGGGAGACAGATGTTGACGAGCGAGCAGCGTGGACACTTCGGGCTATCCTCGAGCGGCGGCGGAACCTGGCCTCCCACCGCGATGAGCCGGAGACCGTCGACGGCCGCTTGTGTCATGGCTCTTAGCTCGTCGTCGAAGACTACGCGAACGCGTTCCTTGGACGCTGCGAAGTACAGAATGCCTTCGGTACACGTGTACCCGTGTTCCTCCAGAATCATCGCCTGCACGCAGAGCTGAACGCGTTCGGGATCATAGGCCCCCCGAGCGACATGAGGGCGCTTGCCCCGCTTGTAGTCGATCGGCGTGACCACGTTGCCTTCTACTTCGAGACAATCGATCTTGGCAATCAGCCCGAGCCGGGAGGAGGAGAGCGTTATCGATCGCGCATGCAAGATCTCATGATCGCTTCCCGAGTCGTCGCTGTCGTTCGAAGGCGGAGGAAGACGGCCGCTCGGCTTGTCGACACGCCTGTGAGCATATCGGCCCTCGACGGTATCCGCCGAATCGGACCACTCGCTCTGCACCCATTCGAGGTATGCCAGTCGCGGGCAATACTGGTATTCGTTCACCATGCGCGCCGGCAGAAGCGGCAGCGCCTCGCCTACTTCTGGAAACGGAAGAGGCAGCTCGCTCTGATGTGTTTCGCTGCTCATGACTGATTGAAGTCAGAGGTCACTCAGTTCCGGCTATGCGACAGCCTAAGAACAAGCAGCACTGGGTGCTGTGACGTGTTGCAAAGATCGTGTATACGGAACGATTACTTGACCGACAGCCCAGCGAGCGTATTCTTTAGGCAGCCTAGGAACACTCTCCAGTGCGCTACGTGCCTCCCATTCTCGTGCGAGGGGCGGGGCTGCTGGCATTCGTGTGGCTAACACATGTTGCGGTTGCGAGGAAACAACTGGACAAATTCGATCGAATCTTCGCGATACACGCCCTGCTGAGCCAGAGGCGTACTCCCGTCTCACGGGAGGAGTTGATGGCCGAGCTGGAGTGTTCGGCTCCGACCGTCTATCGGCTGATCAGGGAGATGAAGGACTACCTCGATGCCCCGATCGAGTGGCACGAGGAGCTACGGGGGTACTACTACAGGCCGGACGCAACGTCCGGAAAGAAGTACGAGCTCCCCGGGCTTTGGTTCAACGAGAAGGAGCTTCACGCGCTGATCGTGTTCGATAGGCTCCTGCGAAGTCTTGAGCCGGGACTGCTTGGGGAGCATCTCGCGCCGCTATCGCGCCGCATATCGGCGCTTCTCGCGCACAAACGGCTCTCGCTCGGCGAGGCGGCGCGGCGCGTGCGGGTAGTTGGAATGGCTTCGCGCCCGGCGGGCGCGTTGTTCCCGACCATCGCGAGCGCGACGCTGCAGCGCAAGAAGTTGAGAATCGTTTATCGGGATCGGTCGAAGGATCGCGTAACGGACCGGGTCGTGTCGCCGCAGCGCGTCGTTCACTACAGAGATAGCTGGTTTCTTGATGCCTTTTGTCATCTGCGTAACGGGCTGCGGACATTCTCGGTCGACCGGATACAGCAAGCGCAGCGGCTCGAGGAAGACGCGGTGTCGATCGACGATGCCGAGCTGGATGCGTACTTCGGGAGCAGCTACGGAATTTTTTCGGGAAAAGCCAACAAGACCGCTGTGCTGCGATTTTCGGCCCATCGGGCACGTTGGGTAGCGGATGAGCTGTGGCATCCGCAGCAGTCCGGTCAGTTCCTGACAGATGGCAGATACGAGCTTCGGATCCCGTATCGCGAGGACCCCGAGCTCGTGATGGACATTCTGCGCCACGGAGGGGACGTGGAAGTCGTCGCTCCGGTCTCTCTGAGGGAAACGGTGGTGAAGGCCCTGCGAGCGGCGATCGCACAGTACGACGAGCCCAGACTCGCGGGCATCGCCGAGGAGGCGGACGCCATCGAGCAATGAAGTCGAGGTCCATGTATGTGACCTCGTGGCGGGAGTCCGGGGGCGCACGAATGACCGTGCGCCCTCATCCGGCGCGAGCTAAACGGGATACTGATCCTCCCGCACCCACCACCCATGCACCTGCGGCGACGCCTGCACCGGCAGCTTCACCGTCGCGATCGGCCCTTCGTCGATGTGCTCGGCATCGAAGATGACGAGGTCCGAGCGCAGATTCTGATCGAGGTGCCACGCGACGCCGAGCAGATAACCCTCGCCTTCTCGCGAGTCCGGGCGCTTCGGCGCGAAGACGGGCTCGCCGAGCCCGACGGTCGGGCCGAAGTTCCACAGCTTGAACGTCCGGGTCGCGTTGTCGACGCGGGCGTAGCAGGCGCCGGCTTTTGCACGATCGGGCTCGTTCGGGTCGGGCGACGCCATGTATCCGTAGCGATAGGGCACCGTGTTGTAGCGGTCGTCCTGCCGCGGCAGCGGCGCGATCAACGGATACATCTTCTCGATGCCGTAGCCGTTGTTCGGGCCGTTCAGGTTGGCCGTCAGTCGGTGAATGTAGCTCGTCGCGCCGGCGTAGTTCGGCGGCGATCCGTCCTTGTTCGGAACGAACGGGAACGGGCTCGCCTCGGTGATCTCGGTATCGAAGTAGAGCTTGCCGCCGTCCTCGAACGCGCCCATCGTGTGCGTGCCGCTGCGGGCCGGTCCCTCGATCCAGCGGATGTCCTTGCCGTCGCCGTAGCGCCGCATGATGCCGAGATAGGTCTTCCGGTCCTTATCCCATGACCAGTGAATCCCGCCCCGTGCCATTTGCTCGTGATCGATCGCGAGCGGAATCACGAAGAAGACGATGTGGTTCTCGGTGACCGCGAAGTCGTGCAGCAGGCAGACGTACGGGACCCTGATCTTCGCCTCCCACACCTTTTTGCCCTGCCGATCGAGCTCGAAGACCGCGACGACGTCGCTGCCGAAGCCCTCGGCCTCGTAGCCGAATGCGACGATGTGGCCCGTCGTCGAGCAGATCTTCGGATGCGCGGTGAACGGCCGGTCGCGAGGGAGCTCGCCGTTGAAGGTGTAGACGGGATCGATCGTCTCGAGCGTGTTCAGATCCATCGCGCACGGCGGGCTGTCTTCCTTCAGCGCGAGAATCAGGTTCTGGAAGTTCAGCACGTGTGTGTTCGCGGTGCTGCGGCTCAACCCTCGCACGCTCGGATCGTCGAGCGACGGGTTGCGGTACATCGGAAAGAGAATCCTTCGCGCCTTGTCCTGCGCGACGTAGCGCTCGGTCCTCGCATAGCGAGTGCGGTAATCGACGCGACCGTTCTTGATCCGGAACATCCGGACGTGACCCTCGCCGTCGAATACGATGTTGCCCGGCCTGAGCGGGTACTGCGGGTCGGGGCCGGTCGCGTAGAAGCCCCCGTTCAGGTCCTCCGGGATCTCGCCCTCGACCACGCAGTCCCTGACTTCGACCTCGGCGCGGAGCGGCGCGAAGTTCGGGCCGCCGGCCGGCCTCGTATTCGGCTGCGGCTGGCTCAGATCGGACTGCGCCCGCGCCGCGCCGGACCAGCCGCTCGCGGCGCTGATCACCGCCGCAGCGCCAAAGGTCACGCCCAGGAAAGCCCGGCGGTCGAGCCCGCCCGTCTCATCGCTCATTCGTCTACTCCATCTCAGGGAAGCCCTCGTCGCGTGGTTTGCACCACGGGCCGCCGTCGCACCGGCGCGAGCGGCGTCCGGAAGGTAGCAACGCGTCGACGGACGCCTCAATTGCTTGATGTACGTATGCCGCGCGTCCGTGCAAGCCCGAGTCGTCGACGGCTCGGCTACGGCCAGAAGATGGGCAGAAGATGGGCAAGGACAACGGGATCGAGCTGCTGCGCCGCTGACGCCCGCGGCGCGTCCGTTGCGCGAGGTCGCGCGCGCGGCCGTTCAGGGTATGGGCGACTCTGCCGGTGCAGCTTGCGCCGACGGTTGCGGTTCTGCCGAGTCGGCGTCAGGCGGGGCGACCGGAATGAAGAGATGCACCGTGGTGCCGTGTCCGGGCGATGACGCGATCGTGATGCTGCCGCCGATCTGCTCCATCAGCCCGTAGACCTGCGATAAGCCGAGCCCGGTGCCTCCTTCGCCCTTCGTCGAGAAGAACGGCTCGACCGCGCGTCGCCTGACTTCCTCGGTCATTCCGCATCCGTCGTCGATCACCGCAAGGCAGACGAACTTCGGCGGCGTGGCGACGAAGCGCGGCGGCAAACCGGAGCCTTCGTCGTCGCACGGGAAGGCGCGGACGGTCACGTGCCCGCGCCGATCCTCGGTCGCGTGGCGCGCGTTGACGACGAGGTTCAACACGGCGACATCGAGCTCGTCGGGATCGCAAAGCACTTCCGGCAGCCCCCAGTGCACGTCGATGTCGAGCGTGACGTCCACACCTGCCGCCTGCGTCAGCAACGGCCGTGCCGCCGTGAGCCACTCGTCGAGGCGAAGGCGAGACAGCGTGAGCGGCTTGCGGCGGGCGATGCGCAGTAGCCGCTCGATCATCGCCGCGGCGTTTCCGACCGCCCGGTCGCAGCTGTCGAGCGCCTGCTCGACCGTCGCAGGATCGTCGCGGCGCGAGCGGAGCACGGCCAGGTTCATCGTGAGGATCTGGAGCACGTTGGAGAAGTCGTGAGCGATGCCGCCCGTGAGCTGGCCGAGCGCCTCGAGCTTCTCGATCTGTGCCTGCCGTTGGCGCTCGTGCTCGCTTCGAACGTGCGCACGTGCAAAGCGCATGACCTGCCAGACGAGGACGGCCGTCAACGCGAGCATCGCGATCGCAGTCGCGGCCGCGAGGCGCCGCCAGCCGGCGAGGAGCTCGTCGATGCGAATCGACACGAGCACGACCAGCGGGGCGTTGTCGAGCTTGCGGTAGCTGACGATCCTTTCACCCGGGACGCTCCAGATCTCCCACGTGGCCGACTCGCGCAGCGTAGCGGAGGCCGGCGCGTCGCCCGAGAAGATCGGCAGGTCCGGGAAACGTCGGCCGACGTCGTCCGGGCGCGGCGGAAAGCTTGCGACGAGCGTGCCGTCCTCGTGGAACAGACCTATCACGTGGGACGCTCCGAGCCCGGTGCTGCGCAGCTCCTCCGTGAACCGATCCGCCTGCAGCGCCGCGACGACGATGCCGTCGAATGCTTCGGAGCGGCCGAGCTCCGCGGTGACGGGCAGGAACCAGCCCGTTCCGGATCGGCTGAGCAGCGGCGGCCAGACCATCGGCGCCCTCTGGCCGTTCTGCGCATACGCTTGGAAGTAGGGACGGTCCTCGAGGGAGACGTTGGGCGTGGTCGGGTAATCCGTATCGTGAGTGATCCAACCGTCCGGACCGATGATGAAGAGGGCACGCGCGAACGGAATGTCGCCGAGGCGGCGTTGCAGCAGACGGCGGAACTCCGGATCGTTCTTCGCGGGGGCCATCAGCTCGTACGCGTCGACCACCGAAGAAAGGGTGAGGTAGAGCGCCTGGACGGTGCGCTCCATGAGTTGCGTGACGACCACCGCGAGTGCGGCCGTATCCTCGGTGCCGCGGTTCAGCGCCGCAACTCGGCCGAGCGCGACGAGCGCGGCGACGACCGCGACGGCCGCTACCCAGGTCACCGCGAGACCTGCGATCTTCGGGCGGGCCCACAACAGTCCGAGCATCGGAGTCGATCGCTCTCTGCTGGGCAACCTACCGCGAAGCCGTTAGTCGTCCGGCTCGGTGCTCGGAGAGCTCGTCGTTTGTAACTTTCGGTACGGGGTCGTCATCGGGCCATCTCGCAGCGAAGTCGGAATCGCATGGGTTCGCGCAAGGGGCCGAGCTCGGTCGCATATTCGCTACGCCAAATGTGGGCTCGATGGTTCGGGGATAGGCAGTTGCTCGCTACTGAATCGAGATTCGACCGGTGCCGCCTCGTCGGCGCGGTCGCGCCGGCTATAGTATCCTCGCCCGAACGAGGCCGTCCAGCAGACGTTCTCGTCGGCGACGTAAGACGATGTAGTTAGCCTAGCTGAAAATAACTGACGTACGCGGCGGTACGGCGGCCGCGATGGCGACCTGGCCCGAGCGCGAGAGCGCTGCTCGAGCTGGACGCGCGCAGAACGGAGATGCGCGAAGCGGGTTACTTCCTCAGAATCTTCTCCATTGCCTTGCCCTTCGCGAGCTCGTCGATCAGCTTGTCGAGATAACGAATCTCCCGCATCGTCGGCTCTTCGATGTCCTCGACTCGAACGCCGCAGACGACGCCTTTGATCAACGTTCGCGATGGATTCAGGCAAGGCGCGTTCGCAAAGAAGGTTTCGAAGTCCGTCTTGTCTGCGAGCCGGGCTTCGAGCTCCTTCTGGCTGTAGCCCGTCAGCCAGCGGATGATCTCGTCGACCTCGGCCTTCGTTCGCCCCTTCCTCTCCGCCTTCGCGACATAGTGAGGGTAGACGCTCGCGACGCTCGTCGTGTAGATGCGATGTTTCTGCATCGTCCGCTCCGTTCGGTCGTTCGTCGATGTCGAGAGCGCGCGTCCCCCTCGTTGTCGCGATCGGGCGGCGAGCGGTCCGACGTGCCGCGCCTGGGCTACGGGGCCGAGCCGCTCGAGTCGTCGGAGACGGGCTCGGGCTCCACGACCTCGGTGACGCCCGTGAACATCGGCTCGCCGTTCGCGTTCCGAATCGAGCGGGCGTAGGCAATCGTCGGAAAGTTCTTCGCGGGGGCGGCGGTTACGGTGACGGTGTCGCCGGGCTGCAAGGACTTCCGCGTCCAGCCGCGGCGCATCAGCGTCGTGGGGCTCGGCAGCTCGAAGTTCCAGTTCTCGACCTCGCCGTTCTCGTTGACGACGTCGACGTAGAGCCGCGCGTGCGGGCTCTTCCACGAGAGCTCCGTGACCTTTCCTTCGACGGTCACGCTCGACTTGAAGTCGAACTCCGACTGCGAGTGATGTGCCGCCGCGGGCAGCGCGGCCGCGAGGCCGGCCGCCGCCGCGACGAGCGCGAGCCGGCTCGAGAACGTGTTGATGATCTTCGGAGATATCGTCGTCATTCCTGTTCGTTCGTCCTATTGGGGAAAGTGCATGCGCACGTTCTGCTCGTCATCGAGGCAGATCTCCTCGAGCATCGTCGTATCGGCCTGATAGGCCATCTCGATCGTGACGGACCAAGGGCGCGTATAGGCCTTCGGGTCGTCGACGGCGATCTCGACCTCCATCAGGCCGAAGTTCACGCGTCGGAGCCGCTCGGTCACCCGCGCCGACTCGGTCACTGGGCTTCCCTGGATGTCGAGCCACATGTCGTCGCGGATGCCGATCGTCTCGATGACGAGCGTGTCGCCTTCCCAGTGCGCCGTGGAATAGCCGTTCCACGTCGGATTCGGGTCCTCGGGAAGCGGGCGACCGTCGAGAAAGACCTCGCGGTACGCCGCGTTGAACTCGTGCAGCATCACCATCAGACCGGGGGTCTGAACGATCTTGATGTGCTGAGGCAGCGTCCATGCGCGCGGGAAATTCGGCGGCATGCAGCGCATGTGCGGATCGTGCACGCCGCCGTCCTGCTGCCGCTGCGCCATCTGCTCCCGCGACCATTCCGTGTAAGGCAGGCCGCCCTCGAGCTTGATGCCGATGTTGATTTGCTCGCGCGCCATGCGCTCTTCCTGGATGCAGTCGCCGCCCGGGCACGCGTTCGTCGCCGGCACGTTCGCGAACCAGATGCCGGAGAAGTCCGGCTTGCCCTCCGGCGTGCGCGGCGCCGGCGCGCTCATGTCGGGCTTGCCGTCTGGCGTGCGCGGGATGCCGGGCGTCGGATAGTCGAGCCACTGCGCGAGCGCCGCGGACGGGCAAGCGAAGAGCAGGAGCAGTGCCGCCTGCATGCGCCGCGCGTGGCGGGCTGCGGCGCGGCGGGCGGGCCGTCCCGCGCGCAGAAACGTCGATGATCGTCGCAAAAAAGCGTGCATGCCTGTAATCGCGGTGTCGAGTGTCGAAGCGCATCGATGACGCGGGCCGTTCGGCGACTCCGCTCGGCTCACGCGCTCGACGCGCGACCAAGGTAGGCAATGGCGCACGCGTTGTCCAGCGGCGGCGCTTTGCTCGCTACCCAAAAGACTCCGAGTCGGTCATTATTTCGGCGACCGGAGCGTCGCGCGTGGAGCTTTGCCGTCGTTCGAGCGAGCGCCGACGAAGCTCCGCATTGCGCGTGCGCCAAGGATCGAAGCCGTGACACAGTCCGTACTCGACGCGAACCCGCGTGCGGCGGCAGGCCCGGGCGCCCGCGCGTTCGACTTGACCGCCCGTGGCGCGTTCGCGCTGCACGGAGCCTTCGTCGCCGCTCTGCTCGTTCTGAGCCAGCTCCCGCTGCTCGACGACCGTCCCGTCGTGCAGGACTCGATCGTCGCCGCCGCGCTCCTGCTCCTTGCGGGGAGCGTGCTGCTGTTCGGCGTCGCGCGGCGGGGTCGAACGGTGACGCTCGAGCTCGCGCCGCGCCGGCAGCACTACCTGCAGGCCTGTCAGCAGGGCGTCGTGCTTCTCGTCTGGGGATACTACTGGCGCGAGGTCTATCACGCGGCGCCGCTGATCGTCGCGCAGATCCTCTTCGCGTACGGTGTCGACAGCCTGCTTTCGTGGGCGCGTCGCGGCAGGTTCTCGCTCGGCTTCGCGCCGGTCCCGGTCATTTTCAGCATCAGTCTCTTCCTGTGGTTCCGGGACGATTGGTTCTACTGGCAGTTCGTCATGGTCGCCTTCGCGCTGGCCGCGAAGGAATTCGTGCGCTGGGAGCGCGACGGCGTGAGGACGCACATCTTCAACCCGTCGGCGTTCGCGCTCGCCGTGACGGCGCTCGCGCTCGTGCTCACCGGAGCGAGCGACATGACGTGGGGCTCCCTCGTCGCCGAGTCGCAGTTCTTTCCGCCGTACATGTACGCGGTGATCTTCCTCGCTTCGCTTCCGGGACAGTACCTGTTCGGCGTCACGACGATGACGATGTCCGCCGTCGTCACGACGTTCGCGTTCAGCGCGGTGTATCACGCGGTCACCGGCGGGTTCTATTTCGTCGACTCGCACGTGCCGATCGCCGTGTTCCTCGGCATGCACCTGCTCATCACGGACCCGTCCACGTCGCCGCGCACCGAGCTCGGGCGCATCCTGTACGGCGTGCTCTACGGGCTCCTGGTCGTCGTGCTTTACGACTTGCTGCTCAGCGCGAACACGCCGGGCTTTTACGACAAGCTGCTGCCCGTGCCGCTACTGAACCTCTCCGTCATTCTGCTCGACCGGCTCGCAAGGTCGCCGGCGCTGAAGGCGATCGATCCTTCGGCCTTGGGGCGGGCGTGGGCGCTGCGGAGGCGTCATCTCGCGTACATCGCCGTCTGGATCGTCGCATTCGGCGGCATGAGCGCATCCGGCTATCTCGGCGATCGTCATCCGGGGCAGTGGACGCCGTTCTGGGAAGAGGCCTGCGGCGCCGACGTGCGCGATGCGTGCCTCAACCTTTATTTTCTGCATGAAACGAACTGCGCGGACGGATCGGCATGGGCGTGCAACGAGGTCGGCATCCTGCTCGCGGAGCGCTACGACAATCGCGTCGTCGCCGCCGATGCGTTCGAGCGCGCGTGCACGCTCGGCTTCAACCCCGCGTGCGCCAATGCGCGCGTCGTCGCGAGCGGCGGCGAGCTGCGTCGCGCGCCGCCGACCGCGACGGACTATCGCTATATCCTGCGCGGCAGCAAGGGGCCCTTCGGCGCGCCGCTCGACGAAACGGACCCCGCGAAGCTCTACGCGCGCGCGTGCGACCTCGGCTGGCCCGAAGGGTGCGCCGCGGCCGGGATCGGGCGCTCCACGTCGCCGGACGTCGGCGGGTAGCTCGAGGCCCGATCGCCGTCCGCGCGAGGCGTGAGCTTCGCTACAATATAGGACGGACAGTGACCTATTTGGCCCGTATAACGCCGACAGAAGCCGGCGGCGCGGCGAAGCCCGCGGCATGGCGGCGCGGCGGGCCAGCAGCCTTTCGGGCTGCTTCCGCGTAGCATAGTCGGCCCTCGGATTCCCTTATGAAGACTGCACCGACGCCGCGTGCCGGCGATGCGATTCGCATTCGCGGCGCGCGTCAGAACAATCTGCGCAACCTCGATCTCGACTTGCCGCTCGGCGAGCTGATCGTCGTGACCGGCGTCAGCGGGTCCGGGAAGTCGTCGCTCGCGTTCGATACCGTCTACTCGGAAGGGCAGCGGCGCTACGTCGAGACGTTCTCGCCGTACGCGCGCCAGTTCCTCGACCGGATGGATAAGCCGCAGGTCGACGCGATCGACGGGATTCCGCCCGCGATCGCGATCGACCAGATCAACCCCGTCCGCACGTCGCGCTCGACGGTCGGCACGATGACGGAGCTCAACGATCATCTGAAGCTCCTGTTCGCGCGCGCGGCGACGCTCTACTGCGAGTGCTGCGGGAAGCCCGTGCGGCGCGACTCGCCCGAGACGATCCGCGAGGAGCTCGAGCGGCGCTTCGTCGCGGCGGGCGAGACGCCGCGGATCGCGGTGACGTTCCCGGTCCGCGTGCCCGAGAACTTCGGCACGGAGGAGGTCGAGGCCTATCTCGCGCGGCAGGGCTACACGCGGATCGCCGAGCGGAGCGGTGATCGCGTCGAGGTCGTGCAGGACCGGCTCGTGCTGCGCGTGGACAATCGCTCGCGGCTCGTCGAGGATCTCGAGGCGGCGCTCAAGTTCGGCGCCGGGCGCGTCTCGGTCCGGCTGCTCGACGAGCCGCCGACGGTGCTCCGGTTCTCGTCGGCGCTGCACTGCGCGGATTGCGATATCGCGTACGGCGATCCGATCCCGAACTCGTTCTCGTTCAACTCGCCGGTCGGCGCGTGCGAGACGTGCCGCGGCTTCGGCCGGACGATCGGCATCGACTATCGGCTCGCGATCCCGGATCCGACGAAGACGCTGCGCGAAGGCGCGGTGCGGCCGTTCCAGGGCAAGAGCTACAGCGAGTGCCAGGACGACATGATGCGCTTCGCGAAGAAGCGGGGCATCCGCGTCGACGTGCGGTGGGCCGAGCTGACGGAAGAGGAGCGGCGCTGGGTCATCGACGGCGAGGGCTCGTGGAGCGAGCGCAAGTGGTACGGCTTGAGGCGCTTCTTCGCATGGCTCGAGGGCCGCGCGTACAAGATGCACATCCGCGTGCTGTTGTCGAAGTATCGCTCGTACGACCTTTGCCCCGCATGCGACGGCGCGCGGCTCAAGCCCGAGTCGCTCTTGTGGCGGATCGGCTCGCTCGAGGACGCGGCCGCCGTGATCGACCCGGCGCAGCGTTTCAGGCCGAAGAACCTGAAGCTCGACGACGCGGCGTTCGCGAGGCTGCCGGGGCTCACGATCCACGACGTGATGCTGCTGCCGCTCGAGCGGGCGCTCGCGTTCTTCGAGCGGCTGCGCGGCGGCGGAAATTGGGGTCAGAGCCCCATTTCGGACGGTAGCCCTTCCGGAAATCGGGGTGAGGGCAGTTCCGGGCAGAGCCCTTTCTCCGAGGGTAGCCCTTCGAATGGGAGCGGAAATCGGGGTCAGAGCCCTTTTTCCGAGGACGCATCCTCGGATCGTGACGACGTTGGACGAAATCGTGACGACGTTGGACCAAATCGTGACGACGTTGGACCAAACCGTGACGGCGTTGGACCAAATCGTGGCGACGTTGGCCGAAATCGTGGCGACGTTGGCCGAAATCGTGACGACGTTGGCCGAAATCGTGATGACGTTGGACGGAATCGTGATGACGTTGGACGAAAAAGGGCTCTGACCCCAATTTCCCTGACCCCAATTTCCGCGGAGGCCGGCCCTTCTAGCGATAACGGCGGCGAAAAAAGGGCTCCGTCCCCACTTTCGGCGGATCGTGACAACGGCGGGAGAAAAAGGGCTCTGACCCCATTTTCCGCCGCGACGGAGCTCGTCCTCGACGAGATCCTGACGCGTCTCGGTTATCTCAACGAGGTCGGCCTCGGCTACCTCACGCTCGACCGACAGTCCCGCACGCTGTCGGGCGGCGAGGTGCAGCGCATCAATCTGACAACGGCGCTCGGCACGTCGCTCGTGAACACGCTGTTCGTGCTCGACGAGCCGAGCATCGGGCTGCACGCGCGCGACATGCGCCGCGTGATCAACGTGCTCGAGAAGCTCCGCGACGCCGGCAACACGCTGCTCGTCGTCGAGCACGACGGCGACGTGATGCGCGCGGCGGACCGCATCATCGACCTCGGGCCCGGACCCGGCCGCAACGGCGGACGCGTCGTGTTCGACGGCACGCCGCAGGAGCTGATCCGCAGCGGCAAGACGCTGACCGCCGAGTACCTGCGCGGCGAGCGGCGCATCGGCGCGGAGCGCACCCGCCGTCCGGTCGGCGACGATCACGAGTGGCTCGTCGTCGAGGGCGCCGCCGAGCACAACCTGAAGTCCATCGACGTGCGCATCCCGCTCGGCCGGCTCGTCTGCATCACCGGCGTCAGCGGCTCCGGCAAATCGACGCTCGTCGAGGACGTGCTGTATCGCGGCCTCGCGAAGCTCAAGGGCCGCGCATTGGAGCAGCCGGGCAAGCACCGTCGCATCGTCGGCGCGGACGCGATCGACGACGTCGCGCTCGTCGATCAATCGCCGATCGGCAAGACGACGCGCTCGAACCCGGCGAGCTTCGTCGGCGCGTTCGAGCCGATCAGGAAGCTTTTCGCCGCGGAGCCGCTCGCGCGCGAGCGGCGGTACACGCCCGGCACGTTCAGCTTCAACTCCGGCAACGGCCGTTGCCCCGTCTGCAACGGCAACGGCTTCGAGCACGTCGAGATGCAGTTCCTGAGCGACGTGTATCTGCGCTGCGGTGAGTGCGATGGCAAGCGCTATCGCCCCGAGGTGCTCGAGGTAAGGCTCGCGCGGCCGGGGACGGCCGACGTCGAGGCGTCGGGCAAGTCGATCGCCGACGTGCTCGAGATGACCGTCGCCGAGGCCGTCGAGTTCTTCGCGCACGCGCCGGAGGTCGTGAAGCGGCTCGAGCCGCTCGTCGCAGTCGGCCTCGAGTACATCGCGCTCGGACAGCCGGTGCCGACGCTGTCGGGCGGCGAGGCGCAGCGCCTGAAGCTCGCGAGTCATCTCGCCGGCGCGCGCAACGGCGGACGGCGCGCGTCGAGGACGCTCTTTCTGTTCGACGAGCCGACGACCGGCCTTCACTTCGCCGACGTCGCGAAGCTGCTCGGCGCGCTCGAGCAGCTGCTCGACGAAGGCCACAGCGTCGTGCTGATCGAGCATCACCTCGATCTGATCGACGTCGCCGATTGGGTGATCGATCTCGGTCCGGAGGGCGGCGACGCCGGCGGCAAGCTCGTCGCGTGCGGCACGCCGGACGACGTCGTGCGCGTGCCGGAGAGCCGCACGGGCCAGGTGCTCGCGCTCGCGAGGTCCGCGAGAAAGAGCGCGTCGCCGATTTCCGTTGCGGCGCCGGCGGCGCGCCGAGCGGAGCAGCGTGCCGCGCCCGTTCTCGCCGTCGCGGACGCGGACCGCGCGCGCCGGCCCGCGATCGAGATCGTCCATGCCCGCGAGCACAACCTGAAGAACGTCGACGTGACGATCCCGCGCGACAAGCTGACCGTGATCACCGGCGTCAGCGGCAGCGGCAAGAGCACGGTCGCGTTCGACATCCTGTTCGCCGAGGGTCAGCGCCGCTATCTCGAGTCGCTGAACGCGTACGCGCGGCAGTTCGTCGAGCCCGCGTCGCGCGCGGACGTCGATGCCGTGTACGGCATCCCGCCGACCGTCGCGATCGAGCAGCGCACGAGCCGCGGCGGACGCAAGAGCACGGTCGCGACGCTGACCGAGATCCATCACTTCCTGCGCCTCCTGTTCGTCAAGCTCGGCGTGCAGCACTGCCCGGACTGCGACGTGCCGATCAACGCGCAGACTCCGGAGCAGATCGTCGCGAGGCTCGCGACGAAATATCGCGGCAAGCGGATCCGTCTGCTCGCGCCGCTCGTGATCGGCCGCAAGGGCTACTACACGGACCTCGCCGAGTGGGCGCGCAACAAGGGCTATGCGACGTTGCGGGTCGACGGCGTCGACCTCCCGACCGACGCGTGGCCGCGGCTCGATCGCTTCAAGGAGCACGACATCGAGCTGCCGGTCGCGGAGGTCGCCGTCGAACCGAAGGCAGAGGCGGCGCTGCAGCAGGCCGTCGCGACCGCCCTGCGGCTCGGCCGCGGGATGGTACGGATCGTGGCGGCCAACGGCCGCAGCGGAAGCGCGAGCGGCCGCAACGGCCGACGCAACGGCGGTCAAGGCAACGGGCTCGGCGAGCTCTATTCGACCGAGCGCGCCTGTCCGAGCTGCGGACGCAGCTTCGAGCCGCTCGACCCGCGCATGTTCTCGTACAACTCGCGCCGCGGCTGGTGCGATGCGTGCTACGGCACCGGGCTCGCGACGGTCGCCGACGAGGACGACGTCGACGAGCCGTGGCTCGTCGACGGCGGCAACGGCCGCCCGGCCGCGAAGTCGGCGGCGAGGCGCCGAAGCCGCCGTGGCGACGACGGCTCCGACGGCGCCGAGCCCGAGGTCTGCGAGGTCTGCGAGGGCCGGCGCCTCAACCGCGAGGCCGAGGCGGTCTACTTCCGCGGCTACTCGATCTCGGATTTCGGCGCCGATTCGATCCGCGAGGCGCTCGCATACTTCAAGCGCCTGAGGCTCGAGGGTCGCGAGCGCGAGATCGCGCGCGACGTGCTGCCCGAGCTCGTGAGCCGGCTCGAGTTCCTCGACCGCGTCGGTCTCGGTTACCTGACGCTCGACCGCGGCGCACCGACGCTGTCGGGCGGCGAGGCGCAGCGGATCCGCCTCGCCTCGCAGCTCGGCTCGAACCTGCGCGGCGTCTGCTACATCCTCGACGAGCCGACGATCGGCCTCCACCCGCGCGACAACGGGCTCCTGCTCGATACGATTTCCGCGCTCTCGGCGAAGGGCAACACGGTCGTCGTCGTCGAGCACGACGAGGAGACGATTCGCCGCGCCGAGCACGTGATCGACCTCGGTCCCGGCGCCGGCACTCACGGCGGCGAAGTCGTCGCGAGCGGTCCGCTCGAGGCGCTGCTCGCCGCGCCGCGGTCGACGACGGGGCGCGTGCTCGCGGACCCGCCTCGCCACCCGATGATGCCGAGGCGGCCGACTGCCGTGCCGGCACGCGCGACCGACGCCGCGCACGACGGCGTCCTCGTGATCCGCGGCGCGCGCCGCCACAACCTGAAGGGCATCGACGTCGCGGTGCCGCTCGAGCGGCTCGTCTGCGTGACGGGCGTGAGCGGCAGCGGCAAGAGCACGCTCGTGCGCCACGTGCTGCGCGACAACCTGAAGCGGCTGCTCGCGGCCCGCGGCTCGCGCCGGAAGCGTCCCGTCGAGCTCGTCGGCTGCGACGCGATCGAAGGCGTCGAGCGGATCGATCGCGTGCTCGAGGTCGATCAGACGCCGATCGGCAAGACGCCGAGGTCGTGCCCCGCGACGTACGTCGGCATCTGGGACGACGTGCGGCGGCTCTTCGCGCAGACGACGGAGGCGGCGCTCCGCGGCTACGACGCGAGCCGCTTCTCGTTCAACGTCCCCGGAGGGCGTTGCGACGAGTGCGAAGGGCAGGGGCTCAAGAAGATCGAGATGAGCTTCCTGCCGGACGTGCGCGTGCCGTGCGAGCGCTGCAACGGCGCGCGTTTCAACGCGGAGACGCTCGACGTGACGTACCGCGGCAAGAACATCGGCGAGGTGCTCGCGATGACGGTCGACGAGGCCGTCGAGTTCTTCGACGCTCATCCGAAGGTGCGGCATGCGCTCGAGCTTCTCTCCGACGTCGGTCTCGGGTATCTGACGCTCGGCCAGCCGAGCCCGACGCTTTCGGGCGGAGAAGCGCAGCGCGTGAAGCTCGTGACGGAGCTCGCGAAGGCGCGGCCCGGCGCCGCGCGGGTGCGCGCGTCCGGCGAGCACGTGCTCTACGTGCTCGACGAGCCGACGATCGGGCTGCACATCGCCGACGTCGAGAAGCTGACGCGGGTGCTGCATCGTCTCGTCGACGCCGGGCACAGCGTCGTCGTGATCGAGCACAACCTCGACGTGCTCGCGGACGCGGACTGGCTGATCGACCTCGGCCCCGAGGGCGGCGACGCGGGCGGCCGCGTCGTGGCGGCCGGGCCGCCGGAGCGGATCGCGTCGCGGCGCTCGCGATCGCACACGGCGAAGGCGCTCCGGGCGTTCCTCGAGAGCCGTGCCGACGCGGGCCCGACGATGCAGCGAAGCCGGCGCGTCGAGCGCGGCGCATGACCTGCCGGACGTTGCCTTAGTCCGCGTGCGACGGCGCCGGCGACTACGCTTCGACATGCGTGACGTCCGCTCGCCCTCGCTCGGCTGAGACGGACGTCACAATTCGGCGTTTTTCGGCTGGCGGTCGAAGTCTATATATGTAGACTTTCTGCCATGCAGAAGCGTAAGTGCTCGAAGCAAACGGTTGCCCTTCTGTCCGTGCTGCTGGTGCAGCCGACAAAGTGGCGTCACGGATACGAGCTGTCGAAGGAGACCGGGCTCAAGTCCGGAACCCTGTACCCGATACTGATGCGCCTTTGCGACCGCGGCTTGCTCGAATCGAGCTGGCAGGAGTCGCCCGAGGCAGGGCGTCCGCCGCGGCATATTTACCGCCTCACGCGGACGGGCCTGGCGCTCGCGCGCGAGCATGCGCAGACGTCGGAGCTCGCCGCGACGACGAGCGGGCTAGGGGAGGCAGGCGCTTGATTCGCCGCGAGACGATGGCTCGGACGATTGCCGCCTGGCTCGTCCGCCAAACGAGCAAGGCGCTCCCCGCGCACCGCTCCGAATGGGCGGACGCGATGCGCGGCGAGCTCGAGTACATCTCGAGCGATTACGCCGCACTTCAATGGGCCCTTGGGGCTTTTCTCGCCAGTTGCCTGGAAAGGATGCGTGTCATGGATGCCGAAAGCTTACGTCTGCCGCGGTGGCTGCTGAGCCTCGAGATGCTTCTCTGCTTCGTGCCTTTGACGTTCTTCGCCGCAGTGCTCGTCGCCGTGCTCGTGAACGGCGTCATGCCGGCCGGGACCGCCTTGCTCAATCTGTCGGCCGCAGCGGTCGGTCCGATCGGTCTCGTCGTCGCATTTCGAATGATCGTGCTCGGACGAATCGCGCTCGGCAGGGGAACGATCGTCTCGCTCGGTCTGCTTGCCGCATGGACGCTCGTCGCGTTCTCCTCGCTCTCCATCGGAGGCAACGGACCGATCGGAGAGTGGTGGCGAGAGTACGTTCTGATCGCTCTGTTGCCCGCCGTCGGTTCCGTTCATTTGATCTGCATCGGCGCTTACGCTCCGCGTCCGGCTTTGAGCTGATCGGACGGGACGCCTGCGCGGGTACGCTACGCCCGCGCAGCGTCGAGCGGCCGGCGGTGCGGCCCGGTGCCGCGGCCACCTCTGGCCGGCCGCCTAGGCTCGCGGCCGTTCCTCGCTCGGCGGACCAGGCCGGATGACGGGGCGACCGGCCGGCTCGCCTGCCTCGGCGCCGTCGGCCGCATAGTCCGGGTCCCGGGTCCCACGGCGGGCTCGTGGCCTCGTAAGGAATTCGGCCGCTTCGGCGTAGAGCTCGTCCATGAGGCTCGGGCGTCGGTCTGCAGGGGTCATGTCCTTCCTCTCCATGGTTCCTCTCCATGGTCGTCGGTGCGCGAATTTCCGTTGAAGTCCCGAGTTCAGCGGGAAATACCGAGAGTTGCGGGCAGCGGCGTTGCAACCCCTGTGCCAGTTCGACGCGCATCGCCCGGCGCCGCGAAGACGTTGTCGCGACGGCGCTTTTCCATACGTGCAGCCACTCGGCATCGACGCGCGCCGCACCGTCGCGGCGCAGCGGTACGGCGGCGAAGCCTCGGAATGGCGCACCGCCGGAGCTCGTTGCCGACGCGAGCGCGGGCGGCGCGGTCGACTGCGAGATCGGCGTCCCGGCCGAAAGCTGCACGACGGCTTCTGCGTTGCCGGACGGCCTCGGGTGGCGCCGCCGACGGCCCCCCGGAACGCATCCCGCGCACCCGCAGCAGCGCGCCGCGGCCGATGGACGGCGTCTTCTCGCGCTAAGGGAAATCCGCGTCTTTTCACGCGAGCGGAAATCAACGAAAGTATCCTCACAAAAGCATCGCCAAGCCCCGAGCCGTTACGTTCACCGTTCCGTCCCATGAGTAGTTCGCTTCGCGACCAGCTACTGAAGGCCGGCCTCGTCACGGAGAAGCAGGTCAGGGAGGCCGAGAAGGCGGCTCGCCGGACGGAGCCGCGCAAGCCGAAGCGGGCCGCCGCCGCGCCGGCGCCGAGCGCCGCCGAGCGCGCGCGGGCCGAGAAGGCCGAGCGCGACCGCGAGCTGAACCGGCGTAAGGCCGAGAAGGCCGAGGCGAAGGCGCGCGCGGCGCAGATCCGTCAGATCGTCGAGCAGCATCGCGTTCCGCCGAGCGACGACGGCGACCCGTTCCATTTCCAGGACGGCGGGCGCATCAAGCGGATCTACGTGACCGACGAGCAGCGCCGGAAGATCGTCGACGGCTCGCTCGCGATCGCGCGCTACGGCAAGAGCTTCGCGCTCGTGCCGCCGGCGATCGCCGAGAAGATCCGCGAGCGCGACCCCGAGGCCGTCGTGAATCTCGCGACGGCCACGAGCGCGGCGTCGGACGACGTCGACGACGCGTACAAGGGCTTCGAGGTGCCGGACGACCTCATGTGGTGAAGCGCGGTCCGCGCGACCGCGGCGGCGCCCTTCGTCCTCCGTGTGCCGGCCGGATCCTCGCGGTCGTCACGGTGCTTTGCGGGCGTCGGCCTAACGCACGCTGCGTGTAAAGGCGCGGGCCGCCCAGAGCACCGCGAGCGCGGTCAGCACGGCCGTGATGCCGAGCCCCTTCCAGACGCTGTCGTCGCCGAGGTTCCCGGAGAAGAGCGCCCGCGTTCCCTCGACGGCCCACGAGAACGGATTGAACGCGGCGACCGTCTGCAGCCACTGCGGCGCTAGCGCGAGCGGCAGCAGGATGCCGGACAGCAGGAACACCGGCTGCGCGACCGTGTTCATCAGCGGCGCGAGCGCATTCTCGGAAGGGAGCTTCAGCGCGACGCCGTACGACACCGACGACGTCATCAGCGCGATCAACGCGAGCATCAGGTAGGCGAGGAGCAGGTCGCCGAGGCCGACCACGAGGCCGAACGGCAGCGCGAGCACCGTGATGATCGCGGCCTGCACGACGAGCACGACCGCATCGCGCAGCGAGCGCCCGAGCAGCAGCGCGAGCCGGCTGACCGGCGTCACGCGCGAGCGCTCGATCACGCCCGCGCGAAGCTCCGCGATCAGGCCGAAGCCCTGGAACAACCCGCCGAAGATCGCGATCAGCACGAGAAGACCCGGTACGAACACGCGATACACCTCGGCGCGGGTCTCGAGGCCGAGCGGCCCCTCGAGCGCCGGCGCGAGCAGCGGCGCGAACAGCAACAGATACATCACGGGCTGAAAGATGCCGACGAAAACCCAGACCGGCTGACGAATCAGCAGCAGCGTCTGCCTCTCGAAGATCAACCATGTATCGCGCAGCAGCTTCATCGTTCAGCTCTCCCGCAGGGAACGGCCCGTCTTCGCGAGGAAGACGTCGTCGAGGCTCGGCCTGTGGATCTCGATCGAATCGACGGCGAACCCCGCCTGATCGAGCGCGCGCGCGATGTGCGGAATCGCGGTCGCGCCCGATTCGACGAAGAGGCGAATGCCGCCGTCCTGAACCTCCAGCCTGCGCACGTAGGGCTCGGACCTCAGCGCGTCGGCCGCGGTGGCGAGGCGGCCGCCGGCGTCGTCGAGCTCCGTCGACGGTGCGAGCGTCACGGAGACGACGTCTCCGGAAATTTCCCGCTTCAGCGCCTTCGGCGTGCCCTCGGCCACGATCTCGCCGTGGTCGATGATCGCGATCCGGTCGCAGAGCGCGTCCGCTTCCTCGAGATAGTGCGTCGTGATGAATACGGTCATCCCGTCGCTGCGCAGCCGGCGGATCTCGTCCCACATGCGGGCGCGGCTTTGCGGGTCGAGCCCCGTCGTCGGCTCGTCGAGGAACAGGACCTTCGGCCCATGGATGACGCCGAGCGCGATGTCGACGCGCCGACGCTGCCCGCCGGAGTACGTCTTGCACTTGCGGTCGGCGTACTCGGTGAGATCGAACGCGGCGAGCGCGGCCGTCGCGCGCGCGTGCGCCTCGGCCTTCGACAGGCCGTACATCCGCGCCTGCAGCACGAGCTCCTCGCGCGCGGTGACCTCGTCCCACGTGCTGCCGCCCTGAGCGACGTAGCCGATGCGGCGGCGGACCTCCTCGGGCTCGCGCAGCAGGTCGGCCCCGGCGATCGACGCCCGGCCCGCGTCCGGCGTGATCAGCGTCGCGAGCATGCGCAGCGTCGTTGTCTTGCCCGCGCCGTTCGGGCCGAGAAAGCCGAAGATCTCGCCTTCGCGCACGTGCAGGTCGACGCCGCGCACGGCCTCGACCGTTTTCACCGTCCGGCCCTGCCGGGTCTCGAATGTTTTCCGCAGGGCCTCGGTCTCGATCATTGGAAGGCTCCTCGCCGGCAGAAAGGACGCAGATTCTAGCGGCGCATTCGCCGGAGCACGAGATGCCTTCGCGCCGCGCACCGCCCGCGGCGGTGCCCGAGCGCTACTCGCTCGGGCGAGCCGACGGGCCGACGCGCGGCTTGCGGATCAGATCGGCTCGCAGCGGCGTTCGATCCGCGTCGTCGTGCGCGCCTCGGCGTTGTTCTCCTGGACGCGGCCCTGAATCCTCCGGCCGATGAACGCACCGGCCGCGGCGCCGACCGCCGTGCTCAAGTCGCTCTCGCCGATCTCGCGGCCGATCGCGCCGCCGATGACGGCGCCCGCGGCCGTGCCGCCGATTCGATGCTCATCCTTCGGCGCCTCGGTGACCGTGACCTCCTCGTCCCAGCAACGCTCCTGCGGCGCAGCAGGCGCGGCGGCCGGAGCAGGCGTCGGCCGTGCCGCGGGCGTCGGCGCCTCGCGCGCGACCGACGGTGCTGCGGCCTCTCGCGCATCGGCAGGCGCTGCGGCCTCTCGCGTGACGGCAGGCGTCGCGGCCGGTTCCGCGCTCGCGCTCGCTTCCTCGTCGAGCGGTCGTTCCACGTCCATCACTTCGGCGCTGCCTTGCCGATCGCCCTGTGATACCGGACCCAGGAACGTGTACGCGGCGACGCCACCGGCGGTGGCAATCGCGACGCCCGTTACGATGCCGATCATCAGTGACTTGTTCATCGAGCTTCCCTCCTCGGGTGGTGCGACGCACTCTGCCCTCCGCCGCGCCGCGCGGCCGTGACGCGGGTCACAGGCGCTCGTCAATGCGGACGCTTGCGCGTTGCGGTTTCGGGGCGGGCGCCGCCGCCGACAGGGTCGCTTCCAAATTTTGCTATCGCGATCCGGAGCATCTTCTCGGTGCTACGATCAGGACATGTCACGTGCTGTTGCTTCAGTGTTGCCTCTTCTTCTTCTCCCCTGCGTTTCCGCGGCGAACGATTTTCCGACGCAGGCGCGAGTCGAGTTCGTCCTGTCCTGCATGAACGAGCGGGGCGGGCAGAGCTACGACACGCTCTATCCGTGCGTCTGCATGATCGACCGAATCGCCGAGGACATGACCTACGCCGAGTTCGCAGAGGCGCAGGTGTTCGCGCAGCTGCGCTCGACGGCCGGGGAGCGGGGCGGGATCTTCCGCGACCCGGAGCGAGCCGAGTCGCTGACCGCGAAGCTCGAGATGGCGATCGAAAGGGCCGAGCGCCGCTGCGTCGTCGGGCGCGCGGGGGCCGCACAGCGGGAGGAGTAAGAGGCATCGTCGCGGCAGCATCACGAAGATATGGAGAACGACGAAAGGAGCTCGAAAACGTTGACTGCTTAGCATACGGGACGCATCCGAGGGGGCGACGACCATGACGAAGAGAAGCTGGGTGATGCCTGTAGCGGCGCTGCTGCCGCTGACGGCGGCGGCGAGCGACGAGGTTCAGCGGCTCACCGAGGACGAGAGCAACTGGGCGATCTGGGGCGGAAACTACGCCGGCATGCGATACAGCCCGCTCGACCAGATCGACCGCGACAACGTGCGGAATCTTCAGCCTGCATGGACCTTCTCGACGGGCGTGCTCCGAGGCCACGAAGGCGGCCCGCTCGTATTAGGCGAC
>DASVCR010000067.1:0-9788 GCA_036381515.1 Gammaproteobacteria bacterium | reverse complement strand
CGCGAGCTTCGAGCGCACCGAGATCAGGAGCTTCGTGAACGTGAAGAGCAGCAGGTCCTTCAGGAAGAACACGCCCGCGACCATGAAGATCAGGAGCAGGATGACCTCGAAGTTGTTCTCGGCCTCCATGAACACGGTCTCGGGCGAAGTCATGCCGATCGCGACGGCCTCGATCGCAAGCAGCCCGCCCGGCTGCAGCGGATAGCACCGCAGCGCCATCGCGAGCGTGAAGATGAACTCGGCGACGAGCGCCCAGCCGGCGAGGAACGGGCTGATCACGAAAAGGATCGGGTTGACGACCAGGAAGGCGATGATCGTCAGCTTGTACCAATCGGGCGAATGGCCGAGAAAGTTCCCGACCATCGCTGCACTCAACGTCCTCGCTTCACTCATTCAACCGGCCTCTGGTCGACTCCGTTTGCCAACGAAAACCATGGAATCCCCGTAAGAATCGTGGAACTCCCCGTAAGACGGGCCGCGCCCGTTTGCTCTGCCGCGGCGGCGTGTCTTCGTGCACGCTCGTGCTCGCGCGGCGGCAGCGCGTCGGCCCGCGCCCGTCGGCGCGCGGCGACGCATCGAAGCTCGCGAGTGTATGGGCTTTTTCCCGGCTTGTCTCGCGTCCCTGCGAGCGGGGGGCCGTAGCGGCGTCGGCGCGGCGCCTGCGCCGTCGGACGCGCGGCACCTGCACAGTCGGACGCGCGGCGCCCGCGGTGTCGGACGGGCGGCGCCTGCGCTGTCGTACGGGCCGCGGGCCGACACGAGCGCCGTCGGTCGGCTGTCCGGCCGACACGAGCGCTGTCGAGCGACTTCAGGCCGGCACGAGCGCCGACTCCGCGGCGCCGTCGAAGAGCCCGGGGCCCGCGTCGTCCGGCGCGCTCGGCCGGTTCGTCGCGTCGGCGCGCGCGGCCGCCGGGGCCGCGGCCTCCGGCGCGGCTGGGACGCCGGCGGTCTGCGGCGCAGCGGGGATACCGGCGACCTGCGACGCATGCGGTGCGTCGGGCATGCCGAGCACGCGCTCCCACAGCGTCTCTCTGCCGCATTTCCCGCGGATCTTCTCGAGGAACGCGCAATGCGCCGCCTCCTCCGCGGCCGTCGCCGTGACGACCGGCAGCACGAGGCCGTCGCGCTCGATGCGGACGGCGAGAACGACCTCGGCATCGTCGCGCTCGGCGTCGCCGTCGAGCAGGAGGCTCGCCTGCCCGCCGGTCATCGCGAGATAGATCTCGGCGAGGATCTGCGCATCGAGCAGCGCGCCGTGCAGCTCGCGCTTCGAGTTGTCGACGTCGTAGCGCTTCGCGAGCGCGTCGAGCGTGTTGCGCTGGCCGGGATGCATCTTGCGCGCGAGCTCGAGCGTGTCCAGCACGCCGCAGCGCGTGCGGATGTCGCGCGTCGGGCCGCCGAGAAGCCGGAGCTCGTGATTGATGAACTCGATGTCGAAGTCGGCGTTGTGGATCACGAGCTCGGCGCCGCTCACGAAATCGAGGAACTCGTCGACGATGTCGGCGAAGCGCGGCTGCTCGGCGAGAAACTCGTCGTCGATGCCGTGCACCTCGAGCGCGCCGACCTCGACGGCCCGGTCCGGATTCAAATAGCGGTGGAAGGTTCTTCGTGTCGGGCGCCGGTCGATCAGCTCGACGCAGCCGATCTCGATGATCCGGTGCCCCGCGGCGGGCTCGAGCCCGGTCGTTTCGGTGTCGAGGACTACTTGTCTCGTCATCGTTCCTCGTCCGTGCGCGACCGGTATATTGCCGGCGTCGGCGCGAAATAAAAAGCCTTGACGAAGGGGAACGCGCGAGATCAGCGATGGGAAATTTGTGTCAGACACCATTTTTCGCTTTGAAAAATGGTGTCTGCCACGTCAGGGGAAATTGGGGTCAGAGCCCATTTCCGAGTCGACGTCAGCGCCCATTTCGGAGTTGGGGTCAGAGCCCATGTCGGAGTTGGAGTCAGATCCCGTTTCGGAGTTGGGCTCAGAGCCCATTTCGGAGTTGGAGTCAGAGCCCGTTTCGGAGCTGGAGTCAGAGCCCGTTTCGGGGCTGGAGTCAGAGCCCGTTTCGGAGCTGGAGTCAGAGCCCATTTCGGAGTTGGAGTCAGTGCCCGTTTCGGAGTTGGACTCAGAGCCCTCAGACTGAGTAGAAGGGCTCTGACGCCGATTTCCTCGAACAGACCGGAGCCCTTAGACCGAGCAAAAGGGCTCTGACCCCGATTTCGTAGAACAGACCGAGCCCTTAGACGGAGAAAAAAGGGCTCTGACCCCGATTTCCTGACCCCGATTTCCTCGGCTAGCGCTTGAGCGCCTGCTCGAGCCCCTGATTCGCGAGCGCGTCCGCGCGCTCGTTCTCGACGTGGCCGGCGTGCCCGCGCACCCAATGCCAGCTGACATCGTGGCGCTTCGTGAGCGCATCGAGCTCGGTCCACAGATCCTGGTTCTTCACGGGCTTCTTGTCCGCGGTGCGCCAGCCGCGCTTGATCCACTGCGGCAGCCACTCGGTGACGCCCTTCTTCAGGTACGTCGAATCCGTGTAAAGGTGCACGCGGCACGGCTCCTTCAGCGCTTCGAGCGCGCGGATCGCCGCCGTGAGCTCCATGCGATTGTTCGTCGTCGACGGATCGCCGCCGCAGAGCTCCTTGACGCGGCCGCGGTGACGCAGCACGACGCCCCACCCGCCCGGCCCGGGGTTGCCGCGGCAAGCCCCGTCCGTGAACGCCTCGACTTCCTTCACTCTCGCTCGGGCTTCTTCTGGATCCGCGCGACGTGCTGCGAAACGCGGGTCGAGGGCTCGAGCCCGCCGACGGCCTTGAGGCGCGGCTGCCGCCACATCGGCCTGATCGGCGTCAGCGGATGGACGCGCTTCTGTGCGTGCAGCAGGTAGCCGCCGGAGAGCATCGGCAGCCAGCGCTGCGCCCAGTCTTCCTTCGGGAACGTTCCGAACTGCCGGAACTGCTCGAGCGGCAGCGTATGGCAATAGCGCCGCGCGGAGCTGACCTCGAAGCTCAGGAGCTCGAGCCAGTCGCGCAGTCGGCCTTCGCGGATCATGCGCTTCTGCCCGGCCGGATAGCCGCCGGGCGACAGCAGATGACGCAGCCCCCACGGCCCGGTCGGCGCAAAGCTCAACACGATGATTTGTCCGTCCGCGCGCAGCACGCGGTCCACTTCGCGCAGCAGCGCGTGCGGCGACCGGATCCGCTCGAGCGTATGCGGCAGGATGACCGCATCGACGCTGTCCGACGCGATCGCGAGCGCGGCAGGATCGCAGACGAGGTCGGCGCCCGAATCGGCACGCCAGTCGACGAGCGCCTTGCGCTGCGTTCTCGCGTGCCTCAGGAACGTGTTCGGGGCACCCCAGCTGCCGATCTGCAGGAGCTGCTCGCCGAAGACGCGCTCGAGCACGCGGCGCGTCAGGCGCTGCTCGTTCGCGAGGCAGCGGCGGCCGAGCGGCGTCGCGAGCCAGTCGCCGAGCGTCCCGTTCCTGCCGTTCGCGCTGTCGCTGTCGGACATGATCTTGATTCTAGCAGTGTTCATGCCGGCCGGCGGGCGGCCGGTGGGGCTGCCCTCGGTGCGCGCACGAGTCGGCGCACTGTCTCCGAATGGAGACAGTACGGAAACCCGGCGTCACGCCTGGTTCCTCGATTTGGGAGATACGTCGCTTGCCGCCCGAAGGTCGTTCCGTACGATTCGGCGCAATGCACGCGAAGAACGCCGGCGGGTCGACGCACGACGAACAACACCAAGAACACCGATCGACCTGCCGAGGCGCGCTGTCGCAACCGCGATGCGCCGAAGCCGGCGGGATCGTCGCGGGCACATGGACCGCCCCAGCGCGCCTGATGGCGCGACGAGCGTCGGTGCCCCGGGTGGCCGCGACGCTGGCCGCCGCGACCGTGCTCGCGGGCTGCCAGGCGTTCATCGCCCGGCCCGTCGAGACCCCGCCCCCGAACGCGCTGATCTCGCCGCTCGCGGACGCCGTGATCGGCGACCCGGCCGCGATCGTGCCGCCGCCGCTCGACGTCGTGCCGCCGCGCCGCCCCGTGCCGAAGATCCAGCTCGAGCCCGTGCCGCCTCCTCGTCCGGACAATCTGCTCGAGCAGCTGCGCGCGTCGTTCTCGCTGCCCGGCTCGGACGACCCCGCGCTCGAGCGCGAGCTCGAGTACTTCGCAAAGCATCCGGATTACGTCGAGCGCGTGCTGAATCGGGCTCGACCGTACCTCTACTACATCGCGGAGCAGCTCGAAGCGCGGGACATGCCGACGGACCTCGCGCTGCTGCCGATCGTCGAGAGCGCGTTCGATCCGTTCGCGTACTCGCATGGGCGCGCCGCCGGGCTGTGGCAGATCATTCCGGGCACGGCGCGGCGCTTCGGCGTGAAGCAGAGCTGGTGGTTCGACGGACGGCGCGACATCGTCGAGTCGACCCGCGCCGCGCTCGACTACCTCGAGTCGCTGCACGAGATGTTCGACGGCGACTGGCTGCTCGCCATCGCGGGCTACAACTCAGGCGAAGGCAACGTCGCGCGCGCGCTCGCGCGCGCAAAGTCCGCGGGCCGTCCCGCGGATTTCTGGAGCATCCGGAGCAATCTGCCGCGCGAGACGCGCACGTACGTGCCGCGCCTCCTCGCGATCCGCGACCTGATCGCGCACGCCGAGGAGCACGGCATCTCGCTGCCCGAGGTCCCGAACGCGCCCTACGTCGCGGTCGTCGAGACCGGCGGGCAGATCGACATGGCGCTCGCGGCCGAGCTCGCGGGCCTCACGATCGAGGAGCTCTACCAGCTGAACCCGGGCGTGAACCGGTGGGCGACGGATCCGGACGGCCCGCACCACATGCTCGTCCCGATCGAGCACGCGGAGCGCTTCGCCGCAGCCATCGCCGAGCTGCCCGTCGAGCGGCGCGTCAGCTGGAGCCGCCACCAGATCCGCCAGGGCGAGACGCTGATCGCGATCGCGCAGGCCTACTCGACGACGCCGGACGTGCTGCGCCAGGTGAATGGCCTGCGCGGCAACCTGATCCGCGCCGGCGACTACCTGATGATTCCGCACGCGAGCGCGTCGCTCGCGGACTACTCGCTGTCCGCGGACGCGCGCCTCGCGAGCACGCTCGACCGCGAGCGCGGCGGCGAGCGCGTCGTGCACCGCGTGCAGCGCGGCGAGTCGCTGTGGTCGATCTCGCGGCACTACGGCGTCGACGTCCGCGCGCTCGCGAGCTGGAACGGCATGGCGCCGGGCGACACGCTCGCCGTCGGCCGCGAGCTCGTCGTCTGGGTGGGCGGCGGCACGTCGCCGGTCACGGCTGCGGCGTCGGTCACGGCCGCCGGGTCGCCCGTCACGGCCGCGGCGTCGCTCGCGGCCGCGGCGTCCGCCGCGGTGGCCGGTCCGCTCGGACAAGCACAGACCCGCCGCGTCAACTACACCGTCCGCAGCGGCGATTCGCTCTACTCGATCGCGCAGCGATTCCGGGTCACGATCGCGCAGCTTCTCGAGTGGAACAGCGACGTCTCGGCGTCCCGCTATCTGCATCCCGGCGACCGGCTCGTGATGTACGTGAACGTGCTCGACCAGAGCACCTGAGCCGCCCGCGAAATCGACGTATACTTCGGGCTTTGCCGTCGCGGAGGCGAACGACGCCTCGCCGCGACCGCGCGGCCGCGCGCGACGTCGCGCGGCGCCGCGCGCGGCCACCTGACGAGGATCGACATCGATGGGTTTTCTCGCCGGAAAGCGCGCCTTGATCGTCGGCGTCGCGAGCAACCGCTCGATCGCATGGGGCATCGCGAAGGCGATGCACCGCGAGGGCGCGGAGCTTGCATTCACATATCAAACGGACAAGCTCGCCGAGCGCGTGCGCGGCTTCGCCGCGGAGCTCGGCAGCGACTTCGTGCTGCCGCTCGACGTCGCCGACGACGCGCAGATCGACGCGTGCTTCGCGCAGCTTGCGGCACGCTGGGACGCGTTCGACATCCTCGTCCATTCGGTCGCGTTCGCGCCGGCCGACCAGCTCGAGGGACGCTTCATCGACGCGGTGAACCGCGAAGGCTTTCGCATCGCGCACGACGTCTCGAGCTACAGCCTGGCCGCGCTCGCGAAGCGGGCCGAGCCGCTGATGCAGGGGCGCGCCGGCGCGCTGCTGACGCTGTCCTACCTCGGCGCCGTCCGTGCGCTGCCGAGCTACAACGTGATGGGTCTTGCGAAGGCGAGCCTCGAGGCGAACGTCCGCTTCCTCGCGTTCGATCTCGGACCGAGCAACATCCGCGTCAACGCGATCTCGGCCGGGCCGATCCGCACGCTCGCCGCGTCCGGCGTCAAGGGCTTGAGGCAAATGCTCGCGCACAACGCGGCCGCCTCCCCGCTCCGGCGCAACGTGACGATCGAAGACGTCGGCAACGCGGCCGCGTTCCTGTGCTCGGACCTGGCCGCCGGCATCACGGGGCAGGTGCTCTACGTCGACGCGGGGTACAGCATCGTCGGGATGCACTTCGACGACACGCGCGAGTGACGCGTAGCGGGCCCGCATTTCTCACGGCGAAGTCCGGACCAGCAGTCAATAGCTAGCGGTCGACGCGTATTTCGCGCGCGGCGCGTCGGCTGCGCGGATGGTTGCGCGATGATGGGGGCTTCGCGCATGGCGCCGCAGCCGCGGCGGGCGCGAGTCGGCGGCTCCGGTCAGAACTGCGTCTCGAGCACCTGCGGCGGCACGTCGACCTTCGCCCGCTGGCGCACCGACGACGCGTACGCGCCGATCTCCCCGCCGGCCGACGCCTCGAGCAGCTGCTGCTGGATCGCGGTACGGCGATCGAGCGGCACGTCGCTCGGATTGCCGGGCTCGACCCCGGACAGCACGAGCAGCACGCGGTCGCCGTTCGCCATCTCGACGGTGTCGCGAAGGCGCGCGCCCTCGGGCGGCGTGCCGAGATCGAACGCCGCGGCGAGGACCTCGCTCGGGACTTCGGTATCCGAGCGCTGCACCCAGCGCGGCGCGTGCCACGTGCCGCCGTGCTCGGCGGCGAGCCGTGCGGCGGGCACATCCGCGTCCGCGCCGTCCGCGCCCGCGCCGTCCGCAGGCTGCGACGACGCCTCGTCGCCCGAGGCTTCGGCGTCCGCGGACGCCGAAGCGGACTCCTCGCCGTCCGCCGACGCGTCGCCTTCGGCATCCGCGCCCGCCTCGTCGCCGCCGGACGCGTCCGTCGCGTCCGTGCCGCCGCCGAGAAACTCCGCCGTCAGCTCGTCGGGCAGCGCCGCGGCGAACGCGTCGGCGGCCTCGGCCGCGAGCTCCTCGGCGCGCTCGCGCCGCAGCGTCTCGCGGATGCCGTCCGCCACCTCTTCGAGGGGGCGCTGCTCCGGCGGGAACCGCTCGACGACGCGCACGACGACCACGTGGTCCTCCGCGAGCTCGATCAGGTCGCTGTTGACGCCGACCTCGACGGCGTCCAGACCGAACACGGCGTCGACGACCGGCGCGCTGTTCGGGAACGCCTCCGGGTCGCCGGAGCGCGGGAACGCGTCGAGGCGCTTCAACGGCAGCCCCAGCATCGACGCGACCCGCTCGAGATTGTCGTACTCCTCGAAGGCGACGTCGGCGAGCCGGTTCGCCTGATCGTAGAAGAGATCGTCCGCGCGCTCGTTACGGTATTCGTCGGCGAGCTGATCCCGCACCTCTTCGAACGAGCGCTCCTCGCCCGGTCGAATGTCGTCAAAGCGGATGATGTGCCAGCCGAAGTCGGTCTTGACCGGATCGGACACGTCGCCGACCTCGGCCATCGCGTAGAGCGCGTCCGTGAACGCGGCGTCGAGCATGCCGCGCGTGATCCAGCCGAGACTGCCGCCTGCCGAAGCCGTGCCGGGATCGTCCGAGTACTCCTTCGCGAGCGCGGCGAAATCCTCGCCCCCGCGGATGCGCTCGACGAGGGCCTCGGCGCGCGCGCGGGTCTGCTCGTCCGTCTCGCCTTCCTCGGGGGTGATCAGGATGTGGCTCGCGGCGCGCTCCTCCTCGGTGCGGAACTCGTCCCGGCGCTGCTCGTAGTAGTCCCTGAGCGCCGCCTCGTCGACCTCGATCTGCTCCGCGAGGTCCGCGCGGCGCAGCTCGATGTACTCGATCGCGGCGGTCTCCTCGGTCATGTAGCGCTCGCCGAACTCCTGATAGTGCTCGGCAACCTGCTCGTCCGTGATCTCGACGCCGTCGAGGAATGACGCGACCTCGAACGCGGCGTATGCGATCTCGCGCCGCTGGTTCAGGAGCTCGACATAACGCGCGTACTCGTCCGGCGTCACGAACGACGCGTTCACGATCCCGTTCTGCAGATCGAGCAGCTCGAGCTGCTGGCGCTGCATCTCTTCGAACGCCGCCACCGAGATGCCCTGGTACGCCAGCTGGTTCTTCAGCATGTCGAACGAGAATTCGCCGCCGATCTGGAACATCGGAATCGACTGGACCGACTCGGCGAGCCGCTCGTCCGACACGCGGTAGCCGAGCTCCTCGACCCGCTGGCTCAACGCGCGCTGGTTGATGAGCCGCTCGATGACCGACGCGCGCAGCTGGCGGCGGATCTGCTCGTCGAGCTCGACCCGGTAAAGCTCGAGGAAGTTGCTTTGCTCGGCCTGCAGATTGCGCTCGAACTCGGTGAGCGGAATCTCCTCACCGTTAACCTTCGCCGCGTAGTTCGGGCCGGTGAAGTTGAAGTCGATGCCCCAGAAAATGAACGAGACGGCGATCAGGCCGAGGAGGACGACGATGACCGAACGGCCGAATCCGTCACGTATTCGTTGCAGCATGGCTCACCGGAAAAAGGTGTCTGACACCTCCAGCGGGAGGATGTCACGGGAAAAAGGTGTCCGACACCATTTTCCCTCGGAAAACGGCGCCGGGCACCTTTTTCGCGGCCCCCCTCCCCGAGGGCGGAAAAACAAAGGACAGATCCTGTCCCGGCGTGCCGGAAAAGAAATCTGCCCTTTGCTTCAAAACAACTGGCGGAGTGGACGGGACTCGAACCCGCGACCCCCGGCGTGACAGGCCGGTATTCTAACCAGCTGAACTACCACTCCGACTCGTCTCTGGTGGGTGCTGAGGGGATCGAACCCCCGACCTTCGCCTTGTAAGGGCGACGCTCTCCCAGCTGAGCTAAGCACCCCGGGACAGGGCCCGTCAGTTTACGGCATCCCGCAAGGCCTTGCCAGCCTTGAACCCCGGAACGTTGCTCGCGGCGATCTTGATCGTATCGCCCGTGCGCGGATTGCGCCCGCTGCGCTCGCCCCGATGCTTCACACTGAAAGTGCCGAATCCCACGACCGACACCTGCTGCCCCTTCTTCAACGCGTTCGTGATCGTATCGACCACCGCGTCCACGGCGCGAGTTGCATCCGCCTTGGACAAATTGGCGGCGCTCGCCACCGCCTCGATCAGTTCCGCTTTGTTCATTCCCGTCCCTTACGCGATTAGTTAGGTGTGCAAACTAGCGTGACCCGAGACGCGGACTGGAGTTGCGTCGCGTCGTATTCACGTTGTGAAGTGGGCCTCGAAAGCTGCGGCCCCCGTGACGAATCCGTCCCACTACCTTCGAAGCACGCAACCTTATACCAACAGCGATTTTGACGTGTCAACTTGGCGCAATATCACTCTAATGAGGCAATACTGCTTCGGTTTTTTCACCTTCTTCCGCTTTGGTTTTGTCGCGATCCACGACGTTCGTTTCGTCGCCTTCCAAGGGTCTCGGCACGTGTTGCAACGACAGCGCGATCACCTCGTCGATCCACTTGACGGGAACAATCTTCAACTTGTCTTTGATGTTCTTCGGGATTTC
>DASVCR010000066.1:0-5124 GCA_036381515.1 Gammaproteobacteria bacterium | reverse complement strand
ACTTGAGCCTCGGCATTCTCAACGATGTCACGTAGGCTGCACCGCCCCGACAGCTGCCCCATCGCCAGGGCGACAAACTGCGACCAGCGCGATGTGCGGCGAAAACGTTGGCCGTGATGGTGCTTCTGCGCCAGCTGCTCGAAACGATGTCTCGGAACCAGTTTAAGAAGCTGCGCAAACACCGTACTATGGTGGGCCATAGGCTTAGTTCCTTCCTCGGTTCAATAGGTTGTGTGGTAACTCCCATTGTACCCAACGAAGTGAACTAAGCCTTTTTCACTGCTGCTTATGGGACAGCAGTGGCTCTGACCCCGATTTTTCAGTAGGCGGACGTGATCGGGTAGCGCCAATCGCGCCCGAACGCGCGATTGCTGACGCGGACGCCCGGCGGCGCCTGCCGGCGCTTGTACTCCGCGCGCTTCACCATCTGCAGCACGCGGACGACCGTCTCGCGCTCGAAGCCGAGCTCCGTGATCTGCTCGACGGAGTAGTCCTTCTCGATGAACGCCTCGAGGATCGGGTCGAGCACCTCGTAAGGCGGCAGTGAATCCGTGTCCTTCTGATCCGCGCGAAGCTCCGCGCTCGGCGGCCGCGTGATCGTCCGCTCGGGGATCGCGGGCGACAGGCCGTTGCGATAGCGCGCGAGACGGTAGACGAGCGTCTTGCTGCAGTCCTTGAGCGGCGCGAAGCCGCCCGCCATGTCGCCGTAGAGCGTCGCGTAGCCGACCGCCATCTCGCTCTTATTGCCGGTCGACAGCAGCATCTCGCCGAGCTTGTTCGACAACGCCATCAGCAACAGACCGCGGCAGCGTGACTGGATGTTCTCCTCCGTCGTATCCGGCGGCAGGTCGCCGATCACGTTCGCGAGCGTCTGGAGCGTCGCCTCGAACATCGGCTCGATCGACATCACGTCGTAGCGCACGCCGAGCATCCGCGCCTGCGCGGCCGAGTCGTCGAGGCTCATCTGGGACGTGTAACGCGACGGCATCATGACGGCGTGCACGCGCTCCGCGCCGAGCGCGTCGACGGCGATCGCGAGGACCAGCGCGGAATCCACGCCGCCGGACAGGCCGAGCACGACGCCCTTGAAGCCGTTCTTCTCGACGTAGTCGCGCGTACCGAGCACGAGCGCGCCGTACACGCTCTCTTCACGGCTCGGCTCGCGTGCAACCGGGCCTGGACGAATCCTCGGCCGGCCGCCGTCGACGTCGACATCGACCGTGTATACGCCCTCCTCGAACAGCGGCGCGCGGAACACGACATTGCCGTCGGCATCGAGCGCGAGCGAGCCGCCGTCGAACACGAGCTCGTCCTGGCCGCCGACGAGATTGACGTAAATAAGCGGGATGCCGTTCTCGCGCACGCGCCGCGCGAGCACTTCCTCGCGGACCTTCGGCTGCTGCGCATGGTACGGCGAGCCGTTCATCACGAGCAGAATCTCGGCGCCCGCCTCTGCGGCCGCGCGGCTCGGCTCCGGGTCCCACGCGTCCTCGCAGATGATCAGCCCGAAGCGCACACCGCCGACGCTCACGACGGTCGTCTTCATGCCCGGCTGGAAATACCGCTTCTCGTCGAAGACGCCGTAGTTCGGCAGCACGCGCTTGCGGTGCTTCGCGACGACGTTACCGTCCGCGAGCAGCGCGCCCGAGTTGTAGATGACGTCGCCCTGATACTCCGGGTAGCCGAGATACATCGCGATGCCGGCGACGCCCGTCCTCACGCGCTCGAACGCAGCTTCGACGCGCTTACGCAGCCCCCGGTGCAGCAGCAGATCCTCGGGCGGGTAGCCCGACAGCGTGAGCTCCGGGAAAACGATCAGTTCACAGCCGAGAGTGTCGCGGGCGTGCGCCGCCGCGTCGAGCACCTTGCGCGTGTTCTCGTCGATGCCGCCGACGCGGGTGTTGAGCTGCGCGAGGGCGATTTTCATGGGGCGCTTCGAAAAAAGGTGTCAGACACCATTTCCCCGGCGAGAAAAAAAGGGGTCAGACACCATTTTCCCAGTACCGACCCGGTTCATTCGAGGTCGCAGCGGGAAAATGGTGTCTGACACCTTTTTTGTCGGGGCTACGCAAGCGCGTCCGCCATCGCCTGCCCGAGATCGGCGAGCGAGCGCACCGTCGTGACGCCGGCCTTCTCGAGCGCGGCGTACTTCTCGGTCGCCGTGCCCTTGCCGCCGGAGATGATCGCGCCGGCGTGACCCATCCGCTTGCCCGGCGGCGCCGTGACGCCGGCGATGTACGCGACGACCGGCTTCGTGACGTGCGCCGCTATGTACTCCGCCGCGGCCTCCTCGTCCGTGCCGCCGATCTCGCCGATCATCACGATGCCGCGCGTCGCGGGATCCGCCTCGAAGAGCTTCAGGCAGTCGATGAAGTTCATGCCGCGGACCGGATCGCCGCCGATGCCGACGCACGTCGTCTGCCCGAGCCCGCGCGCGGTCGTCTGCCCGACCGCCTCGTACGTCAGCGTGCCGGACCGCGACACAATGCCGATCGAGCCCGGCTTGTGGATCGCGCCCGGCATGATGCCGATCTTGCACTCGCCCGGCGTGATGATGCCGGGACAGTTCGGGCCGATCAGCCGGCAATCGGGGTAGTCCGCGAGCACCTCCTTGACGCGGACCATGTCGAGCACCGGCACGCCCTCGGTGATGCAGACGATCAGCTCGATGCCGGCGTCCGCCGCCTCGAGGATCGCGTCCGCCGCGAATGGCGCCGGCACGTAGATCATGCTCGCCGTCGCGCCCGTCTCGCGCTTCGCCTCGCCGACCGTGTCGTAAACCGGGAGCCCCAGGTGCTCGCTGCCGCCACGGCCGGGCGTGACGCCCGCGACGACCTTCGTGCCGTACTCGAGGCACTGCTGCGTGTGGAACGTGCCCTGCCGCCCGGTCAGGCCCTGCGTGATGACCTTCGTGTCCTTGCCGACGAGGATGCTCATGCCGCACCTCCCGCGAGCGCGACGACCTTCGACGCGGCGTCCCTCAAGTCCTCCGCCGGCACGATCGACAGCCCGCTCTCCTTCAGCATCTGCTTGCCCTTCTCGACGTTCGTGCCCTCGAGCCGCACGACGACAGGCACCTTGACCTCTGCCTCCTTCACCGCCGCGATCACGCCCTCGGCGATCAGGTCGCAGCGGACGATCCCGCCGAAGATGTTCACGAGGATCGCCTTCACCTTCTCGTTCGTGAGGATGATGTTGAACGCCTCCTTGACGCGCTCGGCCGTCGCGCCGCCGCCGACGTCGAGGAAGTTCGCGGGCTCACCGCCGTGCAGCTTGATCAGGTCCATCGTCGCCATCGCGAGCCCGGCGCCGTTGACCATGCACGCGATGTTGCCGTCGAGCGAGACGTAGTTGAGGTCGTGCTCGTGCGCGCGGCGCTCCTTTTCGTCCTCCTGCGCGACGTCGCGCATGCCGGCGAGGCGCTGCTGGCGGAAGAGCGCGTTGTCCTCGATGTTGATCTTCGCGTCGAGCGCGACGATGTGCCCGTCGCCGGTGACGATCAGCGGGTTGATCTCGACGAGGCTCGCGTCGCACTCGACGAAGAGCTTCACGAGCTTCGTCAGGATCTGGTGCAGCTCCTTCTGCTGGTTCGGATCGAGCCCGAGCCCGAAGCCGATCCGGCGGGTCTGATACGGCTGGAGGCCGGCCGCCGGATGCAGATGCACGGTGAAAATCTTCTCCGGCGTCTTCGCCGCGACCTCCTCGATGTCCATGCCGCCCGCCGCGGACGCCATGATCGCGATGCGCTCGGCCGAGCGGTCGACGAGGAGGGAGAGATAAAGCTCCCGCGCGATATCCGACCCCGACTCGATGTAGACGCGGTCGACCGGCAGCCCCTCCGGCCCGCTCTGGTGCGTGACGAGCCGCTTGCCGAGCATCGCCTTCGCGTGCGCCGACACCTCGTCGACGGACCGGGCGAGCTTCACGCCGCCGGCCTTGCCGCGCCCGCCCGCGTGCACCTGCGCCTTGACGACCCAGAGCTTGCCGCCGAGCGCCTCGGCCGCCTCGCATGCCTCCTTCTCGCTGGCTGCAACACGTCCTTTCGGGATTGGGATGCCGTACTCGGCGAACAGCGCCTTCGACTGGTATTCGTGAAGATTCATTAGCTTGTCGTCTTTTCTATCGTGGCTCGAGCGCGACCTGAACGGTTGAGCGGCTCGCATGAGGGTTCGGTATTGTCCATGAAAGGGCTCGATGCCGTAAAGGCGGCTCCGGCGGCCGGAAGCCCGCGAGAACGCGCAAGATCGCGGCCGAGTCGGGGCGGAAGACCGGCCCGTTCGGTTAAGATGCGCGCAGCATGGCCGCGGTAGCCGAAAAACCCTTCAAAGTCCGCAGGGACTTCCTCACGGCCGATGCCGATTTCGGCTGGCGCGTCCTCGGGCTGCTGAACCTCTTCCGCCTCGCGCTCGCGGCGATGCTGCTGCTCGGCTTCATCGTCGTCGACGAGCCGCGGCTCGTCGGCGCCGTGCATCCGCGGCTCGCGTGGCAGGCGCTCATCGCGATGCTCGCCGCCGGCTGCGTCGAGATGTGGTGCCTCTACAAGCGCCGGCCGGACGTCGAGCGCCAGGCACCGTTCGTGTTCGCGGCGGACCTCGTGCTGGTCGTCACGCTGATCCACGCGAGCGGCGGGATGTCGAACGGGCTCGGCGGGCTGCTCGTCGTGTCGGTCGGCGCGGTCGCGCTGCTCGTGCCCGCCCGGCTCGCGTTCTTTTTTGCCGCGCTGACGTCGCTCGCGCTGCTCGGCGAGCAAACGTACTCGCATCTCACCGGGGTCACCGACCTCGACCAGTACGTCGCCGCCGCGCTCCTCGGCATCGTGCTGTTCCTGATCACCGCCGTCGTCCAGATCGTTCGGCGGAGGATCGTCGAGACGGAGGCGCTCGCCGAGCAGCGGGGCGTCGACCTGAAGAACCTCGTCGAGCTGAACGACTACATCATCCAGCACCTGCGCGAGAGCATCGTCGTCGTCGACGGCGACGACCGGGTGCGCCTGATCAACGAGGCCGCACTGAAGCACCTCGGCGCGAGCGGCCGGACGGAGGGAATTCCGCTGCGGAGCCTCTCCTTCGAGCTCGCCGAGCGGCTGCTCGCGTGGCGGACCCGCGAGCAGCCCGAGCGGGCGGA